>JANYGO010000214.1 GCA_025362325.1 Cyanobacteriota bacterium | reverse complement strand
TGCGACAGTTTTCACCAACCACCACTAAAATGGTTGACACCATAATTGCTGTGGCTTTGGATTTAATGAATCCGAAACATCTCAAAAACTGGTTTACTAATTGCTGCTACTGTACCTCATAACATCTGGAAGTGCTGTATTTGACCTGAAGAATTGCGGCATCGCACTCACCGTTAAAGGCTTTTAGTATAAGTGTGAGAAAGTCATCGCTCAGTTTTTTACCTTGGGTTTTGCTGCCAACTACTGTCCAGGGTGCATGACAGATCGCAGCCGTCTTATTTTTCAGCATTTTACTTTGTTGGCTTCTGATATTATCAAGTCTGACCTTATATTCTTCAGAACTGCCAAAATTATACTTAGATTGATAAAATCCAAAAGATTGAACTAATTCTTCTTCTTGAACTTCATTGAGTTTTTGCTGGATTCTTATGAGCTGAGCATTTAGTCTCTGTTGCTCGAAGACTATCTGGTCGAGTTCCCTTTGTTTGAGATTTATATTTGAATCTAATTGCTTTTCAAACTTTTCTTTAGAAAAGATTGTGTCATACTTACGTAAACTTTTTTCAACTTTTGAGAGTTTGAGTTGCGTGTATCTTAGTAGAGCAGCCAAAACTATTGATGCTACGGCGAGGAGTGTTGACAACATCATGATTCTGTATCCCTGTTGAATACGCTTTAATATAACTGAAAGTTTATGAATTGGGCAAGTTGCTAGAGATATTGCCGATCGCCTTCAGTACGATCGCTAACTACCCACTCTACTTCACGCGCTTAGGCGATCGGCAATATCCAGGCGATCGCCTAACATAGGAATTACGACTTCTGGCACTACTGTGCGGGAAGAGTTACACCGCAATAATTCCTGCAATCTGTAAGGTGCACACAGTGTACCCTACAATCTGTTGATACTATGAGGATTAATCCCCAATCCTTGCATCCACAAACTTAATTCGTAATGGCACAAGTAATCGGCATTGACTTAGGCGGCACCGCAATCAAACTCGGCAGATTTAGCACAGACGGCATTTGTCATCAATCCTTAACAGTACCAACTCCTCAACCCGCAACGCCGGAAGCCGTTTTAGCCGCCATCACCGATGCTATTTTACAACTGAATCCGGTAGAAAATGCTGTAGGGGCGATCGGCATTGGCACACCAGGCCCCGCAGACGCCGCCGGCAGAATAGCCAGAGTCGCAATTAACCTCAAAAACTGGCACAACGTCCCCCTCGCTGACTGGTTGGAAGCCAAAACCGGAATACCGACAATATTAGCAAATGACGCCAACTGTGCCGGATTGGGAGAAGCTTGGTTAGGCGCAGGAAAGCACTTTAAAAACCTCATCTTACTAACATTAGGAACAGGAGTAGGCGGTGCAGTTATCCTAGACGGCAAACTATTTTCAGGTCATCAAGGCGCCGCCGGAGAACTCGGATTAATTGCCATAAATCCCGACGGCCCAGAGTGCAATAGCGGCAATCGCGGCTCCTTAGAACAACACGTTTCCGTGCAAGCAATTCGCCGAGAAACGGGTTTAGAACCCCTAGAATTAGCAAATCTAGCTAAGTCTGGAGATGACAAAGCTTTAGAATATTGGCAAAATTACGGGCGCTATCTCGGTATAGGCTTAGCAAGTATAATTTATGTTTTAACACCCGAAGCTATTATTATCGGTGGCGGAATTAGTGCCGGTGCAGAGTTTTTCTTGCCAACAGTTCGAGCCGAAATTGAGCGGCGGGTGCTACCGAGTTCTCGCGAAGATTTGCAGTTATTGGTAGCTGAACTTGGCAATCAAGCAGGCATGGTAGGCGCAGCAAAACTAGCTTGGCAAGTCGCTAAAATCACTGAATAACTAATGACTAATGACTAATGACTAATGACCAATAACTAATAACTAATGACTTCTTCATAGCAGAGAGTGTCCAGTCGTATTTTTAATGTAATCCAGAATTTTTTGATAATCGTCCGAGTTGCCTTCGCGCATGATAATAATATTAGTTGCGCTGTCAGGTAGGAAAAAGCTGATTAGCCGACCGTTCTGTTCGCAAGCAAAAGAGCTAATTCTACTGAGATCGATCGCAAATTCCTTGCGGTCATAATTAATTTTAATCCACGAACCTTTAGAATTGCGATCGATCGTTTTTTTGAGGTAATCGAGAACTTGCTTATAAGCCTCATGATTGCCTTGGGGATTCAGGATAATCGGCTGACTGCTATTAGGCAGCCAAAATGTGATACGCTTGTTATCTAGTTCGCTAGAAAAAGCACTAATAGTGTCAAGGTCAATTATGTATGTACTTTTCTCATAAGTAAATTTGCTCCAATACGCCACAAAAACCTCCTCAAACCTGCGTTTCCTGGTATTTTAGGATAGTTTGACAACTCATACCATTTTAGATTTTAGATTTTAGATGGGGAATGACAGATTCTGTATGGGTTTGGATCTTGCCTACAGTTGCATTCTTTTTTGAAACTGGTATCACCATTGAAATCTCAGCTAAAAAGTTAAGTGAAAATACTAAGAATTTTTACCTTCTGTCTTCTCCCTTCGGGTACTAGCCCCCCAACCCCTATGCTAGGGCCAGGAGGTGAGGTTTTTCACTCGTTGAGAATGCTGCCCGATATCGTGTCTGGTAAGTGCCACCCCAATTAAATCCGATTTTTGGGTTGGGCGGGTGAGAGTACGATCGACTATCTGCCCTATTTGAATATTGTCTGTACTCACCCGCCCCTACAGACTTCTAATATATCAGAACTAATCGATCGCACACGATAGGAGATTAGGTGCCGGCAAGTTTCCCGGCCACCAAGTCGCGAGCCTCAGTTTCTAACAAATCCTGGTTTCCCTGGACGCTGGCAGCCTCGATAAACCCCTGAAACAATGGGTGCGGGGCGCTAGGTCGAGATTGGAATTCGGGGTGAAATTGACTGGCGATGAAAAAAGGATGATTGGGTAATTCGATCATTTCTACCAATCGGCCGTCGGGAGATGTCCCGGAGACTACATAACCTGATTCTAAGAAAAGATTGCGGTAGGCGTTGTTAAATTCGTAGCGGTGGCGATGCCGCTCGTAAATGACTTCTTTCTGGTAAAGTTGGAAAGCTAGCGTATCTGGGTTGACGCGGCACGGATACAAACCCAGTCGCATTGTACCGCCCAAATCGACTACATCTTGCTGTTCCGGCAATAAGTTAATGACTGGATTGGTCGTATCTGGGTCAAATTCAGCGCTGTTGGCATTCTCTAGTTGGGCGGTGTTGCGAGCCCATTCAATCACAGCACACTGCATCCCCAAACACAATCCCAAAAATGGTATTTTATGCTGTTTGGCATATTCGATCGCCGCTATTTTGCCGTCAACTCCCCGAATTCCAAAACCTCCGGGCACAACAATGCCGTTCATATCTTTGAGATAGTTATCGAGGTTTCCCGATTCTAAATCTTCTGAGTTAATCCAGTGCAAATTCAGGTCACAGCCGATCGATATTGCTGCGTGCCGCAAAGCTTCCACCACGGACAGATAAGCATCGTTCAAGCGCACGTATTTGCCAACCAAAGCAATATCAATCTTGTGGCTGGGGCTATACAGCCGTTTGACTAAGGTTTGCCACTGAGTCAAATCGGGTGGCCGCTGTTCGAGTTGCAGCAAATTGATGGTTTGTTCCGCTAAACCTTCCTGTTCCATCATCAGCGGCACTTCGTAGATACTTTTGGCATCTTGGGCGGTGATGACGCATTCTTCGGGTACGTTGCAGAATTCCGACAATTTTTGTTTCAGGCCCAAAGGTAAAGGCCGATCGCACCTACAGACTAGAATATCTGGTTGAATGCCGATCGACCGCAACTCCTTAACCGAGTGCTGAGTCGGTTTAGTTTTCATCTCCCCAGCCGAAGGAATCCAAGGTATCAGCGTGACGTGCATATACACAACATTTTGCCGCCCGACAGCCTTGCGAAACTGGCGAATTGCTTCCAAAAACGGCAAAGATTCAATATCTCCCACCGTGCCACCGATTTCCGTAATCACCACATCGGGATTAGTATTTTTTGCTACACGGAAAATTCGCTCTTTAATCTCGTTAGTGATGTGGGGAATCACCTGCACCGTGCTCCCCTGATACTCGCCGCGGCGTTCCTTATTAATCACGGCTTGATAAATGGAACCCGTGGTGACGCTGTTGAGGCGAGACATGGAAGTATCGGTAAAACGCTCGTAGTGCCCCAAATCCAGGTCTGTTTCCGCACCGTCTTCGGTGACGAAGACTTCTCCGTGCTGAAACGGGCTGAGAGTGCCGGGGTCAACGTTAATATAGGGGTCTAGCTTCAAAATCGAGACAGAATAGTCTCGGGACTTCAATAGGCGGCCAAGGGAAGAAGCGACAATTCCCTTACCGATACTGGAAACCACGCCGCCGGTCACAAACACAAATTTGCTCATAGATTTTCAACTTTAGATGTTTCTAGTTAAGAGAAGGGTAACACTCAACTCTAAGAGCTAAAATCGAAAATTGTCCAGCAGGGTTTCAGCATTTCTCAAATACGGGTGGAGACATGACGAGTGGGCCATTAGCTCGATCGGGCGGTTGGCATGGGTTTGGAGTGTGATCGCCCATTTCACAACTCTTGCTTTTTCCTCGGTTCGCTTTTGGAGGAGACGAAGGGCCCGCCAGAGACCAACCCTTTTTTACTTTCATCAAGAATATGTCTGCAAGCGATCGGTCAAATCTGACATACTCGCCAAATCTAAAACAGCCTCTCCTAAATTCTCTAATTGCTCAGCGGATAACTGACTGATGCGAGCTTGAATCTCCGACGACAGCGGCCCGACACGGCGCTCCAACAGCGACACAACTAATTGCTGTAACTGCTGCTTTCCTTGTTCGATACCTTGTTCGATACCTTGTCTGATTCCTTGCTCGATACCTTGCTCGATACCTTGTTCGATACCTTCTTTTCTTCCTTGTTCAATCCCGATTCTGGTAGCTTTCGTCATTGCACCGCGCTGGTCTTGAATAAAAATTTCTCGCCTTTCTAAATCGTCCAATTCATCAGGATCGAGATTTGCTTCATTGGCAATTGCAAAAGCTTTGCGGAGTTCCGGTACATTCCCCAACTCTTCTGGTACAGACCTTAACGTCCGAGCGGTTTTCATGAAATATATCCACTTGTCAGTCAGTGTCTCTAATTCTTCTAAGGTTTTGTCAAATTTTGGCAACTCAACAAAGACAAATTCTAACTCATCCGCTAAATAATCGATTCGATTGTTTTTCTCTTTGATACAAAACCGCGAAATTACTGTTTCCAGATGCTCAAACATTTCAAAGTCGGTAATTGTCAGGGCAATTACGGGATTCAATAAATCATAGTTTTCTCCGCTTTTCAATTGCACTGAGTAAGCTTTAGTGGCATTATACAAAATCCGCTTTTCAAAGGATTCTACGTTCAACACTTGCATTTCAATGATCACAGTTTTGCTACCACCAATTTTAGCTTTAACATCCAAATAAGTATTCTTGACACCTTTGATTTTTGGAGCCAAATAAGGATCGAGAATTTCTAAATCTTCGATGACCGGATTTGCTTCGTAGAGGATGGCATTTAAGAAGCTAATCAGAATGTCTTTGCTGTCAGCAGAGCCGAAGATTTTTTTAAAGGCAAAGTCGGTTTTGGGATTAATAAAACTCATGGTAGTTTAAATTTATTAGAGGTTGAGAGGTTGAGGTTAGAATTATTTAAGCTATCTCACTATCATACAATCTTGTAGGTTGGGTTAGCAGTCGATCGCCCAAACCGACTCCAATACCGATGCTAGCGCCAGTCTGCGCCTGTGGAGTCAATTCTAAAATCTTTAATCTAAAACCTAAAATCCCGTTCAGTCATTTTTCCCCAATAGCTAACTGAGGAACGTTTTGCGAAGGTTAAAGTCATGGTATAAAAAGCATCTGAGAATCTGCTAAAAAAATAGCTATGAAGTTTGTCTGCGTTATATCCCCTCAACGGTTGCTTTCTACTGGTATCGCATTGCTCGCAGCGATCCTCTTCGAGGGCTTCGCTAACGAGTGCGGCGTGTGGCTCGCTCCCAATGGGGCCGTGGCCAATGCAAAGCGGCAAAATCATTCGTCTGGGCCTCCGAAAATCCTCGCTAGTAACGATGTTAGTTGTGATCGCGCGCGATCGCCCCAAACTCGCTGTCCAGTCGGCGGTTTGTTCGTCAAAACTCAAAATACAGCCACAGAGCAAGTCTTTCCTCTCAAACGGACTGAAGTTAAAGCCAAAATTGCTGGCAATATCTCCCGCGTAGAAGTTGTACAAAAGTTTGAAAATCCTTTTCCCGAATCTTTAGAAGCTGTTTATGTATTTCCTTTGCCCGATGAAGCGGCGGTGGATGACATGGAAATTAAAATCGGCGATCGCATTATTAAAGCTGATATCAAACGCCGCGATGAAGCTTTGGAAATTTACCAAAAAGCTCGCCAGCAAGGCCGGACTGCGGGTTTGTTGGAACAAGAACGCGATAATATTTTTACTCAGTCTCTGGCTAATATCAAACCGGGAGAAAAAATTGAAGTTACGATTCGCTATACCGAAAGTCTCAAATTTGCCGATGGCGATTACGAATTTGTGTTTCCCACAGTAGTTGGCCCGCGCTATGTTTCGCGAAATACGACCGATGCCGATCGCATTAACCCGCCTGTTTTGCCTTCAAGCACGCGATCGGGTCACGATATCGCTGTTTCGGTAGAAATAGATGCCGGAGTTGCGATCGGCGATGTCCGCTCTACTTCCCATCAAATTACAACAGAACGCAGCGGCAATACTGTGCGCGTCCAACTAGCCAATTCTGACACAATTCCCAATAAAGATTTAATTCTCCGCTATCGAGTAGCAGGCGAAAATACTCGCGCCACAGTCCTGAGTCAAGCCGACCAACGGGGCGGACATTTTGCTACTTATTTGATTCCAGCATTAAACTACAAAAGCAATGAAATTGTACCGAAAGATGTCGTATTTTTGATGGATACTTCCGGTTCTCAACAGGGCGATCCGCTGGTAAAATCTCAGGAGTTGATGCGCCGCTTCATTCAAGGGCTGAATCCCAAGGATACTTTTACTATTATTGATTTTGCCAACACGGCGAAAGCGCTTTCAACTACTCCTTTAGCGAATACTGCGGAAAATCGACAAAGCGCAATGAATTATATCGATCAGTTGCAGGCTAACGGCGGCACAGAACTGCTCAACGGCATTCAAGCCGTGATCAAGTTTCCGGCTGCACCAACGGAAAGGCTGCGGAGTATTGTACTAATTACTGACGGTTACATTGGCAATGAAAATGAAGTGCTGACCCTGGTGCAGCGGAGTCTAAAACCGGGAAATCGACTTTATAGTTTTGGTGTGGGTAGTTCGGTGAATCGGTTTTTGCTCAACCGTTTGGCCCAAGTGGGAAGAGGCACGTCTCAAGTAATTCGTCAAGATGAACCGTCAGGAGAAGTGGCAGAAAAGTTTTTCCGCCAAATTAATAGTCCGGTATTGACTAATATTCAAATTAATTGGGAAGGAATTGGGGAAAAACCGGAGATTTATCCGATCGCACCGCCGGATTTGTTTGCGAGTCAGCCGCTGGTGTTGTTTGGCAAAAAGAGCGATCGAACAAATGGCCAACTGCGCATCCGCGGCACTCAAGCGGGCGGCAAAGCTTACGAGCAGATTTTACCTGTGAATTTTGCTCAATCCGGCGGGCGGCAGCGGGAGTCAACGTCAGTCACACCAACCGCTACGGATTTTGGCAATCCGGCGGTAGCTCAACTTTGGGGGCGATCGCGCATTAAAGATTTAATGAATCAAATGTTTGGCGGCGAGACTAAATCTCTGGTGGAAGCTGTGACTAATACTGCTCTAACTTATCACTTGCTGTCGGAATACACGGCTTTTGTGGCTGTGAGCGAAGAAGTGCGAGTCGAACCAGATGGATCTCGTCGTCGCGTGCAAGTGCCTGTCGAATTGCCGCAGGGTGTCAACTATGACGGTATTTTCCAGCGGGAGGAGAGCGAACAAACGAGAGGCGGCACTCGCAACTTTGGCGGGATTAACAGCCCGGCCCCGGTGAATCCAGCTCCTGCGAGAATGGTGCTACCGGCACCACCACGCCAGCAGCAAATTGCTCCTCGACTACTTGTAGTCAGCGCCCAAGGATTGGATGCGGGGGCGATCGCCTCTCTGACTCAATACCTGCAATCTGTTAATCTCCCAGCGGGGGTTAGCGGCGAGACGGTGTGGGATTTATCCATACAAAATGGCCGCGTTGTGAAAGTGGCGATCCTCTTCGAGGGCTTCGCTAACGACACTCAAACCTCGACGCTGCAAGCAACAGACGCCGTTGAAACTCTCAAGAAAGCCTTAACTTCCTGGCAACCTCCCGCAGGATTTAAGGGCACGCTGCGTTTGAAATTGCGGATTAATGTCGATCGTTAAGCAATGACTATCTATGTCAAGAAACATTAACTTTTAATTCAAACATACCGAAATCAGGTTCGCAACCGCGAGAACAATATAAAATCTTTATTAAGAGATCGCGTTTGAACATAAAGTAATGTTACCAGAAGTTATACCGTTTAATGCCAATGGTGAAACAGTCTAATTTTTCTAACAGTAGAATTTCTCAAACAACCTCCCGGTAAAGATTTCTCGATCGAACCCCCACCAATCTGAGAAGGTATGACGCCCTATGGAAGTTAGCGAACTGCTCAACAATTACGAAAAAGGACAAAGAGACTTTGCTGGAGCCGATCTGCGCGGGGCAAACCTCAGCGGAGCAATCTTAATCGGAGTCAACCTTTCGCGAGCTAATCTTTCCGGGGCGAACCTCAGCAGAGCGTTTCTCACCAAAGCAACACTCAAAGGCGCAGTGTTGCAAAGAACAAATCTGAGTTTTGCCAAAATGGGCGAAATCCAACTCTCAGACGCAGATTTGACAAAAGCTAATTTGAGCGGAGCTTTTTTGGTAAAAGCAAAGTTACCGAGAGCAAAGTTAAGTGGCGCAACTTTAAGTGGCGCCAACCTGCGGAGTGCTGTGTTGTGGAATGCCAATTTGTGCAGCGCTGACTTGCAATTAGTTAACTTCCTCGGCGCGAATCTAATGGGAGCTAATTTTAAATGGGCCAATCTTTATGGTGCAAAGCTCAACAGTGCCAAACTTTTTGGAGCTCAATTAACCGGAGTCAGTCTGCGGCGAGCGCAGTTGACAGGGGTAAATCTCTGCGGTGCAGATTTGAGCGGCGTCAACGTCAGCGAAGCTAAACTGATGGGAGCTAATTTGGAAGGCTCGAATTTGGCGGGAGCAAATTTCAGCGCGGCTCAGTTGCGGGGCGTTAAATTGGCGGGAGCAAACTTAACTGGGGCTAAGTTTAGGGGAAGTTGTTTGATCGGGGCAAATCTGAATTGGGCAAAGCTGTGTCAAGCAGATTTGATGGCGGCAGATTTGAGCGAGGCGACGTTAATAGGAGCTAATTTAGATAATGCTTTGTTGGCTGGAGCTATTTTGCCGGAATCTACTAGGCGCTACTTTTCCTTAGCTGGGGCGTGCAAAGTCAATTCTTGGGAAGTTTCGGAAGTTAAGAATGGGTAATTGGTAATTGGGAATGGGTAATTAGTAATTGGTAGTATCAAATCCGTTGATATCGGATCGAAAATCCTTATGACTGTTAATTTTGGGTTGGTGCTGGTAACTGCTGCATCGGAGGCGGAGGCGGAGAATATCGCCAAATCTATAGTTGAACACAAGCTGGCTGCTTGTGTGAGTTTGTCGCCAATTCGATCTATTTATACTTGGCAAGGCGAGATTCATGCCGAGTCGGAGTGGCAGTTGGTGATTAAAACTGATTTGGCTAAATTTGAGGCTTTAAAAACAAAAGTTCAGGAACTCCATTCCTATGAAGTTCCCGAAATTATTGCCATTCCCATTATCGCTGGCAGCGAGGCTTATCTGAATTGGATCGGACAATCTTTAGGTTCGAGCGTTGGGAATGCAATTCCTTCATGATCCACCTATGAAGACGGACTGAAGTCCCTACTAAAAAGGGTCGGAAACCTACTAATTTTGACTGCTAGGGCCGATGACGCCGACTTTGTGGCGAAAACTTAGTTCGCCGCCGAACCAGCCTGTAACGCCCAGCAAGGTGGCAACGACGACCGACAATCCTAAACCTGTAAACACGATCGGCTCAGCAGCATTTCCTTGGCGCAACAGCAGGTTAATCAGCGAAAGTACCAGAGCCGCCACATTGCCGCCCATGTGCAACCAACCGGCACTGCGATCGCGCACTCTTTTAATTTTGGCAAAATCTAAAAAGCCCGTGATTCCCGCCAAAATCCCCGCAGCAAAGCCTGCACCGATCAGCCAAACCGAAGCTCTCGCCCAAAACGGATCGCTTGTCAGCCAATAACCGATATCCGTGCCTGCGGCTGCGACTAAAAAGGCGATCGGAAACACGATCAGCACGGGGTGGAGGGGATGGCCTGCAACTGAAACTGTACTCGTAATGCCGGCGTCGCGATACTCTGTGTCGTCACTTTCTAGAATCGGCGGAATATTGGGATAGGGCGTACTATTTCTTTGATTTGTTTCCATGATTTCTACCGATAAATTTTGTACAAAACCCGTTTTTATTGGATTGAGCTTAATCCCAAATTCGCTCGCCATTTTCGTCAACGCGGGCCTGCCGAATTACGTCGGAAATTTCCTCGGCGTCTTTGACGTGGTGCAAAGCTTTCTTTTCCCCGTCCGGTTCTTCTACGATCACATAAGTTGGAACTGTAACTACATCTCCCGTGATGTCTGGCACGTGGTCAACTGCCAGTTGCTGAGCTTTTTCTTCGATGCTTTGCGGTTCGTCGGAAATGCGATCGCCCGGATTGACAGTACGGCGCATATCTTTGCCCGGTTTGTCGATACTCATAAAACCTCTGTGGTGTTTCTAATTTTGTGCTGTCTGTAATTGCTACTATTTAACAAAAAATCTCCGGCCGCAAACATCTCCCGAGGGGTGGAAGTTTCTGTTAGGGCGATCGCGCATCACCTCTTTCTGTAGGTAGAGACTTTTGGGCCTGTTCCGAAACAACCTAAGCTAAAATCAAAGCATTATTTCTTCCTTCCCTTGAAATTGCCCATGAAAAGTTACGACTGGATTGTTGTCGGTGGCGGGATTACGGGTGCAGCCCTGAGTTACGAACTCGCAAAAAAAGGTTTTACTGTGCTGCTTTTAGAACGAGACGCTATTATGCAAAATGGTACTCGTTTTAGTTATGGCGGCTTAGCTTATTGGTCTGGCACGACTGATTTAACTCGTCAATTGTGTCGGGAAGGTATCGAACGCCACCGCCATTTATCTGCGGAATTAGATGCTGATACGGAGTTTCGCGAGTTGGATTTGTTGCTGACAATTGATGCGGGTACTGATCCCGAAAAAGTTGCGGCAAATTACGCGCATTTTGCCATTCCTCCGCAGCTTTTGAGCGTTGCAGAAGCTGGCGAGTTGGAACCTTTGCTGAACAAAAGTGCGATCGCCGGAGCTCTAACTGTCCGTCACGGTCACATTTCGCCGACTGCCACAAATATAGCTTATTGTCAAGGGTTTTTGCGGTTGGGAGGAAGTCGAGAATTTGCTGAAGTAATTGGATTGATTGCAGAGGGAAATCAGATTTCTGGAGTCAAGACGGTACAAGAAAGTTATGCTTGCAAAAATGTGGTGATTTGTGCTGGAGGTTGGAGTCGAACTTTGCTCAAGGCGGCTGGCATTTCTGCGGGAGTTTATTTTAGTCGCGCCGAGATTTTGGAGACTGAACCTGTCGATTTAAAACTCAGGACTTTGGTGATGCCCGCGGTATTAAAACGTTTTGAATTGGAAGCTGAATCGAGTAAAATTGAGGTAGATTTTCTGTGGGATGAACCGGGTAAGGAGTTGTTACCGCCGATTTTAGATTCGGGTGCAATTCAATTTAATGATGGTAGTTTGCGGATCGGGCAATTGTCTCGGACTTTGAGCGATTTGAATGCTAAAGTCGATCGCGAAACCAGCGAAACCGCAATTCGTGCGGGTATCGGCAACATTTTGCCGGCTTTGGCAGGTTTACCCGCAACTTGGCAAGATTGTATTGTGGCATTTAGCGCTGACAAGCTGCCCGTAGTGGGGGAAATTGGCTCTCGCCCTGGATTGCACGTTTTTTCGGGTTTGAGCAATCCTTTGGCGATTGTACCTGCTTTAGCTGAGCGATTTGCTAATTCGGCTGCGGGAGAAAAAGATTGGGCTATCGAGCTTGTGTCTCCCAATCGATTTGCTTAAAAATGACCGTAATAAACCTGTTTGTAGTGAGGACTTTAGTCCTCATAATCAGAGGACTAAAGTCCTCACTACAAACCAATTTAATTGTAGGTAATTGACCCGACATAATATGACTGATGACTAATGACTAAGAAAAGGCAGCGCGACAATAAATGTAGTACCTTTACCGATCGCACTTTCCACACTTATTGTACCGCCGTGCAGGTCAACGATGTGTTTGACAATGCAAAGCCCCAAACCCGATCCTTTAATATTGCCTACATTAGCACCCCGTTCAAACTGCTGAAATAATCTCCCCTGATATTCCGGTGTCATCCCAATTCCCTCATCTCGAACGCCAAAAATTATTTGCTGGTTTTCGCAGCTTAATTCTAAACTGACAGTGCCGCCGTTGGGAGAATATTTAATAGCATTTGAAAGCAAATTAGTCAGGAGGTGATGCAGCAATTTTGCATCCAGATTAGCTGGCCAATCTTCTATTTGAGTGCGGAAATTTAGGAAGTGTTTTTGAGTGGCAATCGGTTGCAGTTCTTCTAAAATAGATTTGCACAAATCAATCACATTTACCGGATTTAAATTCAAGGAAAGTTTGCCTGATTCTGCTTTGCTGAGCATTAAGATTTCATCGAGCAATTCACTCATATTGCTGACAGCTTTTTTAATGCGATCGACATTTTTATTTGTAGTTCCTGGCGTTCTCTGCAATTCGCTATTTTCCAGCATTTCAGCCGATAGCTGTATGGTAGTTAAAGGAGTGTTTAAGTCGTGGTATGCCATTGAAATAAATCGCGATCTGTTTTCGCTTTGGGCTGCTGCTAATGCAATGAGTTTTTGCATCCTAACTGCTTCTTGATGTTTGCTCAAGGCTATCTTGATGGTGGCGTGCAGTTCTCTTTCTTTAAACGGTTTGAGGAGGTAGCCATAAGAACCAGTATTTTCGGCTCGCTGCAAAGTTTCGTCGTCAGCATAGGCAGTTGTATAGATAATTGGGATCTCTAATTCTTGATGAATTATTCCTGCTGTTTCTATGCCGTCAATCTCGCCTTTGATGACTATATCCATTAAAATTAAATCTGGTTTAATTTCGCCTGCGCGCTGGATGGCATCGGCTCCAGAAGAAACGATGTCGGCGATTTTATATCCCAATTTTTCTAATTTCTGAGATAAATTTTTAGCGATTAATAGTTCATCTTCGACAATCAAAATATTAATGACTCTTGCTGGTAAATTCATGATTTTAAAACCTGTGAGAATATTTTAGCTCGTTAAATTTTAAGTGAAATGCTGTGCCAGTTTGTCTTGACAGTTCGATGCTTCCTTCTAACTGCTCGGTTAAAGTGCAGACAACTTGAAAGCCCATCGAGTTAGTTTTCCGAAAATCTAAGTTTTGAGGAAAGCCAATGCCGTTGTCCTTGACGAAAAGGTGGATTTCTCCATCGCC
This sequence comes from Cyanobacteriota bacterium, assembly GCA_025362325.1. Taxonomy (GTDB): domain Bacteria; phylum Cyanobacteriota; class Cyanobacteriia; order Cyanobacteriales; family Microcoleaceae; genus Microcoleus. The sequence continues at coordinate 8,295 of JANYGO010000214.1, read as the reverse complement.
CGTTTGATAGCATTCTACGCTAACTGTACCATTTGCGCCATCAGGAAAAGCGTGTTTCAGAGTATTTGAAACCAATTCGTTAGCAATTAAGCCGCAGGGAGTAGCGGTCTCAAGGTTTAGGGAAATTGGTTCAGCTATTACCTGCAACAGAATGTGGTTGTCGCTAATATTGTAAGAGTGAAACAAGTTAGTTACCAAATCTTCGAGATATTCGCCAAAATTAATTTCCGCCAGGTTGGTCGAGCGATACAGTTTTTCATGAATCAGAGCCATAGAATAAAGACGATTCTGACTTTCTTCAAACATTTTGGCTAATTGCGGGTCGGCAACTGTGTTAGATTGTAATTCTAACAGACTAGCAACTACGCAGAGGTTGTTTTTGACGCGGTGGTGAATTTCTTTGAGCAAAATTTCTTTCTCTTTGAGGGAGATTTTTAAATTTGCTTCCGCTTGTTTGCGATCGCTCAGTTCACCTTGCAGTTGCTGGTAGAGTAGAGATTGCTGAATGGCGATCGCCAATTGATTCACCAACTGCTGAAATAAATTCATTTCCCATTCTTGCCACTCACGAGGCCGATCGCATTGGTGGGCAATCAGCAATCCCCAAAGCTGGCTGTGCTGAATAATCGGCACTACTAATTTTGCCCTAACTTCAATTTGTTTCATAAACTCCGCCACACAAGGTGTAATGGAGGGGTCATCTAGTTCGGAGATCGCACAAATTCGTCCTTGCAAATAAAGCTGATAATTTTCAGCAGGAAAAACCTCTTTGCCAAAAAATCTATCCATGAGTTGGCTGCATCCTTCTGCCACGGCTTCGGCAATGACTTGGCCGCCAGTTTCGGGTAAAAGTTGATAAACTAAAACTCGATCGGCTAACAATACTTGTTGGAGTTCCGCAACCGTGGTGTTGAGAATTTCTTCTAATTGCAAAGACTGGCGGACGCGGCGGGCGATCGCCTCCACGAGCCGTTCTTGGCCGAACTCCTGCTGCAGCGCGATTTCGGCATATTTAGAATTGGTGATCTCGGCGGCGTAACCAATAATTTTGATCGGAATTCCCCTGCTATCAACCAACAGTTTCACTTCCGTCCGCAGCCAGCGGTAAACTCCGTCTCGGTGCAGAAAGCGGTACTCGCAAATGCAATTTTTCTCCTCGGACAAATCAGAAAAAATTACGATAAATTGCGATCGATATTCCGGGTGAATACGCCTCGACCAAAAGTTAGGATCTGCTAATACCTCTTCGGGCTCGTAGCCAACCATTGCCTTAACGTTTTCGCTGATGTAAGTAGTACAAAAATTCCCCGCCGGTGCGGCAGTAAAAATTACCGCCGGATTAGAAGCCAGTAAAAATTGCAGGCGTTCTTTTAAGTGCTGCAATTCCATTTCTGCCTGTTTGCGGTAACTGATATCTTCGATCGCCGCCATGGTGTAGAGAGGAATGCCCTCGCCGTCGCGGATCAGCGTCACCGTCAAGTTTGCACACATCAACTCGCCATTTTTCTTGAGCAAGCGTTTTTCCATTGGGAAGCGAGGAATATTGCCATCTACCAACTGCTTGACTTGCTCTAAATCTGCTTGTAAATCTTCTGGGTGGGTGACATCAGCAAAACTCATTGCCTCCCAGTCCGCATCGCTGTAGCCTAACATCTGGCGGTGAGCTTCATTCACCTTGATCATACAGTAATCGCGCACGCTTGCCAAACCGATCGCAATTGGAGCATCATCAAACAAATTGCGAAACTTTTCCTCACTTTTTTGCAGTGCAGCTTCTGCGTGTTTGCGAGCAGTAATATCCCGCGCTACCCACATCACTTGAGCGACTCCCAGTGGCGAAATACTGCCATCAAACCAGAATAACTTGCCACCAATTTCCATGCTGTATTCAACTCTGTGGGTTTGCCCAGATGCCAAAGTTTGGTGAATGTGGCTGAGGCAAAAATTAGCTTCCGCGAATGGCAACATTTCGGCGAGGGTTTTGCCCAGCGCTTTAGCAGCCCGTTTGTAGAGCAGTTGGGGAGGCGTGGGGGCGACTTTGAGGTAGCGGCCGCTGGCATCGAAAACCAGCACGATATCCGTCATCGCATTAAACAGCGCCAGCAGTTCGGCTTCGGAGTTTTGCAGTTTTTCTGCGGTCAATTTACCTGTTAACACGGCCTGTTCGTAGTATTGAGTCCGCTGCTGGACTCGCTGTTCTAACTCACTCTGTCGCAGGGCATTTTCGGCGTTTTGGCGATCGCTAACTTGTTTTTCGATTTCAGACTTGTTTTCTAAGAGCTCACACTGTTGTTGCTGAAGTTGTACAACTTCTTGCTGCAACATTTTGACGACGCTGTAAATTTCTGGGCGAATCTTTTCTTCGGTGACTAAACCTATGAGTTGACCTTGTTCGTCCACAATTGGCAAGCAATCGATCGAGTGTTGACAAAATAGCTTAAATGCGGTAAAAATATCTGTAAATTCTGATTCTTTTAAGACAATTAAATTCCGCGTCATTGCATCGACAACTTTCATTTCTTGCCATCCCGATTCGGTGGCTAGGTTCAGCATATCACCTTGGCTTAGCAGTCCGACTAGCTGATTTTCATCGACAACTAAGACGCAACTAATCGATGTTTTTACCGTTTCGTTTGAGTCTGGCAGCGGACAAGTGTTTCTCGCGCGACGCATCAGGGCGATCGCCTCTGCGACGGAAGTTGAGGGCGCAACTGTCACAGGATGGCGATCGATAGCTGCTAAGGGCGATCGTAAATTTACCGACAAATTAGCAAGTTCCATCAGTCTTGGCCAAAAAGTATTGTTAACTAACTTTAGCAACACTTTTAGTCCTCAGCCTGATGTCAACTGTCAACTGCCAACTGCCAACTGCCAACTGCCAACTGCCAACTGCCAACTGCCAACTGCCAACTGCCAACTGCCAACTGCCAACTGTCAACTTATTTTTTACCAACCAGCAGATAAGTTTTCATGCCCCCTTTGCCTTTAACTTCAATAGTTCCCCGCTCCTGAAGCAAATATTTGTGTTCCAATAACTTATAAGTAGTTTCGCTGACTTGAATCCGCCAAGGCAAACCGTGAGATTCCATCCGGGAAGCAATATTTACCGTGTCGCCCCACAAATCGTAAATAAACTTTTTGATCCCAATTACTCCCGCAACGACCGGGCCGCTATGAATCCCGATGCGGATGCTAAAATATTTATTATTGTTAGCATTAAACCGAGCTATCTCTGTTTGCATATCTAAGGCCATTTGGGCGATCGCCTCAGCGTGGTCTGCCCGGGGACTTGGCAGCCCTCCCACCGCCATGTATGCGTCGCCGATGGTCTTGATTTTCTCTAAGCCATGCCCTTCGCACAACAGGTCGAATCCTGAAAAAATCTTATTCAGGAGTTCCACGAGGTCGATCGGATTCATGACAGCAGACAAAGCTGTAAACCCCACAATATCTGCAAACAAAACAGTCACTTCGGGAAAGTATTCGGCAATAGTAGTTTCGTTTTTCTTCAAGCGTTCTGCTATTGCCTTGGGCAAGATATTTAACAGCAACTTTTCTGATTTTTCTTGTTCTTCCCGCAGGGCATCTTCTGCTTGCTTGCGTTCCGTAATATCGTGGTAACTCCAGACTCTGCCGATAATTTTATCTCCCAGCCGCTGCGGTTCCGAATAGCGTTCAAAAAATCTGCCGTCTTGAAATTCCAACAAGTCGAAACTTTCGGCTTCTGGCTGCTCGTAAAGCGATTCTATTCTCTCTTGGAATGCTTGCGGGTCTTTGAGTTGGTTCTGCACAAAAGCGATCATTGTCTCGTCGTCTCGCAGCGCCATCACGTCGCTAGGTACGCCCCACATTTCCACAAATTCTCGATTGAAAGTGACTATTTTCCCGTTCCTGTCAATAGCCAAAATACCGTCAGCAGTAGAATCAAACGTTGCTTGCAGCAAGGACGCAGATTTTGCTAGAGCATCTTCCGCCATCTTTCGAGCAGTAATATCTCGCAAAATAGCGCGAATCGCTACTAACGAACCTTCTGAAAACTTACAGCTTATGCTACCTTCTAGCAAAATTTGTTTGTTTTGTTGAGTGATGAATATTGCTTGAATAGAGTCTGGATAAAATGTATTTTTATTGATGTTTTTTTTGACAATAGCTTGATACAATATATCAATAGACTCTTGGGAACTATTAGGATGAATAATATCAAAAACAGTCATTTGAGCAATTTCTGATTCGCTATAGCCCAGAGTTTCCCGCCAAGCCCGATTCACATACAAAAAATGACCGTCGGCTCCAATACTTTGAATTAAGTCAGTAGCATTTTCAAATAAGTCTCGCAGTTGTTCTTCGCTTTCCCGCAAAGCTATTTCGGCTTGCTTGCGCTTGATAAATTGACCGACTTGGCTGCCGATTGTTGCCATTGTCTGGAGCAATTCTTCATCAAAACACTGCACTTCGCGGCTGAAGAAAGTCATCACTCCCAACACAGATTTTTCAGAATTTTCCTGTTCGTAGTCACCCAAAATAGGGAAGCCAAAAGCTCCGTGCAGTCCTTCTTCTGCCGCGATTTCTCGGCGCAAAAAAGTGTCACTTTTTGTGACATCTGCAATCCACTCCGAGGAACCGCTGGCCCAAATGAAACCGGACAATCCTTCCCCGAATCCACAGGTCATTTGTTCGGCAAATTCGGCAAATTTGGGGATAGAAACTGAGGGTTTTGTCCAACTCGTGACGCACCGCAGCAAATTGGGGTCATAAACCGTAGTTATTCTCTTACTTCCTAACAGCAGTTTTTCCCCAGCTTCCGGCATCCAAAGTTCGGCAGTATCCCACCCCAAACTGTCGCAAATTGCCGGGAGAATTGCTTCTAGAGCTTTTTTGATTGTTTCGGATGTAGAGAGGATGTGAGTGGTGACGTACTGGGCTACTTTTCGCTTGCGGGCGCGCTGTCTGTCTGTCATGTCGCGGCCAATGTACACGAAATCTTGGATGGCAGCTCTTGCTTCAGAAAAGCTTTTAATATCAGTCGGAATCGCCGTACAGGAAAACGAAACTGTGAGCTTTTCTCCGGTTTTTGCCGTACAAATTACTTCAGTGCTAGTTTGAGATTGTTGAAGCGGCTCTTGGCTGACTGCTTGCAAAGATGCGCCCTCAGCAGCAAGGGTGTCTATTTGCTCGCCTACTAATTCTGATTCGCTGTAACCGAACAAATCTTGAGCTGCTTGATTGACTTTTTTGATTTTTCCCGATCCCGTTGTCACCAACAAAACTTCGGCCATGGAAGTAATAATTTTTTCAACATAATTATTAGTAGCGGCTAAGGTACTCAATAAAATATTCATTTCATTGGTAGCTTGGACTAGAGTTTGTTCCAAACCCATCCTGTCGGTTACGTCTTCAAAAAATACAATTAATCTGTGATAATTATCGTCATTGCTAAACTCGACGATATACATATCAAAATAAAGCCGCGAGCCATTTTCTAATACCCGCGTCATCGCTTTTAATTCAAAATTTGGCAACCGCCCTTCCCAAATATCGATTAAAATTTCTTCAGTTCCCACCAATTCGGGAAAGGGAATGCGGACATCGTTGCCGGCCACTACTTCCTCGGGACAGTCAGCAAAGCGCTGCACATTGAGAGATATCTCTTCGATGAAAAAGTCTTGATCCAGTGCTAGGTACTCCAAGTGGTGGGGAACCAACAGTTTTTTTAACAGGGTTTTCATGTTGGATTTTTTATTGGTGAACGCGCCCTCTGTTCGTGATAGTCATTAGTCATTAGTCATTAGTCATTAGTCATTAGTCGATTGAAGAATTTTAGATTGAAGAATTTTAGATTGAAGAATTTTAGATTGAAGAATTTTAGATTGAAGAATTTTAGATTTACTCCACAGATGAATCGGGCAGCTTGAACTTTTGTCTAAAATTTTGGGTTCGACTCTGACGCTCGCGTCGGAAAGCAAGTACCCATTTTGGGGCGGGGTCATGCCAAAATCGAAAATCTTCAATGCTTCAATACGAAAATTGTATTACCTCTATTTGTAAAAGGGAATGGTGACTATAAATGTAGTGCCTAACCCTGTGTCGCTGGAAAATTCGATTTGACCTCCGTGTAAGTCTACACACTGCTTGACTATGGATAAACCCAGTCCTGTACCGGGTATTTTCCCCACATTTTGGGCTCGGTAATAAGATTCAAACAGTTGTTCTTGGTCTTCTATAGGAATGCCGATGCCTGCGTCTTTAATTTTAAATATAGCTTCTTCATTATGACAATTTAATTGAAAATAAATATTGCTGTCGATCGGCGAATATTTGACAGCATTAGAAAGCAAATTTGTCAAGATGTGCCGCAGCAATTTGGCATCGAGTGCGGGCCACGGTTGGGTTTCCTCCGACTCCCGATTATTTTTTTGGGCAAGCGGAGTTAATTTTCGGGAAACAAAGTTAAGTCTATGATTTTTCCCGTAACTAATTTTAATAGATTCTACTAACTCGCTGCAAAATTTTTGCAAGTCAAGTGGTGCGGGATTGAATGTGAGTTTTCCAGCTTCGGCGCTGCTGAGCAATCGCACGTCATCTAATAGCTGAGCCATGTGCTTAGATGCTGATTTAACGTGTTCGAGATATTCTTGTTTTTCCGCGTTGGTGAGTTCGTCGCCGTATTCTTTGAGGATTTGAGTTGCAAATAATACGGTATTTAAAGGATTGCCGAATTCGTGAGCGAGCATCGAGAAAAAACGAGATTTTACCTGTCTGAGTTCTTGCTCTTTTGCCAAAGAGCGGCGAATTTCCATGTCTTTTTGCTTGCGTTCTGTGATGTCCCTGCCGATATAGACAAAATCGTACAGCCCCTTTAATTCTGTCTGAATTGCCGAACAGGAAAATTCTACCCAAATTTCTGCTCCTGCTTTAGTAGTGCAGACTACTTCCAGTTCTCGAAGCAGCTCTTTTTGAGACAAAATATAGCGGTGGCGAGCTTGGTAAAGCAAGGTTTCTTCCACTACTATTATGGAGAGGGGATGGTCGATCAATTCTGCTTCGCTGTACCCAAATAACCATTGTGCCGATTGATTGACTGTTTTGATAATTCCTAAGGTTGTTGTCACTAACAAAGCATCGCCCATCGAGCCAATAACTTTATCTATATAATCTTTAGAAGCGGCTAGGGCGCTCACCAACAGATTAGCTTCGTTCGCTCTCTGAATTAAGGATTGCTTCATCACCATCTTTTCGGTAGCATCTTCAATCAAAATGAGCAAATTACTTGCCACATCTTGTTCGTTTTCATGTTCTACCACCAACATATCGAAGTATAAAGGGCGATTGTTGTCGGCAAACCGAGCGATACCTTTGAGTTCAAAACTCGGCCGCCGTCCCATTGCGATGGACATCAGGATATTTTCAATACCAATCAGTTCGGGAAAACTGATGCGAGCATCTGCACCGGGGATCGCGTCGCCCGGAGCATCGGCGTAATGCTGGACTTCGGCGGAGATTTCTTGAATGATGAAATTGTGATTTACTATCAGATACTCTGTTTGTCGCTGGCCCAAGAGCTTTCTAAAAAGGGGATTCATACTTGTTCTACCATTGTGTAAGCTAGTTTATGAAAGATTTCGTCAACGTCTTTGCCTGTTTTAGCCGATGTGGTGTAAACTGCTATTACTTTGTCTTGACCAATTGAGTGAGAGATTTCCACTAGCAGTGCCAATTTTTCCTCGTCAATCAAGTCTATTTTGTTCAAGGCGATGATAATTAACCCTTTAGGATTAATTGAAGAAAAAAGCTTAATGTGTTCGGAGATTCGCTCAACTGTTTCGGTGCGGCTGACATCGGCAACGATTAAAACGCCGCTAGCTCCTTGCAAGTAAGTCGGTGCGATTCCTTTGAATTTTGTATGCCCTTCTAAGTCCCAGATCAGCAACTTTGCTGTGACATTTTCCTGCTGTTTTATATTTTCTAATGTAATAATTTTGCTGGAAATTTTGACTCCGACAGTGGAGAGGTACTCGTCGCTGAATTGCCGATCGACAAAACGGCGGATTAGGCTGGTTTTGCCCACGCCAAAGTCGCCGATCATGCACATTTTTTTAGAGATAGTAACTGACATAATTATTTGCTGTTTATGGTCTTAGTTATTGGTTCAAATAGCACGCATCTGCTTAAAAGTAGCGGTTGATTGGGTTCCACGCCTGCGGGAGGATTTTGGCTACCAACCACTTGGAGGCGTTTCGGGTCAGCACCGACGCGCACTAAAGCCTCTCGCACTGCTGCGGCACGCTGGAGCGACAA
>JANYGO010000207.1 GCA_025362325.1 Cyanobacteriota bacterium | reverse complement strand
CGTTCGGACTTTAGTCCTCTGATTTATGCGGACTAAAGTCCGAACGCTCAAACCGAAAAAACTCAACTTCTTTCCTTCTTCCTTCGCCTTTCTTCGCGGTTCGTACAAAAAATCTGCAAATAAAGCAGTAAATCTCAAATCTCAAATTGATTAATGTCCAACGAAAAATTATGGATTAGTGCCCTCGGATTAGATATCGGCACCAAACGAGTCGGCATCGCCGGGTGTGACGGCACTGGTTTAATCGCTACGGGGATTACTACTCTGGTGCGATCGTCCTTCGATCGAGACGTAGCTTATCTCAGAGAGCTCGTCCGAGAGCGGAGAGTGCAAATTTTGGTTGCAGGCTTGCCCTACTCCCTGAACGGAGAAGTGGGCGCTCAAGCCCGACAAGTCCAAAAATACGCCAGTCGCATCGCCTCCGCCTTAGATCTCCCCCTAGAATACGCCGACGAGCGCCTGACTTCTGTTGGCGCAGAGGAACTGATCCGAGATCAAGGGATGTCGCCCTCGCAAAATAAGGGTTTGATCGATCGCAAAGCAGCAGCCATGATTTTGCAGCAGTGGTTGGACGAGCGCAGACAAAAGATCGGGGCAATTCCCAATCCTGATAGGTTGTAACAGAGGCGTGATATCCTGGTTGTGCAAGTTTGCTACGCACACCTGTAAGCGTTGACAGATGGGAGAAAATTCCCCAGAACCTCGGTACTGAAGCAGCACATAATTGTGATTTGTCCTCAGTGTCGCCGGCGGACTCGGCTGAGATTTAAACGCTGCACTCCTCGCCTGTGGAAAATGCCGCGAGTCTCGCGGTTTAAGTTTGTGGACTGGCGATCGCCCGATCGACCAGAATATCGCCACGAAAACTCCCTATTGTCAAGCCAACTTTACTGAATTATTGACGGAAAATAAGATACACGCGATGTCCTCATCCCCATACCGCAAAGAGAATGGCAGTTCCAAAGAAGAGTCCGTCACCCTGACGGATGAACTTGGGCGATCGCTGACTTGCAACATAGAATATTCGATGAACCTAGAAGGTCAAGAATACGCTTTGCTGCTGCCGATCGACTCTCCCGTAGAAATTTTTACTTGGCACGGAGACGAAACCGACGAAGCAGCAATTCCAGTAGAAGACGAGACGGAAATTGACAAAATTTTTGATACCGCTAGAGTTGTCCTGCAAGAGCAGAACTTGACGCTCCGGCGCACGGCGGTGACGCTGACTGTGGTTGGCGAACTGCCGGAATTTCCTGACGAGGATTTGGCGCCCGATGCCGATCCAGATGAGGAGTCGGAGTTCGAGGAGCTGATGTGGTTGACCAGCTTCTACCACGAAGAACAGGAATATGCCATTTATACCCCTCTCGACCCGTTCTTTATCTTGGCGAGAATGGATGATGACGGCAATCCGGAATTGCTCTCGGAAGAAGAGTTCCAAAGGCTGGAACCGATGTTGCCCATGCTGGAAGACCAGTTTTTTGATGAGCTTGATTAAATATTAATTGCAATTAATTGCAGGCAGAAGGCATGAGGCAAAAAGCAGAATTTTTGACTATTTTATAAAATAGCAAACTGCTGGGTCGATCGAACTTTTTAGAGATGCCGCCTTCTGCCCTGTCAGCTCGGGCTGTTGAATTGGGCCGCGTGAATTGGGTCTTTTAAAAGGCTGATCTCCGTAACTTTTCGGTCAACAATCGCAGGTCATCAGTCATTAGTCGTTAGTTAACCGCCGCTTATCAAGGACAACGGACTATGAACAAAGAACAACTGACAAAAGGCAGCGCGCGAGAGAGCCGAAAAGGTCCTGGGCAAGTTTCTAAATGGTTGTTTTATCTGGCGTTGCTGCCGGCAATTTGGGGAGTTTGTGCTTGGCAGGGCTGGGCTTGGTGGAGTTGGGCTTCGGCACCTCCTAAAATCGCTGAAACGTCTACTTCCCCGGGACAGGATGCTGCTGTTTCCATCCAAATTCCCCCCGGTACTTCCAGTCAAAAAATCGGGCAGGATTTGGAGGCCGCTGGCTTAATTCGATCGGCAGGAGCATGGAATATGTGGGCCCGCTGGCTGACCCTGCAAAACCGCGACGGAGGTTTTAAAGCCGGAACTTACCAACTGTCGCCGACTCAGCCTCTGAGTGCGGTTGCTGAGAAAATTTGGAAGGGTGAAGTCGTACAGCAGAGTTTCACGATTCCAGAAGGGTGGTCGCTGCAACAAATGAGCGCTTATTTTGAAGCGCAAGGTTTTTTCCCGGCTAAGGATTTTATGGCGGCGGCGAGTCAAATTCCCTACGCTGAGTACCCTTGGCTGCCGAGCGGTCTGCCTCATTTGGAAGGGTTTTTGTACCCGGATACTTATCAGCTAGACGGCGATGCAGTCAGCCCGCAAGCTGT
>JANYGO010000195.1 GCA_025362325.1 Cyanobacteriota bacterium | reverse complement strand
ATTATTTGAATCCATTGAAAAACTAGAATCACTGTTAAATAAACTTTTAAATGAAGGAGGATTAATTATGAAATGGAACCGAAAAATAAAAAATAAAGGGAACTTAGTTAATGCAGTTTAGATGTTGAACAGCTTAGTACCCTAAATTTCCTTGCCATTCAGAGATAGCATAGACAGTATACTCTTTACCGACTATCAATTTAAATTCAGTTTCTTTGGTAATTTCTAGCGGTGGATTTAGGTAATTTTCCGGCAGGTCTGCTCCTTTGTTGGCAATGCAGCGAATTTTTATACTATATTAACCTCACTGGTTTTTAGGTGCGATCCCAGAACTTACATATGTAATGTGTACACCGGGCCGCGCACCTTACCGCTATTTCACGCAGCAGATTCTGCAACCGCAAGTTAATCTACCAGTTCATCTAAGGAAAGCTTCAGGAGTTCGCACAATGCTTTCGTCTGTTCTAAATACAACTTTGGAATATGTCGGCCCGCTTCCCAATTTTTCACCGTCGTTACAGTCACGCCCAATTCATCAGCAACTTGCTGTTGCGTCAAAGACAGCGATTGTCGTCGCTGTTTGAGTTTTTCACCCACACTACTCATTCACTGTACCAATTTCAGAATTCCTATGGTTAACTTGACTTAACCAAAATTTGTCCGTAGTATGAGAGGAGAACATCACGTTCGTCAGAAAGCCAGTGCATCCGGGCTACCAACCTATCAGCACTGGCTCTGGCTCCCATACGTATGGAGACAAGTTAATTATGCCTTACAAAGAACGACTTTATCCTTGGGTTATGGTTCGTTTGCTTCCCAAAATGCAGCGGTTGACAGTTGGTCAGTTCCGCACTCGCTCCGATGCGGACGTTCATCTAGAGATTCTCCGTCGCTTGGTTCCTGGTGCGAAATTCGTGGTGATATTTAACCCCGACCTTCTAGAGTCCCAGCAACCTGACACTTGCTACAGAACATCAGATCGGTAATTCTCAAAAAAAGAAATCCCCAAAAACAGGGGATTTCTCATATTTAAGCCAAAGCTAAATCTACTTAGTCTCTGGCATCAAACACTTGTCGGAATCGCAGCCCGCAGGCCCCGAATCCATCATTTCACCCATGTCATAGCGCCTCAAAGCTACGTGAAAAATCTCAGTTTCGCGGCGCGATAAAGCCTCTGCAACCATCTTCGTGTAAGTTTCTTTGTTTATCGGTTCAAAGGGCAAACGCGGGAAAGTTTCCAGAGCATCAAACCGAGCTAAAAGTGCTGCGGAAATGTAGCCTTCGTCATCGCGAATTGCTTCGTAAATCCGAGTACCCAAACTTTCTACTTCATTTTCCCGCAGTTCAATTGTTGCTGAAGTATTGTGTCTGACATAGAACTTTTGCACCTGCATATAAAAGTCCATTTGTGCCGCCGCCGAAAACTTGTTAATGTCAATTTCATCAGCACCCGGCAAGTCAGCCCAACTTACAGCAACGGGTATTTCTACCAGCCATTCTGTACAGCGTTCATCGAAGGGATTGTTGAGCAAATTGCCGTTTTCATCTTTGTCAGATTGAGACGGAATTACGTTGTATCCGTAGTCGATGCAGGCGAGGGCTACGGGGTCGCTCTTGCGGAAAGTGATCCGGCGAATAAAACGCTGGGCTTTGGGCGGATGCCACCCCGGAGAAGCACCTGTCAGCAGAGATTTGGTACCCGATGGTTGGACGGTTGTGCAGCGATTGGGGCGTTTTAACGAATGGCGATCGCAATAATCCCATACTACCCGATTCACAATCTCCCGCCAACCAGTCAAATACTCTTCTTCCCGCTGTTTAAAAGCAATTCCCTGGGGAGTTTGCGGGCGGCCTTCCACCCACCAGCGCAACCACTCCACGCCGAAAGCATGAACGAAGAAATCGAACAATCCAGTAAATGATACGCCGACAATCGGGTCTAATTCGCGGCTGTATTGGTAGCGAGGTTCGCTAAATTTGTGATTGAGAAGTACCGCGACAGATAGAGCTCCTGCGGTGAAAGCTTCCTCCTGTTCTTTGAAATTGTAAGGGTCAAGTTGATTGAGGTGGATCTCAGACAAATTGCAGAAAAAATTAGAGCCGATGATTTCCAGTTATGTTATCCTAAAGGCTTTTTATCCTTTAGTTCTACAGATTCCATGTTCCCTGTAGCTCGGCGTACTTTTTCATCTACTTTAATTGTAAATGCCCCGCACTCTTGCCAGGATTATATTCTTCAATTAAGAAGGTTCACCCGGTACGCTCTACGGTGGTAAAGGATTTTTAATTCCCCTACTTACCTCGGAGTTAACATCTCAGTCTTCTCCGATTTTGCGAGGTTTTTAACGTGAGGCAAAATTACTTACCACACGGGTTTAAGCCCACACGGACTAACCGATGCTCTAATTCTTCCGCAGTCATGTCAGGATAGCGTTCCTGCAACCACTGTTTAGCCTTTCCTTCGTTGTAAGCTTTCAAAAACTCAAGTTTAAGACTCGGTGTTGAAAGTAAATCAACGTTAGATCGAGCTACAGCTTCGCCGGCCCATTGAATCGCACCTTCGCCGCTGTAATACTGTTTGCGGACAGCCTCAATACATTCTTCTAGTGTAGGTTTGGTGTGAAAAACTCGTGTATGGTTTGCCATGCGAAGGGCATCGCGTTCTGGATCGATTCTCCAGTTACCATTTTCATCTTGCTGCCACAGATTATTTTTAGCATTTGCCCCTAGTTCGTCATCAGAATAAAACTGACGCATTCCGGCGCTGTTATGTGTTAGATAACCATCGCAGTAAAAACAGTGAGCTTTTTCTACTTCAATGTCATAAGTTCTGACATGATCGTAGCTTCCCAGCCCTTTAACGGTGACTGGAATATCTAATGAGATATCAGCCTCAGCGATATAGCGTTCGTAATTAGCATCAACGGTGCGAGAACCTTGGAATCCCATATCTCGCATTTCGCTGTAGGTGTAAGCCTCTCGCATGATTGCACCAGGAACAGTGAAACCATACATTTTCAGTCCTTGGCGTATTTCTCCCTTAAGCGAGTGAGGCGAAATTAGAGCGTTATAACGCTCTTTGAGTGCTGGAATCGTCAATTGGTACTTAATTTGCCATCCCGACTGTTGCGGATAAGTTGTGGTAATTCGGCCAGCAATACCCAAGCTAGATAAAACAGCGCTAATTTGTCTGACAAATGACGGATAGACTGAGGTAACTAAGTGAGGAGGACGGCCCTTAACAGTGCCATCGCTGTCCATTAATCCAGCTAGATAAGCTGCCCGGATGTCTACTGAACCCTGCAAAATCCAACTAGGAATTGTTAGGGGAATATTTGGCTGCTTGATGTAGCGATGGAAGTATTCAGCTAATCGAATGGATGAACAGATTGATTTGGCAGTGTTTTCACCCTTGATGACCCCATGAACAGCACTCAAGCCAAATAAAGCTAAAGCAGAATTGATTTTAGCTTGAATTTTAGGTGTGAGTTCTGTATCCAAGCTGTTCATCGCCCATTCTACACGCCCATAGGGCTTGCCGTGTTTATTGCGGCCAAGAGCCACATAACCATCACCGTGGGTAAACGCGATTAACCAAGCAACTTCGGCTGTCAGTTCGGGAACCACAAAGGACTTAGCTGTACGACTTTGTGAGGGTCGGGATTCTGTAAAATCAGGAGGGAGATGGGTAATTGTTCCAGGTAGGACTTGGGTGTTGTGTAAGAGCCGATCGCCTTCAGCTAAACTAGCAACTGATTTCCAAACAATACCACCTTGAGCATCTGCTAGGACTGCTTGCCGATGGTTTAAGGTTGCTCTAGGATAAGTCGCATTGGTTTCAATTTCGTAGACATCTTGAAATCCCTGGTCGAATTTATCAACAACTCGCTGGAATCCCAAAGGAGTTTGCACCAGGTCTCCCACTTGCACATCACAAATAGGAACAAGACCTTTTGAAGTGTGAACCAAAGCATCTTCGGGGAGACATCTGCGTATGTTGCCCGCCACTATTGTGACCGCCGCTTCGTCAATCAATACGCAGCATTCAACTGAATTTAACTGCCGCCCTTGAGCTTTATTTAAAATTGCGGCGCACCGCTGATAAAGGTCGGGCAATTTCACCGGATTTGCGACTCCGCCAAAGCCTTTTAAAGGTTCTCCCACCGGGCGAACGTCGCTCAAGTCGATGAATATTTGAACTGATCCGGCAAATCTTTCATCTGTGGATAGTTCTAGCAAAGTTTGATAGGATTTTACCCAACCTTGGCGGGAATCTCCGACATAAATAGTGGCGGTTTTTTCGTCTATTTTTACTTCGGTTTCTTGGCGGCGTTCTAAAGCTGGTGTAGAGCCGATCGCACCTTGCACTGTCACGGTTAAGCGGTTGCGGATCGGCGGCAATTGGTCGATATATTGTGGTTCCAAGACTGCGCCTGTGCCGCAGCCCATCATTGCCAAATCCATCAACAAACCAAAGGCCCGCCAGTCGAGAATATTGGTTGAGGAACAATTATATGCGCCGGAAAAGTTCTCTGGTTGTTCGATCCATTTGCTGCCGCCTACCCACAGCCAGCGGCCTGAAGCGAGGGTTTTGAGCTCGTTTTGCATCCGGTGCAGCAGTTGTGTTTCTTCCGGGGTGAGGTTTCCCAGCTTTTGTAGACCCTTGACGGTTCGATCGCACACGGAGGCCCAAGTCTCCCGCCCTGTCTCGGTACGGCGGCTGTACGTCCTGAAAAATACTGGATTGGCTGCGGGTGCTGTTTCGGGGAAATCGGACAGGTTGCGTTTGTCGCTGGCACTCGATCGCTCTAATTCTCGAACCATAGGTTGTGTACTGACGTGTCGGAATATATCAAACTACGAATATACAACAGGATTCAGATTTAGGGTGAAAGCTTGACAAATTTAACGATTTGCACTAGATATGGGGCTTCCGACTCGGGAAGGTCGATCGCGCGATCGGCCCAAAACTTCAGCAAAAAACCCGATTTCTGCCAGAAACCGGGTGAACCGCAAATCTTGTCAATTGTCAATTCTTTGTCAATAAAAACTCAATCTTCGGCACCAGCGGGTCTTGAACAACCCCCACACCGTTAAAACCCCAACGTTCCAGCAGCTTTTTCACCGACGAACCCGGAATCGATTCTACTGCAAATCGATCGGCAACATCAGCAGCGTGAGCGTTGAGATAGCTCAAAGCGTCATAGTCTTCGCGAAACATCAGCAGGTAACTAACTGCCGAATCTGGATTGGGATTGGCCGAGAGATATTTGCCATCCGCTCGGGAACGTAGCAAGTAAAAAACTTGGGATAACATCTTATCTTTGTTGTCAAAATAATATGTTACCTCAAATTGGGAATGGGGAATTGCCCAAACGATTTTAGATTGACAATTTGAGATTGTAGAAAAGTTGACTTGCTTTCAATCTCCCAGCTAAAAACTACATAATTTCTGCCTCAAATCAATCTAAAATCGCTGGAATCTAGCGGTTAAATCAAAGTCAGTGCCACACCTTTAATCGATCGCCCGTCACCAATTTGACCGACGATCGAAGCCCGACCGGTCGTCAAATTAATATTGTACAGGCTCGAAACTCCCCCAACCTCGATCGCAGCCAAAGCCGTCTCGTTACCGCCAACACTCCTGACATCAAAACCGAGAACGGTAGAAGCATCAACTCCCAAAGGCCCGATCGTATTCAACACTCCATTATTCGGCGGATCTTGCCGCACCAAAACATCCAAATTGCTGTCAATTGCAAATAGCGTTGTCGAAGTTGCCCCCGCAAAATTGTTAGTATACGCAGCAGCCGCAGCCGCAGGAATTGCCCCAACATTGCGATCGCCCGCCCGGTAAGCCAAATTCCCGTCGAGTTGAATTCCCCCCGTCAGGGTGTCAGAATCGACAATTGCGCCTGTATCAGGGTTGAGGCGGGCGTTTTGACCGGCTTGATTGACAAACCGAATTCGATCGACTGTGGGATTGAAATCAAAACCCGCAGCCCCCGGAGTTAGGGGAACAGCAAACTGCCCGCTACCGACTTGAGTTGCAGCGCCAGTCACCGGATCGATCGCGTACAATCGATTGCTAGAACCCAAACCGTAAAGCAAACCGTTAGCGGGGCGAAAATCAATCCCCAGCAAACTTTCTCCTGTCTGCAAACCCGTGATGGGTACATCGCTGAGTAAAGTGCGTGGTGCCGCCTCGTTAAAACCGACAATTCTATCGGCGCCATTTCTGACAGTTAAGCCGTAAGCTGTAGGCAAAGGCAAAGCCAAACCATTAATCTGTCTCCCGTCAGCAATTCGATTGACAAAGGAAGCTTGACCTGTACTTAAATTGATATTGTACAAGCCCGAAACGCCCCCGACTTCCAGTGCCGCCACCGCGACATCGCGGCCGCCAATACTCCTAATATCAAAGCCGAGAACGCTAGAAGCATCAACTCCCAAAGGCCCGATCGAATTTAACACTCCATTATTCGGCGGATCTTGGCGCACCAAAACATCCAAATTGCTGTCAATTACAAACAGCGTTGTCGAAGTTGCCCCTGCAAAATTGTTAGTATACGCAGCCGCCGCAGCCCCTGGAGAACTTCCAAAATTGCGATCGCCCGCCCGGTAAGCCAAATTCCCGTCGAGTTGAATTCCCCCCGCCAGCGTGTCAGAGTCCACAATTGCCCCCGTATCGGGGTTGAGGCGAGCGTTTTGACCCGCTTGATTGACAAACCGAATGCGATCGACTGTCGGATTGAAATCAAAACCCGCAGCCCCCGGAGTCAAACCAACCGCAAATTGCCCGCTACCAACTTGACTTGCTTCCCCCGTTTTCGGATTGACAGTATACAAGCGATTGCTAGAACCCACACCGTAAAGCACGCCATTAGCCGGTCGGTAATCAATTCCCAGCAAATTTTCTCCCGCTTGCAATCCAGTCACCGGGAAATCTGAGATGACACTTCCCGGATTTGAAAGACTAAAACCGACAATCCGATTAGCAGGAGTTAAAGCATAGGCCGTTGTCAGCGATGGAGGCGGAGGATTGGGAACAATGCTGCCAATATTATTAGTGAAATTTGCCCGACCGATCGAACTTTGTCTCACCCCTTTGAGAACAGCAAAAAATTCTCCAGTCACCCGGTCTTGAATCACAGTATCGTTTCCAGCTTCCAGAATATTCAAGTCGCTAAAACTGACACCTTCCCCCAAACCGATTAAATCTGTACCGACTGCAAAATCGGCGATCGTGTCAGCATTTCCCAAACTAACACCGCCGCTGGTACGAAAAGGATCGGCTGACTCGTAGCGCCTCAAAACAAATAAGTCTGCCCCGTCTCCGCCTATGAGGATATCAGCATCTCTATCCCCGGACAAAACATCATTACCGGAGTTTCCAGAGATGGAATCGCTGCCTTTCCCCCCCACTAAAAAATCGCTATCTTCACCGCCGTTAATAGTATCGTTATCTAAATCTCCAAAAATAGAATCATTGCCAGAATTTCCATCAATTAAATCGCTTTGTTTTCCTCCAAAAATGCTGTCATTTCCAGAGTTACCAGCAATGGTGTCATTGCCCGCAAAACCAAATATCGTGTCATTTTCTGGAGTTCCTGCTAGCAAGTCTGCTTGTGCGCTGCCTCTAATTTCTGCCATGCTCTCATCACCCTCTATATTTAATACTTCCGTTGCCTAACGGCCGCGGTATTCTCAGTCAAAATATCACAAATTCGCACTTTTAGGATAGTTTTTCTTATTTTCGGCTGTAGGGGTGGGTTGCCATAAAAGTATTACACGCAGCTAAAATGATATATAAACCCGCCCCCGGATTCAAATAAACCCACTCCTAAATACAGATCACTTAGCCGTATTTTATAGTTGGCTGTGTACCCAAGGGCGATCGCAGCTCAACTGCAAACAGGCAAGCTGAAATTTTTAGCGGTGCGAACTTATGAAATTTTGTACTGCGTTCATTAGTAATATACGCTGAATCTCTAATTTTGGATCTGTACAGTCAGAAAGTTTTTTTCAACTTTAATCATAAAGCCTCCGAAGGCGGGCTTTGTGTGTGTAGCGGCGACAACCATCATCAAGTCTGCACGGAAAATTCCTCTGCATCAATATCCCAATTTACCCAGCGAATTGCCTCCCTAGCTGATGTCAGGTTAGGCGGCACTCTCAAAGCATGAATGAATCCCGTACTCGGACAAGTCATTTTTAACAAACAAATCGGCTCGACATCGGCATTATCTATTTGTAATAGTGCATATTCCTGCCAACTATCTATTTGTTTTGCTGACAACTCTTGAATTATGCGATCGTAACCAATTCCTTCAATTAACACTCGCCTCAGTTCGGCATTGTGTTCAGATAAAAGCCATTGGGATTGCCATTGATTTGGGTGGAGTTTGCCGTAGTTTTCAGGCAATTTGACGCCGCGATAATAGTAAAAGTTCCATCCATCCGCAAACTCAATGGCAGGTTCTCCTTCCGCGTGCAAGCGGTTTTGACTGTCAAAGCGCAGGTGGCGGGGGCGATCGCACACCGCGCAAATCTTTTCAAAGGCAAATATCCAACCGCAATGCTCGAAAAGCTGCTTTTGGGAGCGAACTATTTCTTGTTCCTTTTCCGAAATATTGATGCCTAATGAAGATATATACCATTCTGTCAAATAGATTTCTTTAAACAAAGTCGTGGGGGTTTCAGGGGATTTAAGGGATAACAAATTATTGGGAAAAACATTCCCCATCCTTTGTTCCGATCGCTCATATTCCTCAACCAATTCGTACATTAGCGAACTCAGTGTGCTGTCTGCTTCGGGCTCGATAGCCATGCAATCGAGCTCATACTCCCACACGCCCGGACTTGTAAAATCTCTCACAATCGATTGGGACATCCATTTCCTGTCTAGCTTTTTTCCCAATCTATTGCTGTCCCATTCGTTTGACCAGTTTGGTGAATGGTCGTGTTTGAGCAAGTTGAAGATTTGGAGATAAGCGTCGCGGGGACTGCTGCAAATAATAACTTCGGGTTGTTCTAGCCCAATAGCGGCATAGGCAACTTTGATGGCTTCTGTGGCTTTTTGAGCATCAATTGGCTTAGTCGAGAGAGTAAGATGTTTCTGTGCGAGTTCGCCTAACACGCACAGAGCGGTAATTTGATTGTCGCTGAGATCCAGTGTTGTCAGATGGGTGAGCGATCGCAAGGCGCTGATATCGGTAATTTGATTGTCGCTGAGATACAGTGCTGTCAGATTGGTGAGCGATCGCAAGGCGCTGATATCGGTAATTTGATTCTCGTCGAGATACAGTTCTGTCAGATTGGTGAGCGAGCCGAGGAAGCTGATGTCGGTAATTTGATTCCAGCGGAGATTCAGTTCTGTCAGATTGGTGAGCGAGCCGAGGGAGCTGATATCGGTAATTTGATTAATGCTGAGATTCAGTGTTGTCAGATTGGTGAGGGAGCTGAGGAAGCTGATATCGGTAATTTGATTGAAGCTGAGATCCAGTTCGGTCAGATTGGTGAGGGAGCCGAGGGAGCTGATGTCGGTAATTTGATTGTTGCTGAGATCCAGTTCGGTCATGCTTGAAAGTATCTGCTCCGCTGCTGGTGCGTCATCAGTGCCAGCCTTTTTTAACAACACTTTAACTGTGTGCCTTGCCTCTTCTGAAAGACTGTCAATATGCCTGCACCAGTCCGCAAAGCTGCTAAAACTCATTGGCTCGTTTGGTTGTTTTTCTGACATAAAACACTCGGAGATGGGTAATGGGAATACTGTTGACTGTTGACTTTTACAAATCGCCCTTGCGTACCTTCTGTTACTGAGTTAAGTCTACTATTTCAAATCTTCCAGCTTAATCCGAGGATCGATCGCCTTTAGCAACAAATCCGCCAACAAATTCCCCATAATCAACATCGCAGCACCCATCATCAAACTTGCCATGACTAAATACAAATCTTGATTGTTCACAGCCTCCAGAGTCAGCTTTCCCAAACCCGGCCAATTAAAGAAATATTCCGCAATAAATGCACCGCTCAACAAACTAGCAAATTCAAAACCCAACAGCGTAACTAAAGGATTGATCGCATTCCGCAAAGCGTGAACGTAAATTACTCGATTGTCCGGCAAACCTTTAGCGCGTGCTGTTCGGATGTAATCTTGACGCAGCACGTCCAATAATTGTCCGCGCATCAATCTTTGCAAACCAGCAAAACCAGTAACACTCAGCGCGACAGTTGGCAAGATTAAATGCCAGCAATAATCGAGGATTTGACCCCACCAAGGTAAGTCTGCGTGGTTGATACTCGTCATTCCTCCGACTGGGAAAAGAGGCGAAGTATTCTGAGCAAAAAATAGCAGTAATAAAGCCGTAATAAAACTGGGAAATCCTTGTCCGGTGTAGCTGACTACTTGCAAAATGCGATCGACTGTGCGGTTTTGATTGACGGCGGCGACAATTCCCAAAGGAATCGCGATCGCCCAAGTTACAATCAAAGAGGCGATCGCCATCAATAACGTCGCCGGTACCCGTTCCCACAGCAGCGACGCCACCGATCGCTGATACACAAAACTCGTGCCAAAATTCCCCCGAGTCACAATTTGTTTGAGCCACAGCCCATACTGCACAATAGCTGGTTTATCTAAGCCGAACTGCTGTTCGAGTTGCTTGAGTGTTTCCGGCGAAATCTTCGGATTTTGGCTTAAAGTATCCAAGTAATTTCCCGGTGCGAGTTCAATAATTGTAAAACAAAGAGCCGATGCTAAAAATAGCGTTAAAAGTGCCTGCAACAGTCGCTTGACAACATAGGTAAATGTCTCGCTGCCAAATATAGAACTTAACCCTCGCCAATTTTGATTCAATTTAAGAGAAGTCATAGGATTTTAGATTTTAGATTTGTGAATGATATTAATTCCGCTTGCATCGGAATGATTTAACCGCAGAGATCGCAGAGATCGCAGAGAAAGAAAAGAGAGAGATGAATGATTCCGATGCAAACGGAAAAGATATTATTGGTCAACAGTCAACAGTCAACAGTCAACAGTCAACAGTTAACAGTCAACAGTTAATTGACTAATACTCCACTAGCGTGACGATCGGCACATCTGGCAATTTCTGCCTGCCGCCCAAAGCCTGCAATTCAATTACAAAAGCAAAACCGACAAGCTCGCAGCCCGCTTGCTGCAACAACTGAGCCGTTGCTGCGGCTGTTCCGCCAGTGGCGATTAAATCGTCCACAACCAGCACGCGGCTGCCGGCTGTCATCGCATCTCGGTGCATCTCCAGTCGATCGACACCATACTCCAACTCGTACTCAGCAAAATAAACTTCCGCAGGCAGTTTTCCCGGTTTGCGGACTGGAATAAAGCCCACTCCCATTTTATAAGCCAAAGGCGCGCCAAATATAAAGCCCCGCGATTCCATGCCCACCACATAGTCAGCAGACATTGCAGAGCATTTTTCGGCTAAGCTGTCAATGGTATAGCTCAGCCCTTGCGGGTTGCGGAGCAAAGTTGTAATGTCTCGAAACATAATTCCCGGCTTGGGAAAATCAGGAATGTCGCGAATCAGAGATTTGAGATCCATAAGCTTGCAGATCGGAGTTGAGGGTAATCAGGCATCAAAAATGGTACAATGATAACCTCAAATTTTTAAATTGAAAACTAAAATTCAAACTAAGAGCTTCTTAAATTTTTATTCTTTAATTGCTTAATGCTTTACGTACTATGTAAACAAATGTCATAATTTCCTAACAACAGGGTTGAATATCAAGATTTGTCACCCTATGATCTAAAGTCAAAAATATAATATCTAAAATCCAATGATCAAGTTGGCAGCACGAGTGGGTGAGGTTCCTCCTTCTATAACCTTGGCGATCGCAGCTAAGGCAAAAGCCATGAGGGCCGAAGGGATTGATGTCTGTAGTTTGAGTACGGGAGAACCAGACTTTGATACCCCCGAACACATTAAAGCAGCAGCAAAGCAAGCTTTAGACGCGGGTAAGACTAAGTACGGCCCGGTGGCTGGGGAAGCGCAGTTAAAAGCTGCGATCGCCCGCAAACTCCGATCCGACAACAATCTCAACTATCAACCGGAAAATATCCTTGTCACCAACGGCGGCAAGCATTCGCTCTACAATCTGATGATGGCTCTGATCGAGCCGGGAGATGAAGTAATTATTCCGGCTCCCTACTGGCTGAGCTATCCAGAAATGGTCAAACTCGCCAGCGGTAAGCCCGTAATTGTACGGACAGATGCTTCTACAGGATATAAAATTACACCGGATCAACTGAATCGAGCGATTACTCCCAAAACCAAGTTATTTGTGCTGAATACGCCTTCTAACCCGACGGGAATGGTGTACTCTCCAGCGGAAATCAAAGGGCTGGCCGAGGTGATAGTCGATCGAGATATCTTAGTCGTTTCTGACGAGATTTACGAAAAAATTATATATGACGGCGCGCAACACGTCAGCATCGGTTCCCTGGGTAAGGAAATCTTCGATCGCACGATCATTAGCAGCGGTTTTGCCAAAGGTTACTCGATGACAGGCTGGCGCATTGGCTATTTAGCCGGGCCGATCGAAATAATTAAAGCCACAAGCACTATTCAAGGTCACAGTACCTCAAACGTGTGTACCTTTGCACAGTACGGCGCGATCGCAGCTTTGGAAAGCAGCCAAGAGTCTGTCGAAAAGATGCGCTTAGCTTTTGCCGATCGGCGTGAGGTAATATTTGAATTGCTCGATGCTATCCCCGGAATTAGCTGCATCAAACCAGACGGCGCTTTCTATATGTTTGTCAATATCAGCAAAACTGGAATGACTTCTCTGCAATTTTGCGATGCTTTCTTAGAACAGCAGCAAGTAGCAGTTATTCCAGGGATTGCTTTTGGTGCCGACGACCACATTCGCTTGTCTTATGCCACCGATTTAGGCACTCTCAAAAAAGCCGTAGAAAGGCTCGATAAATTTGTCCGCAGTATCTAAAAATTAGTCCGTGGGCATTGGGCATTGGGCAAACAGGGCATTGGTCATTGGTAGCAACTCACTAATGACTAAGTAGGTCAGCCCAAAAAACCTAGTATATCGTAGGGGCGGGTTCAGCTAAGAATCTATGATAAAAGCGATTTTATGAGTGCAAAACCCGCCCTCCCCATGTAATGTTTATTTGTAACCACCTACTTGATGACTGATAACCACTGACTAATAACCACTGCCCACTGCCAACTGCCAACTGCCAACTACCCACTGCCCACTGTCAACTGTCAACTGTCTAAAGCTGTTTCGTCATAATTTCCTTCAGCAAATCCAGCCCCTTCTTAACTCGCCGAGAAACCGTCACCGCGCTGATACCCAAGCGTTCGGCCGTTTCTTTCTGCGTCAAATCGTAGAGAAAAACAAACTCCAATATCTCGCGAGTCCGTTTTTCCAACAGAGACAAAGCTTGCTGTACGCGAATTTGATCTTCTTGCGCCAACTGAAAACTCCGATACTTGTTATCGGGCACCAATTCTCCAAGACTTGTCGCCCCCTCATTTTCATCTTGCACCGGCGCGTCCAAACTCAGAGGCGATCGGTTGAGATGGGCCAACTTAATTTCTTGCCATTCTGCTACAGAAACCTCAAGCACTGCTGCTACTTCAGCATCTGTAGGCTTGCGGTTGAACTGCACCTGCAAATCCTTGATTGCTGCGACAGATTTGCGTTCCAGGGCCAGCCAGTGGCGCGGAACTCGCACAGAAGGGCTTTTGTCCCGCAAGTAGTGCTGAATTTCGCCCCGAATGTAAGGAATTGCAAAGGAACTAAAAGCGTGTCCCTTCGACATATCAAATCGCTCGATCGCCCTAATCAACCCAATGCACCCCACTTGCTGCAAATCGTCGTAGCCTTCACCGCACTGGTTGAGCCAGTGGTAAACTTCTTTTCTGACAAGTCCAATATTCAGTTTAACTAACTGATTGCGGACTTCATTCGAGCCAGAATGTTGATACTCGCGCAACAATTGTAAATTTTCGCTTTTTAGCTCGTTCGGGGCTGTGGTAGACATGGCGGCATAAGGGTTGGTAGAGCAGAGGACTGATGTTGCTTTAGAGCTAGTTTCCAATCTAGCCTAAAAAAATCATTTTGATTGTGATGTAATCCTAGCACTTCATCAGTGTGACAGCGGACACACAAGTTTTATTTTGGGGCTGCACAGCGATTTGGCGCGGTCATCGAAAAATATTTAGTAAAACCCGTAATTTTACGGAGGTTTTTTTCACATCCAATTATATGCTGGAAACGGTTTAAATGCTACATTTTAATTAATAATCGTAATTTAATAACTCGTAACTCATAACACTTAAATCCTAAATTTAGTCATTAGTCAACAGTCTTAAGTGATCTTGCTCGAGACTGTTGGCTAATGAAGGGCGAGCAGTAGCTTTAGGGCAAAAAACTGCTCAAGTTCGATCGCACCCGAAAACCAACTTTATGAAACAGAAGGCTCAATGCGAGCGTAAAACAAACCGCGAATTTTCACGTCCAGAGCAGGTCTAGCTCCCAAATCAGTATCAGAAGGCTGCGTGCTCTCAAAAATCCCACCGATTTCGCCAGTGGCGCTGTTGACTTTAGCAACTTGGAGAGAAATTTTGCCCGCCTTGGCGCGGGTGTCAGCCAGCTTAACATTAGACCGTTTCAGCTTGGAATTGTCAGTAGCCGGAAGCGCTACAGCGTTGTCGTAGCCCGTCGATACCCCGCGAGCTTTAGGGTCTAAAAAGCCCGCGCTGCGGTAAGAAGGAACGTTAAACTCGCCTTTGAGATCCGTAGAAGTATTGATAGCAACCACTCCGGGTTCGGAACTGGCTACTAGCTGTTTAATAGTGAACAAGAAAGGTACTTGCTCTCCCCCCGGTAACTGAATCGTAATTGCTTGAAAGTCCAAGCCGTCCTCTTCTTTAAAAGTCAGAGTCCCGTCAGTACCGACCTTGAGCGTACCTTGAACTTGGTCAATGCTCGACGTGAACCGCGTCAGCAATTTACCAGGCACAAATTCTGCCTCTTGGCGTTTGTTTGCAGGTTCTTCCTTCACAAAATAAGTTGTGGGCTGCAAACACATACCGCTCAGTTTATAGGTGCCACCCGCTTCGATGGCGATCGATCCCCGAGAAGTTTCTGCCAAGCTAGGGCAGTTATTAGCCAATCCCGTACCTCTAATCTCGTCGTAGGTCAGCAACTCGGTAGTCGCCACCGTCGTGTCAGGAGCAGAAGAACAAGCAACTAGCGCACTCATGCAAAATGCTAAAAGTGCAACAATTAAAGCACGATATTTCATTCCCAACCTCAATATCCAACATCGGATTATATTAAGAAAAAGCCCTAGTTCGAGCAAAATATAATTGCCCGCCGGCAGGCTAGGCCAGCGCCTCGGGCAGCATTTAGATCCAGAGCGCTCGCTTCACCGACACCGGCTTTGACTCAAAAAATCTTGCGCAGTGCAGTGAAAATAAGCCAGAACTTATGATTTCTCAAAAAATTCGGATCGCAGCCCAATACACATGGTACGACGGGTTGTGCTCTTTTCCTGACTTGGATTGCAAATTAATATTGCTTAAGGCAACCACTTAAGTTACGTTGCTTATTGGCCCCAAATGCCGATCGCCACTAGCTCGATTAGTCGGCTGACACCAGCGGCCCGGCACAAAGGCCTTGTAGATTTCAAAGGAAGCAGCGGTATGGACAACGGCAAAAATTTAGAGTCAGAAAAGTTGCAGTCTCAACTGCAATCGCTGACTGAGGCGATTCGGACTTTAGCCGAAAGTTGTCAGGGAGACAGTGTGCTGCTTTTGACCCTGCTGCGGGGGCTGGAAGCTTCGCACCAGGAAATTCGGGACGGTTTGTTTCAAGCGTCTTTTCCCGACAATCGCCAAGCACTTTACAAACTGCTCAGGAATATTGAAGCCAATGGCGGCTGGCCTTACATCCACCGCATGAAACTTCGATCGCTCTTGGGGTACGCCCAACAATTATCTCCCCTAGAAGATGATCCCGCCGAGTCCCCTCAAGACTCGGCCCAAACAAAGCAAAACCACCTTAAATAATGATGAGTTTTGAGTGGGTGAGTGCGTAAGTTTTCAGTTGCGAGTTAATGGAGTCACTCGCAACTGGCAACTGGCAACACCATCCAAGCGAATCGATCGCACCTAGAACCCAAAAGGTGTAGGAGGTACCGGTATTGGGTTCGGCACCGCCGTCGGGAATAGCGGCGTCTGGCCGGGCATCGGCAAGAGTCCGGGAGTAGGCGTCGGGGCGATCGACTTAATTGACAGCAGGGGCGAATCAGGCACGCTAACTGTCGGCGGAGTCGGAAGCCTCGAAGCAGTCGGCGCCGGAGTCGGAGTCGTAGCCGGAGTCGGAGTCGTAGCCGGAGTCGGAGTCGTAGCCGGAGTTGGAGTCGTAGTTGTCGGAGTTGGAGTCGTAGTTGTCGGAGTCGGAGTCGTAGTTGTCGGAGTTGGAGTCGTAGTTGTCGGAGTTGGAGTCGTAGTTGTCGGAGTTGGAGTCGTAGTTGTCGGAGTTGGAGTCGTAGTTGTCGGAGTCAAGTCAATCGTA
>JANYGO010000360.1 GCA_025362325.1 Cyanobacteriota bacterium | reverse complement strand
TAGATTATTTGAATCCATTGAAAAACTAGAATCACTGTTAAATAAACTTTTAAATGAAGGAGGATTAATTATGAAATGGAACCGAAAAATAAAAAATAAAGGGAACTTAGTTAATGCAGTTTAGATGTTGAACAGCTTAGAGTTTTGAGATTGCGCCTCTCGATGAGTTGCGGGAGGGGCAAAAGAAAGAATTTTCCTTTTTCCTAGTTTTGGACGTACAGGTGGAAGGAAGCCGGGTTTTTTTACGGAAATACTTCTGTTGCAATCGGCAGAAATGGTAAAAAACCCCGGTTTCTTCGTGTCAAGAGTGCGTCTAGAACTGTTCCCTCTGCCGAATGCTTTCTGCCAGATCACGATCGCCTGTCAACGGCCGCCAGCAAGCGCAGACTTCCGTCTTGAACCTGCACGGCTTTCACCGTTCCCACAGCGACTCTTTGTTGACCGTTAGCCATCGCTACTTCAATCTGAATTTTGGGGTCAGCCTGCAAGCCCAGCCGTCCCCAGAGCCACTTGACTTGAGTATCAGGAAAAGAGCGCACTTCTACATCTACAAAGGGCGAATTGACCCAGCGTTTGCCGTCGTAAAAACTGGCTACCTGCACCTGATACCAAACTTGTTCTGGGGTCAATTTTAACTCGGTTTTCGATTCGGGTTCCAGCCACTCAGCGGGATTGATACTGCTAATTACAGTAGCAGAGCCCATGATTTGACTCTTGTGGTCTTGTAAAGTTTGAGCCTGAGAAACTGCTTCCTCAAGTTTGTTGACCAAATTCCGAATTCGACTTCTAGTTTCGCTGTCAGTATCTGATTGCTGGTCTAGCCAAGTCATCGCCTCGCGAGTTCCGTCTTGAGCGGCTACAATCAGGGCGCCCCAAGCTTTGACATCGGCGTCTGCGGCATTGACTCTCAAGGCGGCGTCTACGCGGTTCAAAAGTCGCCCGCCGTCATTTTTGAGGGTGGTGGCAATTTCGTGACTGTTGCTGGGATCGGCTTCAAATACTTGCAAAGCTTGGCTCCAGCGGCCGTCGATCAATTCTGCGAGAACTTGTTGGCCGGGACTGGCCCAAGAGGCGATCGCCTGAGCCCGAGTAATTTTAGCGTGAAATTCGATCGTTTCTAGCTGAGCTTGCGCGACAGCGGGCCAATTCTGACCGGCTTTTGTCTTAGCAATACGCATGACATTTAATCCCGGAGACCACAGCCCGCTGTTCGCCAGCCGCAGCCCATTTTTGTAAGTCTCGTCATTCAAGGCAAATTCTTCTAAAGAAATCGCTGTTAACTGAACTGGATTCGGCACAAATTTGCGCGACCCAATTTGATAAAGAGTAAATTTCGGCTCCAAACCAACTGTTTGGTCGATCGCCAACTGTGGGTTTTGGCCCTGAACAATTTGCTGCCAATTCGGCGGTTGTCCGGCCGCACTCGCCCAATCCAACAGCGAGATTAAATGATTTTGGCTGGGGTTGTAGCGAACAACTTGTCCGTAGGGAATTTTCTTGTCACCGCGCACCAGTTTACCGCTGACATTAAACCAAATGCCCGAGGCGGGGGGCTTGCCGTCAAAGCGGCGCAATTCTGTCAGGGGTAGCGACTGATTAGAGGCTTGATTGTTAGATTTAGAATCAGCTAAAGAAGAAATGACAAAAGATTCGGCAGGGCCTTCGAGATTCACAGAACTTGCTAGCTGAAAATATTGCTCTGGCTCGGAATCGCGATCGGGAAGCTGCACCCGGTTGTACACTCGAAGTTCGACAATTTGACGGCAAGGATTTTTGCAAACAGTAGAAGCATTAACAGTTCTTTCCACCATCACCGGCAACAGCAAATCGGAAACAGAATTATCGGTGGATTTATCGACAGGAAGCGGCAGGGGTTCTCCGGTGACGAATCCCAATTTGCGGACGCTGGCTTTGATTTGATCCAGAGTTTGGATGGAATCTCTGCTACCTGTAGGCAAGCGCGACCATCCAGGCACAAACTGAGAGATCAACTTGTTGCCGTTGGGATCGACAATTAACTGGTAACTCAGCCAAGCGCCGCCTCCCATCAAAGCGGAGCACCCGCACAAGACACTCAGGGCTGTCAAATTTGCTACCAGTCTTTTCCAAGGATATCTGGCGGGAGTTGGGGCCGCAGGTATGGGAAGCTGGGACTCTTGAAGATTTTTGGGGCGTCGGTTTTGGCGGCGGCGTCTTGTCGGAGGTGGAGCAACTTTTTGATTTTCTGGGGGTTTGGCTCGATTTTTTGAGGGGTTAATTTTGTGTTCCATCGTCCAATTTTTAGAATTTTAGATTTTAGAATTTAGAGTTTAAAGTTGGAATAGCCGATCGTACTGCCGACCTATGATATCCCAGGTGTATTGGCTTTCAACGAACGATCGCGCACTATCAGACAGTTCTTGTCTTAGCTGATGATTTTCAAACAAACTGGTAATCGCCTCAACATACTCCTGAACTTCGTTCGCCCGCAAGGCCCTGATCGGTTCTGAGGTGCTACCATCGACTGCTAAACCTTCCAAACCTCGATCGCTCGCAACCACTGGGGTTCCCGCAGCCATCGCCTCCAAAGTTTTATTTTTAATCCCAAAACCAATCCGCATCGGCACCACACAGACAGCAGCCTGATGCAAATATTCTGCCATCCTTTGCACCCGACCTACGACTTGAATTCCCGGAAGTTTCCCCAAAGCGAGCACTTCTGGAACTGGCGAGGCCCCGACTAGGATCAGGGTAGTATCGGGATAGCGCTGCTGCAAAGAAGGCAGTATTTGCAAACTGAGAAACCGCGCCGCGTCAATATTGGGCAAATTGTTCATGGCGCCTGCAAAAATTAAGGTGTGTCCTCCCGGATCGATCGCGCGGTAAGGAAATTCTGCCACATCCACGCCGTTAGGAATAACATCAATGGGAGGGACAAAAAAATCTGCTTCCCCTCGCAGCCTGGGCGGCGACAGCAATTCTAGGAGTTGCTCTTTGTCTGTGGATGTTGTGGCGACAATGCGGGAGAATTTAGCACAGTAGCGTTTTTCGTAGCGGGCGAGTAGGGGTAAATTTAGTCGATCGCGCAGGGGTTTTTGGGACGTGCCGGTGGCTAACATTTCCCTGCAAGTTCCCCAAACGGAACTGTGAATGTTTGCGACTGTCAGCAGTTTTTGCCGCCATTCTGGACGCACGTAAATCTCGTTAACGCTGTGTTCGCAGGTGACAGCATCGCATTTGCCGGCTGTTACCAATTCGTCTGCCCAATTCTGCATTGCTTGAGAGTAGCTTGAGAGTACGTTGGGAGGCGTCCCGGACAACAAAAAATGACTGAAACGCCGGATTTTTCCAGCGATCCCGGTGGAAACTGTCTCAGAATTCTCGAAAACTGCCAATTCTGTAACTTGCCCTCGCAATGCGTCGATTTGTGCGTCGGTGACATCGGGCGATCGCACAGTACCGAGAATTACATCGTGCCGCCGGCTCAAGTATTTCAATAAATTAAACGTCCTTACTTGAGTTCCGCCGCGGCTTGGCGGGTAGGGAAAAGTCGAGGAAAGCATCAAAATCTGCATGGGATGTTGGATAAATAAAGTTGCCGCTGTCGCGATAAAATTGACTGATAAAACCTTTTTAACAATCCTCGCACTTATGGACGAATTATCTGTCAAGGCGCTGCTCGAAGATTTGAAAAAGTCCGACGAAAGCGTGCGCGATCGGGCAACTACAGAACTCTGGCGCACTTGGTTTAATCAGAAGGGAGATTACGGGATGCAAATTCTCAGGCGATCGCAAGTTTCGCAAGATGCAGGCGATGTTCGCCACGCTTTGGATTTGCTGACGAAACTGATCTCTGATGCGCCAGATTTTGCTGAAGCTTGGAATCGGCGCGCCGTACTTCACTATACCCAAGGAAATTATAAAAAGTCGCTCCACGACTGCGAAACGGTTCTTAAACTGAATCCGGTGCATTTTGGGGCGTTGCACGGTCTGGGTTTGTGCTACGCTGCTCTGGGAGAATACAGAAGTGCTATTCGAGCTTTTCGCCGCGCTTTGGAAATTCAACCTTTTGCTTTGGTGAATCAAAAGTTGATTCTCGAATGTACGGCTCGTTTGAGTTAAGATCGACTAGAAGGAAGTTCGGCAACGGATTGCGTAACGGATTTAACGGATAGAAGGAAGTTCGGCAACGGATTATCTAACGGATTTAACGGATGTCTGCAAGAAGGAAGAAGGAAGAAGGAAGACTTTAATTTTTAGCAATCTAAAATCTAACATCTAACATCTCAAATCTAAAATGGTCTAAGTTAGTGCCGAAAATTAGCGTTTGCATTCCTACTTGCAATCGAGTGCATTTGCTGGCTAGTGCGATCGCCAGCGTGCTAGATCAAACTTATACAGATTTTGAATTAATTGTCTGCGATGACGGTTCGACGGACAGCACGGCGCTGTTGATGTCGGAATTTGTAGATCGCCCGATTCGCTACATTCGCCACCCGCAGCATATCGGTAAAAGCAATAATATGCGATCGGGCTTTGCGGCGGCAAGGGGCGAATATTTTATTAAGTTTGACGATGACGATCGCCTGAGCGCGCAATTTCTAGAGCGGACATCTGCTATTTTGGATAAAAACCCCAGTATTGATTTTGTCAGTACCGACCATTGGGCGATCGACCTTCACAATAATATTGACGAAAACCAGACAAAACTAAATTCGCAGCGGTGGGGCCGCACCGAATTATCGGCGGGAATTATTGAAGATTTGCTGGCTACAGTTTTTTTGAGACAAAGTTTGCAAATAGGCGCAACTTTGTTTCGGCGCAGCGCCCTAGAAGCAGTCGGATTTCTGCGGCCGAATTGGCAAAATTGCGAAGATAACGATTTGTTTGTGAGACTTGCGCTTGCAGGAAAAAAATGCTATTACTTGCCGGAGCTGTTGATGGAGTATCGATTTCATGCAGGACAGCAAGGAGTCGATCGGGCAATTCCGTATTTGAGCGATAAATTGCGCTATTTGACCAGCTACGAATTCGAGTCGGAAAAGTTGGAAACAGTCAGGATCAAAAGGATTGCAGAAACTCAATTAGCGCTTGGTTTGCGGCTGATTGAGGTGGGTGAAACAGCAAAAGGGCGGCGGATGGTGCGGGCTGGAAAGTCAATTTCTGAGGCTAAAATGTGGGCGGGTTTGGGATTGTCGCTGCTGCCGGTAAAGTGGCGGGGGAGGGCTTTTGCGGCCGTGCGGGAGTTGGTGAAAGTATAGACGGCGGTTGAAACCGCGCCTACACAGACATGCACGTGCCTCCGCAGGTTGAAGAGTGCACGGTTAAAATCACGTTATTTTCGACCGTCGGCGGAGGCAGACTTCGTTTGACAAGACGCGGTTTCAACCGCCGAGTCTTCGTTTGCATAAACCTAGTTTCAACCGCCGAGTCTTCTTGACGAGCCGAAATTATCCCAATGATATCGCGGGTAGCCAGGGAATATCTGTAACGCCGGGATCGCAGCCAAGTTGTTTGATTAGTGCGGTAATTTGCCCTCTATGGTGAGTTTGGTGATTGAACATATGTGTCACCAAAACCCAAGTCGGTAGCACGCGACATTTACCGTCTACATTGCTTGTGTACTCAAACGGTTGACTCAGCCAGTCAGACTGAAGGTGGCTAGACCATGCTATAATTTGGCGATCGGTTATCTCTCGTTCTGCTCTCAAAACATCAAAATCAGCATACAGTTCTTGACCCATCGCCGTCACCGAAAATGGCTGAAGGGTGAAACGACCCATCCATGCTCTGTCACCATAAAGTAAATGATTCAAAGTGCCATGAATCGACTTAAAAAATGCACCAACATCCTGTTTGCGTTGTTCATCAGGAATTGCATAACACACCGAATATAGATTTTGGTTCATCCAGCAATTGTACTCAGCCATTAGCTGGTAGTAGCTACCATCGTACATACTCAAAACTCAACCACCTAGTTTGAATAACTTACATTATACAATACGTATTTCACAATACTCCTGACTCTAATTCGTCTAGATAGATAAATTCAGGAGCTTTGACTCCCGCTTCTTCTCTAATTTTTACCAGTGCAGGAGACTCAAAGAACGCCCTGGCATCTGCTGTTGATGTCCACGCGGAGAAATGAACAATTTTGTTAGGTTCATTGTCATACTTCAAAACTTGATAGGAGAGTTCACCAGCTTCTTTTCGGATGGTTGCAGCATTGTCAAATACATTTTTCCAAGCTTCATAATTTGCGACTTCATGAATAATTAAGACATACTGCATAGCCATAAAACCTATTTTCCTATCAATACACTTGATCGTGATTACCAATATCTACAAACACAGCTTTGCCATCTTCCGTAAAGTAGAATAGCACCCTTTCGTCATAATCTATGGTAAAACTCCAAAAATCATTAAGCTTGCCCGACAGTTTGTGAGTTTTCAGGCTCGGCTCAAATGGATCTATCGTGAACTGCTCCAATTTCTGCCAAAACCTAGCCTCTAAATCTACATTGCTTTTAATGCGCTTTTGGAAAGCACGTTTAAATGAAGAAATGAAACTAACTTCCATGATTACTCCTCTATCATTTGTCTCAGTTCATTGATGTTGGCAGAAAATTTGAGGGAACCTTTTTGTTGTTCGACTTGTGCCGACTTAAAATTCTCATATATCTCCTCACGGCGTTCTTCACGGAGATATTGATTCAACAACAGTTGAATTTCCTGCTTTTCATCAGCGGACAGAATTTTAATTGCCTCAACTACATCACTGAAAGTCATAGTTTAAAAATCCTGATTGTGCTTATCCGATTAATCTAACATGGAAAAAGTAGACGCGGCTTCAACCGCCGAGTCTGGCGCGGGTTGGAATTATTGATTTTCTTTACACCGCCGAGGCGGACTACCCTTCCCGAAGGCTAACGCCTACGTTTGTATAGACGCGGTTAAAAACGCCGAGTCTTCTTCATGAATAATTAAGACGTACTGCATAGTAATAAAACCTATTTTTATTTAATTTTAAACATTTACTGCTGAGTGACTTCGCTGAGTGCTTCATTAATGACTGCTTCACTCACACCGTGACACTTCAAACTGGCAATCAAGGCAGAAACTGTATCACCTTCTAGACGTTCCAGATCCGATCGCAGTCCTTGTCCAATATAAGCACGTAGCAATGGCTGATAACCAGAAAACCCCAGCAATGGTGCTACTCGTTTCAAATCTTCGATCACATCTTCGGGCATCCGAATGGTGATACTTGTCATCGGACGATTTCTATCTAACCGCTTTTTCAATGCCTCAATTTTCATAACCCTTAAATACGAAATACACATCCATACCTGATAGTGTAACCAAGATGTATTTACATTGTCAATACGTCGTGCGGTGAATCGACTTAAAAAAGCACCAATTTTTGCTCCCTAAAT
The DNA here is from genome assembly GCA_025362325.1 of Cyanobacteriota bacterium. Lineage (GTDB taxonomy): Bacteria > Cyanobacteriota > Cyanobacteriia > Cyanobacteriales > Microcoleaceae > Microcoleus. The sequence continues at coordinate 20,884 of JANYGO010000360.1, read as the reverse complement.
CGCGATCGCCCTCTTCGGCCGAAATGGATTGAATCTCCACTAAAGTAGTAAACAGTGCCCGATCGCTGTTTTTCCTAAATATCGTGTCTATATTCTCTGAAATTCCGACTGTGTGGTTGCAAATTTCCCTCGTGGGAGCCTGGTTAGGCGTGATTTTGCTAGTAGCTGAGGGGTTAAACCGCTTTACTTCCGTCGATGCGGAGGTATCGCGGAAGGTGGTTCACATCGGTACTGGGAACGTGATTTTGCTAGCTTGGTGGCTGGAAATACCCGGCTGGGTGGGGATTTCGGCGGGTGTTTTGGCTGGTGCGATCGCCCTAATTTCATACCAAGTGCCGATTTTGCCGAGTCTTAACAGTATCTACCGCAAAAGTTTCGGGACTTTTTTCTATGCTGTGAGTATCAGCGTTCTCGTCGCTTGGTTTTGGCCAATGCAACATCAAGAATACGCTGCTTTAGGCATTTTAGTAATGGCTTGGGGCGACGGATTGGCTGCTGTCATCGGCCAGAGATACGGCAAACATATTTATCGAGTTTGGGGAATCCAGAAGAGTTGGGAAGGTTCTGCAACTATGTATTTGGTGAGTTTTGCTGTTAGTAGTTTGATTTTGCTGGCGGTTGACAGTAATGTTTGGCAAACTTTGGCTGTGGCGGCTGTTGTAGCTTTGGTTGCGGCTACTTTGGAGTCGGTGTCTAAGTTGGGAATTGACAATTTGACTGTGCCGATAGGCAGTGCGGCGATCGCCTTTTTACTCAATCAATTGTGGTAATCGCTAATTGGAAATGGGGAATTGAGAAGATTGTTGTTAATTTATTAAACATGAGATTAATCGCAAAACCCCAGCTAAGCTTTGTTTAGCTGGGGAAAATTAAAAATATTTCAAAGTAGTTGAAGATTTACTGTTATTGTTTGAGGCAAATGTCTTTGCCTACCTCGCTCGAAAAACCCGATAGGCTGCTCATTTGTCCCATTTAGAGTCTTTGGGTGGCGTACCTTCAAAAGGCTGAACGCCAGTGTTGGGATAATCGTCATCGCTCCGTCTAAAAATCCGCAGCGCTGCTTCCGAAACGTAACGCATCGCGTTTGCAAAAGATTTAGAAAGATTCATAAAATCTGCCTCTCTTGTCTGGGTTCTGATACTTTTATATTACTTTTGTTTTTTGCCTTTGGATGGCTTTAGAAATATTTATTTGAATTACTTATTAGTCTGCAACATTGAAGCAAACTGAAGCTTTTAGATATTGAGTGTTTTGGGCGATCGCCCTGATATATTTCTCCTTGCTTAATGCAAGCAGATATTGTAGGTGCGCATTGCACGAAAAAGTTAACCGCTGGGGGAGTGTGCATCTAAGTCAACCGGTGCGCAGTGCACACCCTACAAACTAAAATTGGCTATTTGTATTGATTTCACCATAATATTAATCCCAAAATTCACCTGAAACCCTCTATTCAAGGGCGTTGTCAAGGAAATATTTAGATATTACCAGCAATCTTAATCAAATATTTACAAAAAGATATGGTATTTGTCACTATAATTAAAAAAATGAAGTTTGTCCGGGGTTTTTAGCTATGAAAACTGCGACAGAAAGCCTGCACCTCACAGGTTTTGACGAAATCTTAGAAGATCGGGAACTCACGGTTTCCCCAGCAGATTACAGCCTGTTGACCGATCTCTACCAGCTAACGATGGCTGCTTGTTATGTGGGGGAAGGCCTCGACGATCGCCCTGCGAGTTTTGAATTGTTCGCGCGCAGGCTACCATCCGGTTTTGGTTATGCGATCGCCATGGGTTTAGCTCAAGTTCTAGACTATCTAGAGAAATTTCGGTTCTCGGAGGCGCAAATTCAGGCTTTGCAGTCCACCGGGATTTTTGCTGGCGCGCCGGAGCGATTTTGGACTCTGCTCGCCACAGCCCGCTTTACTGGCGATGTCTGGGCGGTGCCCGAGGGGACGGCGGTGTTTGCCAACGAGCCTCTATTGCGCATCGAGGCTCCTCTGTGGCAGGCTCAGTTAGTCGAAACTTATTTGTTGAATGCGATCAATTATCAAACTTTGATTGCGACGCGGGCGGCGCGGCTGCGGGATGTGGCGGGCCCAGACGCTAAGTTGCTGGAATTTGGGACGCGCAGGGCTTTTGGCCCTCAAGCTGCTGTGTGGGCGGCGAGGGCGGCTCTGGCTGCTGGGTTCGATGGCACTTCTAATGTTTTGGCTGCTTTGAAGTTGGGGCGCAAGCCTGTCGGTACGATCGCCCATGCTTTGGTAATGGCTGTGTCGGCTCTCGAAGGCAGCGAGAATCAGGCGTTTGCAGCGTTTCACCGCTATTTTCCGGGTGCACCGCTGCTGATCGATACTTACGATACTTTGGCGGCGGCGCGGATGTTGGCATCGCGAGTAAATAGCGGTGAAATCCAGTTGGAAGGCGTGCGGCTGGATTCGGGGGATTTGGCGGCGCTGTCTCGCGAAGTGCGATCGATCCTTCCGGGCGTGCCAATTATTGCTAGCGGTGATTTGGACGAGCTAGAAATTGCTAAATTAAAAAGTGCCGGCGCTTGCATTGACGGTTACGGTTTGGGAACCAAGCTAGTCAGCGGTTCGCCTGTGAACGGTGTTTATAAGTTGGTGGAAATTGACGGGATTCCGGTGATGAAGGAGGCCAGCGGCAAGCTAACGTATCCGGGAAGAAAGCAAATTTTTAGAACTGTGAAAAATGGACAAATTATAGGTGATTGTTTGGGATTGTCCGAGGAAACTCTTCACAATTGGGATTCTCATATACCATTAATGAAATTGATTGTCAAGGAAGGCAAACGAGTGCAGAAGTCGGAAAGTTTGGAGGCGATCGCCAAACGAACTGCTGCTTCTGTCGCCAGTCTGCCGCCAGAAACTCGCCAACTAAATAACCCGATTTCGCCGCCGATGGAAATTTCGACGGATTTGCAAACTCTCACCCAACAAACTAAAAAGAGTCATTAGTCATTGGTCATTAGTCATTGGTTTTAATTTAAGACTGAAATTATAACTGGTTCCCAGGCCAAGAGCCTGGGAACCCCGATCACTCTTGCTCTGCCTCGCGGCGCTTAGTCTGGTAACGAGTAAACGGTTTGTAGTGCGGACTTGCATACGCGCAGCCGGAGAGCGTATGCAAGTCCGCACTACGAACCTACGAACCTACGAACCGTTTTTAGTGCGGTTAATCGATCGGACACGATATAACGAGTAATTCCCATTCCCCATTCCCCATTACCAATTCCCTATGCAGAAAATTGCCTTGTTTGGAACCAGTGCCGATCCGCCGACAGCGGGACACAAAACAATCCTGAGTTGGCTTTCTCAGCATTTTGATTGGGTAGCAGTTTGGGCGTCGGACAATCCTTTTAAGTCGCACCAAACATCCCTAGAACATCGATCGGCAATGCTGCTGTTAATCATTCAAGAAATTAATGCGCCGAGACAGAATCTGTGCTTGCATCCAGAGCTCAGCAGTCCAAGAACGCTAGAAACCGTGGAACAAGCAAGATTGCAGTGGCCGGATGCAGAGTTGACGATGGTAATAGGTTCCGACTTGGTGGGACAACTGCCTCGCTGGTACAAATTTGAACAGTTGTTAAAACAAGTGGATTTGCTAATAGTACCGCGACCTGGTTATCCCTCAGAACAGTTAGATTTGTGGCAGTTGAAGTGCCTGGGTGCAGAGGTGGCGATCGCCTCTTTGACTGCTCCCAATGTTTCTTCAACCTCCTATCGCGAAACAGGAGACACGGAAGCCCTAACTCCAACCATCGAAGATTACATTAATCGGGAGCATTTGTACGCATGGCACGAGGCACAAAAAAGAGCGAAGGTTGCTCATTAGCTGACTTTAAAGTAGGAGTAGATAATGTGATTTTCTCCGTCGATACCGTGCAGAACCGCTTGTTGGTGCTGTTGGTAATGCGGCCAGACGAACCGTTTATCGATTCTTGGAGTCTTCCCGGTACTTTGGTGCGGCACGGAGAGTCTCTGGAAAATTCGGCTTACCGGATTTTGTCGGAAAAAATTCGGGTCAAAAATTTGTATTTGGAGCAATTGTATACTTTCGGAGAACCAGGGCGCGATCCGAGAGAATTCACCAGGGGCGATCGCTATCTTTCGGTGAGTTATTTTGCTTTGGTGCGGTTTGAAGAAGCTGAATTGATTGCTGGGAGTGTAGTTGCGGGTGTCGGCCGCCGCGTCGGCGGCATTGCTTGGTATCCCGTGCAACAAGTTCCTAAGTTGGCCTTCGATCACAATCAAATTCTCGAATACGGATATCGGCGACTGCGCAACAAACTTGAATACAGCCCGGTAGCTTTTGAAGTTTTGCCGGAGCTTTTTACTTTAAGCGATCTGTATCAACTGTATACGACTATTTTGGGGGAAAACTTTTCTGATTATTCTAATTTTAGAGCTCGATTGTTGAAATTGGGTTTTTTGTGCGATACCGGTGTTAAGGTTTCCCGGGGTGCAGGACGCCCTGCTAGTTTGTACCGCTTTGATGCGGCAGCTTTTGCTCCTTTCAAAAATAAGCCGTTGGTGTTTATCTAGCTGTTCCTTGGATGACATTCGGGGATCAATTTAGTAAGATCAGAACAGAAGCTATTAAGGAGTGCCGGCGATGAAAGACCCTGAGGAATGCGGTAATATTCACGAAATTCGGGATGAAATTGATATCATCGATCGAGAAGTGATCGATGCTTTGAGCAAGAGATTTCAATACGTCCTCGCCGCTGCAAGGTTCAAAACGAGTGAAGCTGGCGTGAGATCGCCCGATCGCTTTCATGCTATGTTACAGCAGCGGCGCGAGTGGGCGATAGAATCTGGTTTGAATCCTGATGTGGTTGAAAATCTTTACCGGGATTTGGTAAATTATTATATTGAGGAAGAGTTGAAACATTACAAATCTGAGTAATGTTTCCCTACCTTCAAATCTAGGAATAGAAGATATTAAGTCCGCGCGGGCGGACTGTTAGCAAGATTTATGACGTGATTTGGTAATATGATGAAAATTGCGATCGCACAACTCAACCCTACTATTGGTGATATATTTGGCAACTCCAACCTAATTCTGGAGGCTGCGAAGATATCTGCTGTTGAGGACGCCAACTTATTGCTAACACCGGAACTTTCCCTGATCGGTTATCCGCCGCGCGATTTGTTGCTCGATCCGAGTTTCATTGCAGCCGCAGGCGCACAGTTGCAGCAACTGGCGCAAGATTTGCCGCCGGAGTTGGCGGTGATTGTCGGCACTGTCGTACCTAATGCTGATGCTGTTAAACTCGGTGGCCAATCATTGTTTAACAGCGCTGTTTTGTTGCAAAATGGCGCGGTTAAACAAGTTTTTCATAAACGCTTGTTGCCTACCTATGATGTATTTGATGAAGATAGATATTTTGAACCCGGAAAAAACAGCAATTACTTTACTATTGGCGATCGCAAAATTGGCGTGACAATTTGTGAAGACTTGTGGAATAATGAGGAGTTTTGGGGTAAACGCAGTTACGCGGGCGATCCTATTGCCGATTTGGCAAAATTCGGCGTGGATTTAGTGGTTAATTTGTCGGCATCGCCGTATTCTGTGGGGAAGCGGGAAGTGCGATCGGCGATGTTGCAGCACAGCGCCATCCGCTTCGGGATACCGATTGTTTATGCTAATCAGGTAGGGGGAAATGATGATATTATTTTTGATGGTAGCAGTTTTGCTCTGAATCGCCAGGGTGATTTGATTCAGGTATTGGCTTCTTTTGAAACTGATTTTGCGGTGCTGGAATATGACGCAAATAAACAAGATTTGATTGGCAGTGGAAAGGGGCAAGATGCCCGTTCCACACAAGATGCCGGTTTCACAACAAATTTGAGTTTTCATCCGCCATTGGGAGATGCAGAAATTTGGGCGGCTTTGGTTTTTGGAGTGCGAGATTATGTTCGCAAGTGCGGTTTTTCTAAGGCTGTACTTGGTTTGAGCGGCGGGATAGATTCGGCTTTGGTGGCGGCGATCGCCAGTTGCGCGATCGGGCCCGAAAATGTGCTGGGGGTGCTGATGCCTTCTCCTTACAGTTCGGATCATTCGGTTAATGATGCTTTGGAATTAGCCCGAAATTTGGGAATTGCGATCGAACTATTGCCGATCGGCGATTTGATGAAAACTTACGATCGCACTCTCGCCGATTTGTTCCTGAATACAACTTTCGGGATTGCTGAAGAAAATATTCAATCGCGGATTCGCGGCAATCTGTTGATGGCCATTTCTAACAAGTTCGGACATCTGCTGCTTTCCACTGGCAATAAGTCGGAAATGTCGGTGGGTTACTGCACTCTCTACGGCGATATGAATGGGGGATTGGCGGTGATTTCCGATGTGCCAAAAACTCGCGCTTATTCGCTTTGTAGGTGGCTGAATTCTGACAGCGGAATGGGGAAAGAGATGATTCCGGTTAATATTATCAGTAAAGCGCCGAGTGCTGAACTGAAACCCGGGCAAATTGACCAAGATTCTTTGCCGGCTTACGATGTTTTGGATGACATCTTGCAGCGGTTAATCGAACATCATGAATCTGTCCAAGAAATTGTGGCGGCGGGACACGATGCAGCGGTGGTTAAACTTGTAGTAAAATTAGTCACGCAATCGGAGTTTAAACGGCGCCAAGCAGCGCCCGGTTTGAAAATTAGCGATCGAGCTTTTGGTACCGGTTGGCGGATGCCGATCGCCAAAGCTTCCTCTTATTAAAGGCATTATGGTTAACATCGACGGTACTTTCGGCTTCGATTTTATGCTGGGAAGCGCCAGCAGCGATACGATTAGAGGATTGGCGGGGAATGACACTATTCAAGGTTTGGGGGGAAATGACCTGATTTTTGGCGATCGCGACAATGATTTGCTCGCCGGAAATGAAGGCGCTGATACGCTGTCTGGAGGGCAAGGAAGCGATACAATCTACGGAGGACAAGGCGACGATTGGATTAATGGCGATCGGGGTAACGATTTGCTAATCGGTGGCGAAGGCAAAGATATCTTGACAGGAGGCGCCGGCGATGATTTATTTGTACTTGAAAGTACCTCAGCCGCATCTACGATCGCGCAAGCCGATGTAATTACAGATTTTGGCAGCGGCAATGATAAAATTGTCTTGACGGATGGCATAAAATTTAGCAACTTGGATATTTCTGTTTCGGACAATCAAACAGTTATAAAAGATCAAAATTCTGGCAACTATTTAGGAGTTGTTTTGGGAAAACCTAATCTGAATGAATCCAACTTTATATCGCTGTTTGGCGGGATAGATACGGGTCAACTTTTGCCAGTTTCTGTCAACACGATTGTGGGCGATCGCGCGCTCGGACTAGAAGTGGCGAAAACTCCCCAAGAACAAGCGATCGGCTTAATGTTTCGCACAGCATTGCCGGACGATCGGGGAATGCTGTTCCCGATCGCCCCCGCGCGAAATGTGCGTTTCTGGATGAGAAACGTGCAAATCGAACTCGATATGATTTTTCTGCGGGAAGGCATCGTGCAGGCGATAATTCCCAACGTACCGCCGTGTTTCAGCGAAACCTGCCCCAACTACGGCCCAGATGTTCCCGTTGACGGAGTGATTGAACTCAAAGGCGGCAGGGCGGCCCAATTGGGATTGAAAGTGGGCGATCGCATTCCTAATTTACCCTAAAAAGGTATATGATTTTGTAAAAGTATTCAACATTTGTGCATCCCATGAATCCTATTGAATTAAAAATAATCCCCAATCAAACTCAAGACGGTTTAGCTTACCAACATTTGCGCTTGCGAATTGCAACTCAAGACGGTATTATCACACCCGAGGATTTACAAGGTTTGAAAATTCCTCAAGACGTTCAATTGGGCCAAGGAATTGTAATTGAAGGCAGAGGGGCGATTTGGCTGTACGGGTATTTAGTACACGAATGCCATCCTGCGGCGTGGGTTGGATGTTACGATCCGCGATTAGAAGGTGCGGTGGTGGTAGCGACGCACAAACACGAGGTATCAGTTGGACAGGTATTGAAATTAAATTTGCCGAGTTAGTAAATTGGGAGCATCTCTTTTGGAGTGCAAACAGCGTTTTTTAGGAGTGCGAGCTTAAGATATCGCTTACTGACATATAGCCTTTCTCACACTTTGTGAGGTTGGGCGATTAATTACATAGCTTACACACGGATACTCAAGAAACCGGGTTTTTTACCGAGATTAAGGGTTTTTGGCTAGTATTTTGGTAAAAAACCCGGTTTCTGGCTACCCATATATATTTCGTACTCACAGATAAAATACCGCTGTTCAGGAAAAATGTAGGCGTAATTCACCTTAGATAAAGTCCCTTAATTTTGCATCTTAATCTGTCAGCGCTCGCCCCCAACCAATAACTATCAGCCATGTCCAGAAAACTAGATTTTTTCAAAGTAGAAGTCGTCGCGCACGATCCAAGTTGGCGAGGCGCCTTTGAAACTGAGTCGAAACAGATTGCACTTGCATTTAGTAACGAAAATGCGCTCGCTATACATCACATTGGTAGCACAGCAATTCCACAAATTTATGCAAAGCCAATTATCGATATGCTAGTTGTGGTCAAAGATATTATCAAAGTGGATACACAAAACTCAGCACTTGAGGCATTAGGTTATGAAGCAAGGGGTGAGTTTGGGATATCGGGTCGTCGTTTTTTTCGCAAGGGGAATGAGGCAGGGGTTAGAACACACCACATTCACACGTTTGAAGTGAACTCAGCGCAGATAGAGCGCCACTTAGCATTTCGAGATTATATGATTTTCCATCCTGAAGATGCGCAGCAATACAGCGAACTCAAACAAGAACTCGCAAACAAATACTCTGATAATATTCAGGGGTACATGGACGGAAAAGCTGGATTTATTAAAGACATCGATCTGAAAGCTGCCAAGTGGCGATTATCTGAGTTAAATCTATGATATTAGAAGTGGCAATTCTTGATGTTAAAGCTAATATGGCTGCTGAGTTTGAAATCGCTTTCAAAACAGCTTCAGCTATTATTTCTGCTATGCCGGGGTATATCTCGCACGAGCTGCAACGGTGTATAGAAACCACAAATCGTTATATTCTGCTGGTGCGGTGGCAAAGTTTGGAAGATCATACTGTGGGATTTCGAGAATCGCCAGATTATCAAAAGTGGCGTTCCTTATTGCACCACTTTTACGATCCATTTCCCACAGTGGAACATTACGAAGTCATTTTGTAAAGCTAGAATTTTCAGCATTGAGGAACATCACAAATGATTGATATCGGTTTAACTCACATCGCACTGCCCGTTTCCGATGTTGAGCAAAGTATTGATTTTTACTCTAAGTATGCTGGAATGCAGGTCGTTCACCGCCGTATTGATGCAGCAGCAGGTGTTGCTGTGGTGTGGCTTTCTGACCGCACTCGTCCTTTTGTAATTGTGCTAATTCAGACCGACTCGGTACATCCCGTTTTGTCTCCATTGGCACACCTTGGGGTTGGCTGCAAGAGCCGCGAATATATGGATTCTCTCTGCGATAACGCACGTCATGAAGGCTTACTGGTTGATGAACCAAAAGATTCTGGGTATCCGATCGGCTACTGGGCTTTTTTGCGAGACCCGGACGGTCACACTCTGGAACTATCCTATAGTCAAGAAATTGGGTTGACACTGGAGGAGGCTATTTGAACTATCTGGAAATTATCTGCGTTTATTTGCGTTCATCTGCGGTTTCCATCTCTCAGCAAAGATTTATGCAAGAGGTTTAATATCTATGACTGCATCACTGTTCACTTTTTTAACGGATATCGCACACAATGAATATCTCTATTCGACTGCTGCAAGAAAATGAGTTATCGAGGGCTGAAGAGATCTTTCGATTTGCCTTTGGTACTTTTATCGGATTGCCTCAACCGACTGATTTTTGTGGTGATGCGAGCTATGTTAAAACTCGATGGCAAGTCGATCCTACAGCGGCTTTTGCAGCCGAGGTTGATGGGCAGCTCGTTGGCTCGAATATAGCTGTTTGTTGGGGGAGTGTGGGTTTTTTTGGGCCTCTGAGCGTTCATCCTGACTTTTGGGATCGAGGTGTTGCTAAACGTTTGATTGAATGTGCGATCGACCGATTCTCGGAATGGGGGACGCGACAGGCGGGTTTATTTACTTTTTCCAACAGCCCAAAACACCACGCGCTTTATCAAAAATTCGGGTTTTACCCGCGTTTTCTGACTTTCATTATGGCCAAACCAATTCAGTCGGTTGAGCTGAAGTTTCCAGGAACAAAATACTCTGAATTAACTCCCCAGGAGCGATCGCACTATCTCCAAGAATGTCAACAACTAACGGATGCTATTTATCCAGGGCTAGATTTATCGCGCGAGATTTTGGCAGTTGAGGCTCAAAACTTGGGCGATACGGTTTTACTGTGGGATCACAAAGGTTTGGCAGGATTTGCTGTTTGTCATTGCGGTGCAGGTAGCGAAGCTGGTTCTAATGTATGCTACGTCAAATTTGGAGCTGTGCGATCGGGATCGCGCGCAGGGGAACTGTTTGAACAGTTACTCGATCTCTGTGAAGCGTTTGGGGCGAGTCAAAAAATGTTGCGTCTGATGGCTGGAGTGAATACGAGCCATGATGTCGCCTATGGTAGGATGGTCGAGCGGGGTTTTCGCACTGAAAGTACAGGTGTAGCCATGCACAAGCCCAACGATCCCGGTTACAATCGACCAGAGGTTTTTGTATTAGACGATTGGCGTTAATGCAAACTTGTTTTGCGACATTTACCCACCTGTCAACTAGATTCTTATAAACTGTTAGTAAACTTCATCGTGAGTCCCAATATCAATTAGTAGCACTTTGCTGTCAGAGATAAAATTGAAGACAAGCCGAGACTCATAGGTGATAGTCAACGCCCAGCAACCTTCAAGATTCCCGCTTAAACTATGTGTTTTTAAAGATGGATGAAATGGCTCGTTTGTAAACAGAGAAATTTTCTGTTAAAATCTTTCAACGAGTTCAGGGTGTTTCTTGCGCTATTTTTTCAATATTCGTAGGAATGGCTCATCAAAAATCAGCTCAATCATCGCTTGAACGCATCATTAAATCTTCAACTGTACCAGCACGAACATTGCCCAATTTGTAATTCTCCTCAGCTTCTTTAGCTCTTGAGGCAATTTGACTTCTTTTTAATTCGATAGCCCTTTTGGTGATAATTTCAGCTATAAAAGACTGTTCCTCCAAAGTAAGGTCAGATATAGCTTGCAAAATATCGTTTATATGAGTTGATGTTTGCATTGTTTTATAAGTACGGACTTGCAGTATTTACAGTCTGGGAATTATATCATACAGTATAACTATTTTCTGGATTAGTCTGCTACTGTCCTTTGCAGTGTGTCAGCGATTGCCCTTAAAAGCTTCCCGATCCACTTTTGGGAGGATTGCAGCCGATCGCATTGTACACTCTAGATTTAGAGGTTTTGCGTAATTTCTAGTTAAACAAATCCCGTCAAGTAATCAAAAATACTCATTTTGGAGGATGACAACAATGGATCTTAAACTATCGGATAAAATTGCACTGGTCAGCGGTTCAACAGCCGGAATTGGACTGGCAATTGCTACCCAACTCGCTGAAGAAGGTGCAGCGGTGATTGTTAACGGACGCACGGAAGAACGGGTGAAAAGGGCGATCGACCAAATCAAAGAAATTGCTCCCAATGCCAAGCTGCAAGGTGTCGCTGCCGATTTGGGAACTGCCAGCGGAGCCGGCGAATTATTCGATCGAGTTCCAGAGGTAGACATTCTGGTTAACAATCTGGGAATTTACGGATCGAAAGCCTTTGAGGCGATTGATGATGATGAGTGGATGAATTTTTTGGAAATCAACGTCATCAGCGGAGTGAGACTTTCTCGAAAATATCTGCCATTAATGCTGACCAAGAATTGGGGGCGGATTATTTTCATCTCCAGCGAGTCTGCACTTAATATTCCAGCAGAAATGATTCACTACGGAGTCACGAAAACGGCGCAACTTGCCCTCGCCCGGGGTTTGGCAGAGATGACTGTCGGCAGTAATGTAACTGTTAATTCTGTGCTGCCAGGGCCAACGCGATCCGAAGGAGTAGAAGATTTTATGCAAGGATTGGCAAAAGACCAAAATGTGAGTTTTGAACAGGTGGAGAAAGAGTTCTTTGAAAAGACTCGCCCTTCGTCGCTGATCCAGCGTTTTGCCGAGACTTCGGAGGTGGCTGCACTCGTCGCGTTTGTTGCCAGTCCAGTAGCTTCTGCTATTAACGGGGCTGCTTTGCGAGTGGAAGGCGGTGTCGTGCGATCGATCGTTTAGCTTGAATAGCATAGAGTACAGCAACGCGGTGCAGCCAACTCCTCAGCAAAAGCGTTCCCTGCTGAGGGGATTCGCCCTGCTGTTAAATTTACCCCCACAATTGCCCGCTTGCCGATCGCCAAAAATTAAATTTTTCCGGGGAAAAGTTGCTATTTAATGAATAAGACTTTAAGATCCAGCAATGTAAATCAAACTCTCAACCAGCAGCGCTGCACGCACTAACCTGAAATGGGTCGCAAGTGCCAGAAAGCAGTAAAAGCTACCTTTATTAACTCTTTCAACAGCAAAGCATTGGCACAAAAACCCAGGGATCTACGATGATCGGCATATTGGAACTAATGCTTTGCGAGCAATACTACAAATGTATCAAAACTTGTCGGCCCAAATTTAGCACCAACAAATGCCTAGCCCAAACGCCTGCTGCGTAAGGTTTAAGTTAATAATTAGGCTGGTTTTCTTGTCTTTAACTACTTGAGGATTCGATCGCATGGTTTCGATTTCAACAACTCAATCCGCTCTGCTGCCTGTGTCTGGGCCAACCGTAACCGCTCCAACCGAAAGCAGCGCGGCTGCTGCAACCGGAGTGTGCGTGACGATTCACGGTCACTTTTACCAGCCGCCCAGGGAAAACCCTTACCTGGACGCGATCGAACGCCAAGCTAGCGCATCTCCCTTCCACGACTGGAACGAACGCATTGACAACGAGTGCTACCGCCCGAACGCCTTTGCGCGCATACTCAACGATCGCGGCGAAGTCGCGGGGATCGTCAACAACTACGAGTATATGAGCTTCAACATCGGCCCTACCCTGATGAGCTGGCTGGAACGCTACGACGCGGAAGTCTACCAGCGGATTCTGGAAGCCGATCGCAAAAGCTGTCAGCGCCTCAACGGTCACGGAAACGCGATCGCCCAAGTCTACAATCACATCATCATGCCGCTGGCGAACGAGCGAGACAAATACACCCAAATTCGCTGGGGGATCGCAGATTTCCGCTCCAGATTCGATCGCAACCCCGAAGGAATGTGGCTCGCCGAAACCGCAGTAGACTACGCCACCCTCGAAGTTTTAGTCGAGTCCGGCATCCGCTTCATAGTCTTAGCCCCCTCCCAAGCCGAACGCTGCCGCCCGCTAATCGGGCAAAACCAAGAAGGGGAACCAGCGCAAAATTCCGAATGGCACGAAGTCGGCGGCGGCCAAATCGATCCGACTCGCCCGTACCGCTGCTATTTGAAGCCAGAAATGCGGTTGATGGCTGACCACCAACTTTCACCGCTGAGCACTCACCACTTTAATCGCGGACACGGCCAGCATTCGGCAGCCCCAACTACTGCTAATACTCCCTACATCGATATCTTTTTCTACGACGGCCCGATCTCGCGGGATATGGGCTTCAATGACGTTCTCAGCAGCAGCCACCACTTGGCGGGGCGCTTGGGTCAAGCAGTGCGGGGAGACCACCGACCGGCGCAACTGATCTCCGTGGCGACAGACGGCGAAACTTTCGGCCACCACAAACACAGTACCGAAAAATGTCTCGCCTACGCCTTCACAGAAGAGTTTCCGCGGCGCGGCTGGACGGTGACGAATTATGCTCATTATTTAAGTCAAAATCCCAGCACTTGGGAAGTGGAACTAAAACCGGTGACGGCTTGGAGTTGCTCTCACGGGGTCGATCGCTGGCAAGATGATTGTGGCTGCGGTGGCGGCGGTGGGTGGCATCTCCTGTGGCGCCGTCCTTTGCGGGATACTTTGAATTGGCTGCGCGATCGACTGATTCCGATTTACGAAGAAGCGGGGCGCAAGCTGTTTCGCGATCCCTGGAAGGCCAGAGATGAATATATTGATGTCATGCGCGATCGATCGACCGCTAAGGTTGACAGTTTCCTCGATCGCCATCAACTGCGCCCCCTCGACGCCGCCGAACAGGTAGACGCCCTGCGGTTGCTGGAAATGCAGCGCCACGCTTTGTTAATGTTCACTAGCTGCGGCTGGTTTTTTGAAGAAGTCTCTCGCCCCGAAGGCGTGCAAATTTTGCGCTACGCGGCCCGGGCGCTGGAATTGGCGGGGGAAGTTACTGGCGTGCATCTAGAAAAGGATTTTATCGATCGACTAGCCCTCGTACCCAGCAACGTTGACTGTTTCAAAACAGGGGCGGAAGTTTACCGCCAACTGGTGACAACTGCCCAAATTAGTCTCAGACAAGTAGCCGCCCACTACGCCATTAGTTCTCTGTTTGCCAAATATCCGCGCGAACAGCGAGTTTACTGCTATCAAGCCGAACAGCAAGATTTCCAAATTCAGCGCATGGGTTCGATGACTCTGGCTGTGGGTCAATTGCAGTTAACCTCGGAAATTACCCGGGAAACAGAGGTGTTTTTGTTTGCTGCGTTCCACCTCGGGGGCTGGGATTTCCACTGCTGCATTCAGCCTTTTGGCAGCCGCCGCTCTTACACGATGCTGAAAGAGCGGTTGTTTGGAGTTCTGGAAGAAGCTTCCGCGGCCCACGCGATTCTGGAAATGGTGCGACTGTTTGGCGATCAGTCGTTTAGCTTGCGGGATTTGTTCGCTGAGGAACGCCACCGCATCGTGCAGTTGTTGAGTCAGGAAAATTTGACTCGCTTGGATCAGCTTTACACTCAGGTTTACCGGGAAAATTACGGGGTGATGATGGCTTTCCACCGCGACGAATTGCCGGTGCCGGTAGAGTTGCAGGTGGCTGCGGAGGTGGCTTTGGGACACCGCTGTTTGACGGCGGCGAGGGCGCTGGAACAGGAAACCGGGGACGCGGAGTCGCTGCGGTTGGAAATTGAGGCGATCGCCACTGAAGCGGGCCATCTCCGCAGCCGGTTGAAGGTTCCCGAAGTCAAGCAAATTTTGGAACGGCTGGTTTGGCGCGAACTTGACGCGCTGCTGCAAGCCGGATCGGACGTGGATGAGCGATCGCCACTGAAGTTAGAAGCTGATATTCTCCACATCGAGCGTTTGATTGCTGTGGGCGATCGGCTGAGTCTGGGTTTGTGTTTGGATCGATCGCAGGAACTGTATTTCGATTCGCTGTACAGTCAAATTGTGCCTCTGTGTTTGGGCTGGCTGCAACGGCGAGCTGCGGTGGCGGGGGAAAACAAGATACACCCCGTTGCCTGGGATATTGCCCGCTCAGACGGCGGCTGGGAGTTGTCTTCGATCCGCCAGTTGCTGGAGTTGGGTCAAACTCTCGCCGTTGATGTTGAGTGTTGGTTAAATCAATTAAGCCGATCGCTCGTCGATTAGCCTGCATCAATTCCGGCGCACCATCCGCCGCCCGATCGGCATTGAAACCGATCGGGCGTGGGGTATCGAAGCAAAGTCGATCGGAATTCAGGCTTCCCCGGGATCGCAGTACCGACAGACAACCGCTAATTTTCTTTGAGTTTTCGCTCTACTTCTGTGGGAAGATGAAAAGAATGTCCCCAAAGCCTACAGGTGTTCTGCACTTGCACGCTTTGTAAAGTTTTGAAGAAAGAACACTAATTTTAAATCTATGAAAGTTGGCGATCGCGTTTGCGTTAAAAACTCTGTTGTTGTCTACCACCACCCGGAAAATCGCAGTCAACCAGTTGAGATTAAGGGGATGGAAGGAGAAATCGTGGCGATCGTTCACGAATGGCATGGCAGACCTGTCAGTGCTAATTGGCCGGTTCTAGTTCAGTTTGACAAAAAATTTCGAGCTCACTTCAAAGAAGATGAAGTCGAAGTCATAGCTGCTAAAGTTTAGCACTCTCAAAAACAGCGCCGGAGCCCAAAGACAATATCAAATCCGGTCATATAAATGTTGTAGAGTTTGTAGTGAGGACTTCAGTCTTTTCTCAGGCTTTTAGTCGATCGGCAGACTAAAGTCCTTACTACAAACCATGTTTTTTGTTTAATTCTTAATGTTTGTGCCGTGCCCGGTTGAACCAACCGAAGATATTCAAATCTCCCTGCATTTTCTGCAATTCCTGCTGATGCTGCTTGGCTGTAGCGTAATACCACTGACAGTGAAGTTCTAGTTCTTCACGGTACTTAATTTCGCCGTAAAACTCGCGAACAATTTGGTTCTGTTGGCAAATTTCGGCTGCTGGGGTCGATTCGGGGACAACGTTTTGCAACTCGTGGGGCAACATGATTGTTTGGGGGCGACTGTGGCAAATATTGGCTGTAATGACTTTAAGCTAACACATCGCAGTTGACAGTTGACAGTTGTCAGTTGAGAGTTGACAGTTGACAGTTGATAGTTGACAGTTGTGATTGGGAATTCTTGCATCCGTTACCAGAAAGAATTAGTTTAAAGCTTATCCATTTCAATGAGAAATTAAAATTAGACTATTCATTATTCCAATCCTCTTCCTTCCAAGTAGAGGTCGCTGTTAATTGTCAACTGTCAACTGTCAACTGAATGAAATCCCGCACATTGCTCGCTGCCGAACTTCCTTCTTAGCTTAATATATTCAATCTAAAATCCCAAATCCCAAATCTAAAATCTGTTAAAGCCATCCCCGCAGCCGATACACAATTAAGCCGATGTATTCTTTCAAAGCTTTAGTTGACTGATGTAAATAATAGGTATCAGGCAATAAATCCAGTGCGAATGCTTGCGAGTTGTTTTGGGATGCTGCGATATCCTGCTGCGTTATCTGAAAATCTGTTGGCGCGGCAATTGCTTTTATTCCCTGACGCTGAAAAATTAACAGCGATCGAGTCATGTGCATCGCCGATGTCACGAGCAAAACAGGCCGTTTTATGGCTTTAGCATCTAAGATTTTCCGCACGTTGACGGCATTTTGATAAGTGTTGTTTGAATCGGGATCTTGCATAATTGCTGATGCCGGTACGCCCATTGTTTGGGCAATTTCTGCCATGTCTGCCGATTCTGGAGACCCGCCACCTTTCCAATCTACTCTACCGCCGCTGAGAACTAACAAAGGAGCTTTGCCTTGACGGTAAAGTCGGGAACCGTAGATGATGCGATCGCCCGCTTCCCCCAATTCTACCCAAGGGCGGGGCGGTAACGCTGCTTTGACACCCCCGCCCAAGACGACAATCGCGGATGCTTGCGGGAGTTCGGCGGTTGGTATATTTTGCCATTCGAGCGATCGAACTAACGATTTTGACACCCAACCGCTACTTCCCAGCAGTAAAATAATTAGAGCCGCAGCAATTGGCGCCGCCGCCCATTTGGGACGCTTCCAAAGTGTGATTAAAGCCGCCATCATTAACAGGCAACTCAACCCCAAAGGATAAATAAACAGCGGCAGCAGTTTCGACAGAAATACAAACATTCAGCAACTTATTCCAATTGCTCGTTAGCGGGAATGGGGAATCGGTAATCGGTAATCGGTAATTAGTAACTTGGTTGACAGGAGTTTTTAATTTTTATTATTGAGTATTGAATTTTGAACGCTTTAACTTAAAGCTCAAAACTCAATACTAAAAACTTTTTCCGGTGCTAGCGGCGGTCTTCAGGAGTCGAGAACCAGTCAAACAGTGAAGTAGCTTCACGCCGGGAGGTTTTATATTTATGCCCGTCTACTTCCACTACTTCTTTATTGAGGATAGCATCCGAGGTTTTCTCCTTGGAACGTGTATTCGGGTTGAGTAGTAGTTCGTTGTGCCACCAAGCCACCATTAAACCTGCTGCCACGCCGCCGATGACACCAAGGCCAAGACTCACGGGCAGGCTACATCCTACTAAGCGAAACCCAACGGTAAACAACACAAACCAGATCAGAGCGGGGTTAAACCCCTTGGAGTCTCCGTTAAATTTTGCCATGAGCTGCAAGTTTTGTTTGTAATAATACACAAAGATATTGACAATATTAGCAGACAAGTAAGATTGGCAAGGAATCTCGCATTGCAACTACTCCCCACAAATCAAGTTTAATTGTACCTCTAAGTCTTGCGCGGTATCTACAATGTTTACAGAAATTTGCTCTAATTCTGTAAAAGGTTCAAAAGCTACTTGCTGCGAGCTCAATAGTTCTGCTGTCGCGTCGGCAATATCGCCTGTGCGCTGTTGCAGTCGTTCTCGCAATACTGTCATTGGTGCCGTGCAGTAAACGATTTGCAAAGGCAAGCCGCGGGATTGAGCCAGATTAATTGCATCGGTTCTCAAGTTTTGGCGATCGAACTTAGCATCTAAAATCACATCCCAACCTCGCTGGGCCAGCGTTATCCCCAACTCTAACAATCTACCATAAGTCCGTGCAGTCATTGCATCCGAGTACAAATCTTGCCCGCCGCGTTCATTGACTGGAATTCCGCCTAAATGTTTGCGAACAGCATCGGATCGAATGTGAATAGCCCCAGTACGGCGGGCCAAATATCGAGCCGCTGTACTCTTCCCAGAACCCGACAAACCCGACATCAAAGTTAACTTTCCCCGGCGCGGTTTAGTGTATTCCCAAGCCAGTTTATAGTAATGAGCCGCTGTCTGTGAAATCTGTACTTTTTCAGCAATTGAAACCGAGGCATCATCCAACATCAACGAAGTTACTTTTGCTCTCACATAAGCTTGACGGCTCAAATACAGCGGCAGCAATTGCAGTCCTTCCCAATCGCCTGTTTGTTCGACGTAAGTATTGACAAAAACATTGCCTAAATCTCTGCGCCCCCGCGATTCTAAATCCATGACTGTAAAAGCCACATCGTACATCACATCAACAAAGCGAAAAGGCTCGTTAAATTCAATGCAGTCAAACAGCAAAATTTTATCTTGCCAAAGAGCGATGTTCCGCAAGTGCAAATCTCCGTGACACTCGCGAATTTTGTTGTTAACTATCCGCTGCTTAAATAAATCATTATTTTCCACAAAAAACGCATCAGTATAATCTTTAGTTTCCTGATACTGTGTCTGAGTCTGCTGCCCGCCGATATATTTTTGCGAAAGCTGATAATTGTTATCTATTGCTGTGCGAATCTGACCGAGTTCGCCAAATGTGCGAATGTAGCTATTAGTAACGGCAGTGCTGTGAAACTTGGCAACTTCGCGCCCTAAGTCTGCCATAAGTTGCGCGGTCAACAGTCCGCGTTCCAACAAACTGAGGAACAGCGAATCTTGAGGAAATTCCCGCATTTTCAGCGCGTATTCTACAGCAACTTGTGCTGGAGTTAAAGCAGGTGAATCGGTGCCGAGTTGAAACGAATCGCCAGTTTGAACAATTGGCAAAACTTCCAGATAAATTTCCGGTGCTGTGCGCCGGTTCATCAGCAATTCTTGAGTGCAGAAATGCTGCCGCTTCTCCAAAGTCGAATAGTCCATAAAGCCAAAATTGACTGGTTTCTTGATTTTGTAAGTATAATCTCCTGTCAGCAGGACAAAGGAAGCGTGAGTCTGAATTAGCTGCACGGGTTCTGTCACGCCGTGGGGGTAAAACCCGGGCTGTAACATTTGCTGAATCAGAGGTGGGAGACAAGTGTCAGTCATATCGATTTGAGATTTGAGATTTTGGATGTTGTATTGAAGCCGATTTATTATAGAGTTGATAGTTAGTGTAAATCAAAAATTAGTGATGACAGAAAACAATCAAGAATCCGGTTCCGTGGATGTGTTCGGCGTGGGCAATGCCCTTGTAGACATCTTAGCATTGGTGGAAGATGAATTTGTAGTCGGACACGGGCTGAATCGTGGCGCGATGACGCTGATGAATTCGGAAACCCAGGGGGGAATTTTGCATGATTTGGAACACAATTCGCTGCAAATGCGATCGGGGGGTTCCGCGGCAAATACGATGATTGGGTTGGCTCAGAGCGGCGGTAAAGGGTATTATTCGGGGAAGGTTGCTAAGGATACTAACGGCGAATTTTACCGCCAAGATTTGCTGGAAGCCGGGATTGATTTTAACGTGCATCCTGCTACTGAGTCGAATGGGCCCACGGGTACTTGTGTCGTGCTGACTACGCCGGATGCGGAACGCACGATGTGTACTAATTTGGGGGTTTCTACTACTCTGGCGGCGACTGATATTGATGTCGATCGCCTGTCTCACTGCAAGTACAGTTATGTTGAGGGCTATCTTTGGGATGCTCCCGAACCCAGAAAGGCTAGTATTGAGACGATGGAACAGTCTAAGCGTCTGGGTGTGAAGGTGGCTTTTACTTTTTCGGATGGCTTTTTGGTCGATCGATTTGCGGATGATTTTCACAAGGTGGTTTCGGAATATTGCGATGTAATTTTTTGCAATGCTGATGAAGTTCGGAGCTTTTTCAAGGAGGAATCTCTGTCAGAGTGCGCTCTGAAAATGAGCGAGATTTCAGATTTGGCTTTTATCACGAATGGGGACAAAGGCTGTATGGTGGTGGAGAACAAGCAGATTGTGGATGTGGCTGGATTTCCCGTAAAGGCGATCGATACTGTGGGTGCTGGAGATGCTTTTGCTGGCGGTGTTTTGTTTGGAATTACTAATGGTTTGAGTGCTGCACAAGCGGCTCGTTGGGGCAATTTCTTAGCTTCTAGGGTGGTGCTGATTCATGGCCCTCGTCTTGAGGGTTCTCAGGCTCATTTGCTGAAGCAGGTGATTTCTGGTTAG
>JANYGO010000150.1 GCA_025362325.1 Cyanobacteriota bacterium | reverse complement strand
TGTATAGACTTAAGTCACAGATATACAACATAATTTCTCCCTTGTATGTTAAGTAGAACACACACTTTCAGAAAAATTAAGATAGGATGGTATATCAATAAGTTTTTGACGCTACGAGGGTGCTGACAACATGAATTATTTACTAAGTTGGCCTTGCGGTTGCTGCGACGATTGGAAAGATCGTTCCGAGAGCTGTGTGATGCTCAGAAACGGGCAGCGCATTTGTCAGTCGTGCTACGATCGCAAATACCAGAATCAGAAGCTATCCGCCAGACGCAGGCGATCGAACATATCTGTGTCACCACAGGTAGTAACAGAGACTGTACCATATTAATGTGTGGTGGTCTTACCGTGCCAGTATTTTTACAACCTCAATTAGCAGTTGCAATTAATAATGAACTAAAAAATCGTCATCAGTCATCAGTCATCGGTCATTGGTAATCTGTCACTAATTTAGTTATTTATCATCAGTCACTTGCCAAGCAGGTGACAGATTTTAAATTAAAAAACTAATGACTGACAACTAATGACTAATGACTGATTACTAAATGATTGTTCCATCAGGAATGGTGGCATTTTTTAGAACTACGACAATGCCGCTGCGGATGTAAAAACCTTGGTTTTCGCGGTTAGCTTCTTCCACTCGGTCTTTATTAATGATTTGAACGTTGCGGCCGATGCGGGCATTTTTATCCACAATCGCGCGGCGAATTGTAGTATCTGCACCGATACCGAGGGCGACGCCACCGCTGTCCAAACTCGAATGCCGTTCGGCATCGGGTTCGTAGAAGTCACAACCCATGACCAGAGTATCTTGAATCGTACATCCAGCTTCAATGCGCGATCGAACTCCCAACACAGAATGGTCTATCCGGCACTGTTTGAGAATGCAGCCTTCAGCAATAATCGATTCAGTCACGTGAGTATCTAAAAGCTTAGTCGGCGGCAAGAAACGCGGGCGAGTGTAAATCGGCGCATTTTCATCGTAGAAACTGAAAGGCGGCTGAGGCTGTTTTGTCAGCGCCAAGTTAGCATCATAAAAAGCCTCAATGGTTCCGATATCTTCCCAGTAATCGTCAAACAAATAAGCTTGAACATTGTGGTCTTTTGAAGAATTCGGAATAATCTCTTTACCAAAATCAGTTTGGTTGGGGGATTCTTTCAGGAGTTTAATCAAAACTTCTTTTTTGAAGACGTAAATCCCCATCGAAGCAATGTAAGGACTTTCCTGAGCCTGCTGCGCGGTCAGTCCCAGTTTAGTCGTATCCACCTGCATTTGTTTGAGCGCATCACCTTTTGGCTTTTCGCTGAAAGAAACAATGCGGCCGTTGTCATCGATTTTCATCAAACCAAAATCCGAGGCCCGCTTCTCGTCCATTGGCAAAACCGAGAGGGTGATATCGGCGTTGGTTTCGCGGTGTCTCTCCACAAACTTCCGGTAGTCCATGCGGTAGAGGTGGTCGCCCGAGAGAATCAAGTATTCGTCAACGTCCCACTCTTCTAGCAGCCAGAGATATTGGCGAACGGCGTCGGCTGTCCCTTGAAACCAGTCGGGGTTTTCCTGAGTTTGCTGGGCGGCGAGCACCTCGGCAAATCCCTCGGTGAAGCCTGAAAACTGGTAGGTGCGAGCGATGTGGCGGTTGAGGGATGCGGAGTTGAATTGGGTGAGGACGTAGATTTTGAGTATTTCCGAGTTGATGCAGTTGCTGACAGGAATATCGATGAGGCGATATTTGCCTGCGAGGGGAACTGCCGGTTTGGCTCGCAGTTTGGTTAGGGGGTAAAGGCGGGTGCCGACACCACCACCGAGGATGATAGCTAAGACTTTTTTCAAGGAACTTTCTCCGTAGGGTCGATGAACTCTCCAAGTCCAGTGTCGGATGGTGAGGGCTTCTTGACAAGGGGGGGAGCGAGAAAGTTTTGAGTTTTGAGTTTTGAGTTTTGATTTCAGTCGCTGGCGCAGAAATCGGCTTTGTTAATCCAAATACTTCGTTTCCCGTCTCAATAACAGTTAAAAAATCTGGTTTGTGAGAGTTGGAGTGCGTGCGGGACAGGAGTTAGGAGTTTTGAGGTGTAAGTTAAAATACTCATCAAGCAAGAATGGATATTTAAAAAAGTTTTAAGTTGTTGAGTTGAAATACCCATGAATAAATCAGACCTGTTTAACAAAAGAATAAGGCTGGCGTTTTTGGCTGTTAATTACAAGTTTTCTGTTGTTGATTCCCTGGGAGGGCAATTTCTCTTCTATCCCAGTTCGATCGCGCTATTGTTTTTTTTCAGGAGAGCCGATCGCACTTTCGGTTCCAAGCGCCCTCTTGTTATGCTTAAGTATAAGTTATAGCAACCGCCACATCGGTGAGGACATAAATAACCGGAATGAATAGATCCCATACCCGTACCGAATCAATGGTTTGATTCGGGTTATGCAACCCAACGACGGAGCTCGGGGGGCAAGCTGTCAACTGTCCACTGTCGAGCGGTCAACTGCTATAGTTCTTTTTCCTGGCGTTCCTGTTCTGTGAAGCGAGTCCGACTCCACAGCAGTCAGGAAGCGCCGCCGTCTTGACGATAAATTTCTAGGATAGCATCAGTTTTCAATCTGAGAGCGACGGCAAATTTGTGTAAGATGTTACGACAAGTCGATCGACAAAACTTGACAAGCCGTGTCTATTCTCTACCAAAAGCTAGATCCGCTAGAAACCTCTGCTACGGTAGCCTAAGCCGTAAAAGCTAGGAAAAGTGTATGCAAATTCAAACGCCTGACTGGGTTAAACACGCCGTATTCTACCAAATATTCCCCGATCGCTTCGCCAAAAGCAAACAGCCCCGCAAACGCCTGCTGCAAAACTTCATGTGGGAAGAATGGCACGAATCCCCTACCCTCCAAGGCTACAAGGGCGGCGACTTGTGGGGCGTCATGGAACAGCTAGACTACCTGCAAGACTTAGGCATAAACGCAATTTATTTCACCCCAATATTTCAGTCAGCCAGCAATCACCGCTACCACACCCACGACTACTATCAAGTCGATCCAATGTTGGGCGGCAATCCAGCGTTTAAAGAGCTTCTAGACGCCGCCCACGCTCGCGACATCAAAATCGTCCTAGACGGCGTATTCAACCACGCCAGCCGCGGCTTTTTCTTCTTCCACGACATCCTCGAAAACGGCCCCCATTCTCCTTGGCTGGATTGGTTTAAAATAGAAGGCTGGCCGCTATCTGCCTACGACGGCAATTTTCCAGCTAATTATGCCGGTTGGGACGGGAATCGAGCCTTGCCGGAATTCAATCACGACAATCCAGAAGTGCGAGAATACATCATGGAAATCGCCGAATACTGGATCAAATTCGGCATCGACGGCTGGCGGCTGGACGTTCCTTTTGAAATTAAAACCCCGGGATTTTGGCAGGAATTTCGCGATCGAGTCAAAGCAGTTAATCCCGAAGCTTACATTGTCGGCGAAGTTTGGGAAGATGCGAGAGAATGGCTCGATGGCAGTCAATTTGATGGAGTGATGAATTACCTGTTTGCGGCGCCTACGATTGCTTTTGCAGCGGGTGACAGAGTAGATTTAGCTCAAATTGAAGGCCGTTCTTACCATCCCTATCCGCCGCTGTTTGCTAAAGAGTACGGCGACAAAATTCAGCACGTTTTAGAACTGTACCCGTGGCAGATACAGCTAACTCAACTCAATTTGTTGGCCAGCCACGATACAGCCAGGTTGCTGTCAATTGCTGGAGGCGATAAAGCTAGCGTCGAACTCGCTAATTTGCTGCTGTTAACTTTTCCCGGAGCTCCCAGCATTTACTACGGCGATGAAGTTGGTTTGCCCGGTGCTCTCGATCCAGATTCTCGCCGTAGTTTTCCCTTAGAAGCTCACTGGGAACTTGATGTTTTAGATTATCACAAGCAGTTGATTGCTTTGCGGCACAAATACGCTGCCCTCCGCACTGGAGATTACCAAATTCTGTTTGCTGAGGGAACCGTTTACGTTTTGGCCCGCATTTTGGGGGATGAGGAAATAGTTGTTGCTATCAATGTGGCGACAGAAGAAGCTCACATTAGCTTTGAGGCTGGTAGTTTGAAATCTCCTCACGAGAAATTGCTGTTCGGTAAAGGCGAGTTCGCTTGGAAAGGTGAAGGGGAAACTCGGCATTTAGAATTGATGCTGCCGGCGCGATCGGGCTTGATTTTAGGTTCCGATAATTAGTTTAAAATGTCCGCTAAGGTGCAAGGCGCAGATTGGTTTGTAGTGAGGACTTTAGTCCTCTGATTGCGCACTAAAGTCCTCACTACAAACCGTTAGTTTGATTGTGCTGCAACTAATGCGGGTATTAGCACCGCATCAATGATATGGATGACGCCGTTGTCTGCCAGAATATCTGGAGTGAGGACTTTAGCATCATTGATTTTAATGCCGTCAGAACGATCGATTCCAACCACAGAACCTTCCACTGTTTCAGCAGAACTTAATTCCAGCAAGTTCTCAGTTAATACCTCGCCAAATAGAATGTGATAGGTGAGAATTTTCTTGAGTTTGGGTATGTCTTCCATCCAAGAGGCAATAGTGTTGGTAGGAATTTTGGCAAATGCCTCGTCAGTTGGTGCTAAGACGGTGTAGGGGCCAGGACTTTGCAATAAATCTAACAAACCGGCCGCTTCAATAACAGTCGCGAGTGTTCTGAAAGAGCCGGCATTGGTGGCAGTCTCGATAATATCAGCCATGATGTTTTTCAAGAGTGGAAATAGCAGAAAATGAATCGTCCGCGACGATCATTTTACCAGTTTACAATTAGCAGAAAATGAATCGTAGGGCTGATGATTATTTTAGCAATTATCAGCTATTCTGGTTGCTGGTGCAGGTGGTTGAGTGCGATCGACCTTTTTGGCTTATCCGGGGCTGGCATCCTCTCCTTTGCGGAAAAACTGCTTTAAAATCTCTCCGGGCTCTCTGTCCCAAGTGTCGATATGTTGGTAAATCAAGCCGTCCTCATCCAGATTATAAGTAGAATAGCCGTTGAATAAGATCCGAGCTTTCCAGGGTACGCGCAGTGTCCCGCGAACAGTCCAATTTGCCACAATAGTATCAGGGGCTGTCTGAGTTACGTCATGCAGGTCGAAGTAAATCTCGGTGAAAAATAGCTGTCCGTGAAATCGCAGAGTCCAAAAGATAATGCGATAGTTGATTTTTCCTTTAAATTTGTTAACAGGGTCTTGAAAATAAACATCTTTTGTGTAGATGTCGTAGGAGATGTCTTTCTCAAAAAGCGTCGGGAGATCCGCTTTCAGGGTGTCTACTGTTTGTTCTACCTGCATTTGATATTCGATCGCCGTCAAGCTACCACCTTGTGACAATATTGTGTGTAAGTTTAAATGGATAATCTCGATCGGCAGCAAGAGCATCCAAAACTTGATACTTCTAATTATATTGTCCGCGCCGGCCTTTCTGCTGACCCAGACTTGCGACATCGAAACATTGGCACAGATTTGACAGAATACTCCCACTCCTCTGACATTCTCGCAGAAATCAACAGCGGCAAGCTGTTGATGGTAGATAGCCGTCGCCGGAACGGTCTAATTTTGATTAAACGCTTCCACGCGGAGTTTGCCGGGCCTGGGGCTGCCGTTGGAGGTGCTTTTGATGTTGACTCGCAGCAGGCGATTCCCGTGGGGGATTTTTGTTTGGTTTGCGCTCAATCTCCCGAAGCAAGACAGAAAGCTTTGGGAATTCGGCGGCATTGGGTGCGGTTAACGGAACAGTTAACGCGAAAGCCTGTAGCTTTGGAACGCGCACAAATAATTTTAACTCAGTTTGAACAATATTTTGATTCGGAAACGGTGGCACAAATTCCTGATGAAGTTTTGGCGCTTTTGGTCGGTGTATTTCCGCAAACTATTCGGGTGGCGCGACAGATTGATAATTAAAAATAGCATATATTTTATCCGGAAAAATAACCCCTATTAGTTGGCAGTCAGGACGAAACTTTTGCACAAAATTCATCCTGCGCTGGACTTGATTGCCAGTAATATCTAAAATTGGGATAGAACGATTCCTCGATCCGCGTGTTGTAGTCTCCTAGGAACCTTTTTTTGAGCTATCGCCTCCGGTATTCCCTGAATTTTGATGACAGCTACCCAACTCCAAGGAATAGCAGTCAAACTTATGAGCAATAATTCTTTCGCGCCTCTCATTGTTTGCTTAAAAAATTAGTAAATTTGTAACATAATTAGAAATCATACTTTGATGTAAAAAATAGTTTTTGTTTGTCAATGCCTACTCGCGTTAGTGTCTTGTACCGTCAGCAATTGCAATCAGCAAAAATTTACCTCCTAATTTCAGAAGGCCGATCGCCCTTTCATGAAAAATCAAGCTTTTGAAATAACTCAGCAACCGCCAGAGTGAAGTCAGGGACGATATCTTCGCCATCCAGGGAGTCCGCAGACTTCACTCTGGCGATCGGGTGACTGGGCCGATCGATAAACCAACACATACTGTTCTTTAGGATGAATCACCCAAACTAAACGCGCTCCATTCTCGAAATATTCCACAAGTTTATTGTGAATTTCTTCCACTGTATTGCTAGGAGACAGGATTTCTACAGCCAGATCCGGTGCACCTTCTAGGAAGCCATCGGGAAGGTCATCTAGCCCTTGCAGCCGTTCTTTTGCCATGAAAGAAACATCGGGCGATCGCTTATTCCCTGATTTCATCTTAAAAGCAGTGCTGGAATCGAACATCGCCCCTAATTTTCGCGTTGATACGCAGTTAAACAAGGCAGCACTCAAAATAACGGCAACATAACCGTGTTTTGCACTCCTGTTTCCCATATCAATTAGTTCTCCATTTACAATTTCGTAGCGGTGTCCATCTCGGTTGAGTGCCATGAATTCGGCATCACTCCAGATTTTTTGATCCGGTGGGGTTTCAACTGGGTTTTCAGTTAGGTTTTCCGTGGGGTTTTGAACTAGAGTAACCATAGTTTTCTCCTAAACTTATATTTATAGTTAAACAGAATATCGAACGAAAAATGGCGAAAATTCACCAAGGTTTTTTATTCCGTCCGCTGCACCGCAGTATTGGACTGCTGACGCTGTGCAATCTGGATTAACATCCTTAATGCCTCATTCACTGCTGCATCATTAGGAAAAGCTTGGGCAATATCGGGGTCTAAAAGCACCAAGTTTGTCCCTGCACGATATCGCTCAACATACTTACCTTTGACACCTCCTTTCATCTGACCAAAGTCATACTCAGCCAGTAATTCGTCTTCCATTTCGTTCTCTTTATCCTTCTTCATAAAACCTCTGCTCCTGGCGGGTAGCTTTTCTGGCGCTGATAATTCGTACTTTTTCTCCTCGCTCGGTATGTGCAACAATTAAAAGTTGCTCATACCTAGATATGCCAATTATAACGTAGCGACTTTCTCCGATGGAATGGTTAGCATCGGGAAAGGTTACAGATAGCGGGTCATTAAATACCGTTGCGGCTTCGGGAAACGAAACACCATGTTTTTCAAGGTTTATTGTTGCTTAGTCTGGATTCCATTCAAATTCCCTAAATAACAGCTTTTGTTGGTCAATTGCTAAGCTCTGAAGGATGAGAAAGATCGATCGCCCTTAAAGACTAATCCGGCGGTAGACTTCAGCTATCGGAAGCTCTATATTCAAGCTGTGCAGGGCGATCGCCATTTCAACCCGATCGTAGGCTTGCCATTGCCAGCGATCGCTATTTGGGCGATCGAGGTTATGATAATGCTCAATATAAGGTTCAGCTTGACTCACCAGCAGATATTCACAGAAACTAGCCAGAGAGCGATATTTTCGGAACTTTTCACCGCGATCGTAGGCTTCAGTAGACGGCGAAAGAACCTCGACAATCAGCAAAGGATTGAGAATTTCATCCGTGCGAGATCCATTGAATTCCGGTTCGCCGTTAATTACCAGAACATCGGGATAAGTTCCCTGATTGAAGCTAGGAATCCAAATTCGTAAGTCGCCGTTATAGGTTTGAAAATTGGTGTCTCGGAGAGCCACGTTGAGAAAAGTCGTAGTGTCTACGGCAATACGGCTGTGAGCGGGGGAACCTCCGGGCATAGCGATAATCTCTCCATTACAATATTCGTGACGTTCTTGGGCAGTTTCCTCGATCGCCCGGTATTCATCTGGAGTAAAGCGAGTCTGTATCGCATCTGGAGAAAGGTTTGGCGGGTTGGCTTGAGCAATGACCACGATCGCACCTCCTAAATAATTAGACCTGAAATAATTATGACCTACAGCTAGATAATTTTCCTAACGCAGAGGCTTGTTTCTAGATGGCATTCAAATGCCATAAATAACTCTCTATGCCTTTTTCCGCTGCTGCTTCACAACCGCTAAATTCTTGCTTTTCTTTTACCTTTCACATTCAACTGCTTGGTAATCGATGTGTAATAATGCAAAGCAAAAAGCAGATTAATCGCAAAAAATACCAAAGTTAAAACAAAGGTAAAAAAAGATGTAAACGATAGCCCGGAAGTCATAGTAAATATCGCTAGAATGATTGAGCAAAGCCCAAAACCGGAAGCAAAAGAACTTAAAAGCAGCAATCGAACCTTAGACATAGTTAAATTTTAAAATTATCAGTAAAATCCACTCTTGGCAGCTACAGACGAGTGCCAAATGATACTTATTACTATATAGCGGAAATGCTCAGTTCCGCCAAGGGCAAAAGGCTACTTTCCTAAAAAGGTTGGAATAAGAGAGAAAAATACGGCCCGGGCTGTGGCAAACTCCTGTGGCTCGACTTAATGCCAATCAAAGCAATTCCCCAGCCAGCGCGAGCATTCCACCTGTGGCCCTCTCGAAGGTGGCAGGGGCATGACTGATTCGCAATATTTGATAGTTATTGACACTTACGAGCCGACGCGGCAGTCGCAATTGCAAAGAATAAAGTTACTTTATCACTTTTTTTTAAGACTTAAGTCTTTATTTAAACCTAAATATACTTGACAAAAATCTTTTTGTGTGTATATGTAAATAGGCTCTGAAAAAAGCTCCGACTTCCCCAAGCTAATGCTGTAGGTGGGCGGAGCATTTTATCAAAGCTGCCATCTCAGAAATAGGTAAATTTTGATAGAGCTGATTACATTTTATTGAGCTGCGATCGCAATTCTTCCAACTCAGCGTCAATCACCGGACTCGACTCCGAGGTAGGAGCAGCAGCAGCAGCCGTTTTACCCGCGGCAGGCAATTGACCTTGAGACACAGAACCTCCGGCCAGTTGAGCCTTCATCTGAGCCAACTCGTCGTCCACATCGCCACCGGCTTCGAGCGAGCGGAAAGCTGCTTCTAAATCGCTGCCGCCAGCCGCCAGTTCCGCTGAAGCTCCCGCGCGAGCTTCTATCTGCAAAACTTTTTCTTCCATGCGATCGAAAGCTGCCATTGAACTGCCAGTATTCAGGGAGCCAATGGTGTTATTGAGCTGTTCCTGAGCCTTAGCAGCGGAAATCCTCGCCTTGAGCATATCCTTCTTCGTCTTGGCTTCGGAAATCTTGCTCTCCAAACCGATCAAGTTGCGCTTGAGACTTTCCACCTGACCCGATTGCTGTTCTAGACTGGATTTCAGGGTAGCCGCCGTTTCAGCGTGAGACTTTTTGCGCACCAGCGCTTCGCGGGCCAAAGTCTCGTCTCCTTTTTGCAGGGCGAGCTGAGCGCGCTGCTGCCACTGGTTAGACTGAGATTCAGCTTGATTGTACTGAGTCTGGGTGCGCTTTTGAGCGGCGATCGCGCTGGCAACGGCTTGACGCAACTGCACCAAGTCTTCCTGCATATCGGTAACGGACTGTTCTAAAATCTTTTCCGGGTCTTCAGCTTTGTTGACCATATCGTTAAGATTGGCTCTGACGACTCGGCTAATGCGATCGAATAATCCCATAATGCTATTTTTCCTGGTGAGGTGTACGAAGTAGGCGGAAAGCAGGCTGTAGGCATTAGCCCGCAGTTGTGAGATTCAGTTGGTCAGATTTTTAGTGCGATTTAGTTTTCGGCAATTTTTACAGATAAATCTAGTTTAAAGCGATCGAGTCAGTGATGCAGGCAAGCTTATTTCTGCACCTGTCTATTGAGTTTAACTTTGATCCGCGAATTCCCCAACACGCTTTGAGCTATATCTAGCTGAGCTGTTGAGAAGTTTTTGCTTGTCCAAACTATTGTTTTGTCGCCGATGCTTCAGGATGGGGGCGGCTCGCCCGACGGCAATTTGGGTGTATTGTTGCCTGGAAGCATTTGTGCTTTCATCGCCGCCAACTCGGCATCGACATCGCCGGCACCTTCGAGAGAGAGAAACTTGTTTTCTAAATCGTTAGTTCCGAGTTCTGCGATGGCTTCGGAGCGAGCTTCTAACTGCATAACTTTCTCTTCCATCCGTTCAAACGCGCTCAAAGCGCTGCCGGTACTGAGATTGCCCATCATCTCTTGTAGCCTTTCTGACGAGGCTGCGCTTCGAGCTCGGGCAATGTACATATCTTTTTTTGATTTTGCCTCAAAAATTTTACTTTCGAGCGATCGCATATTGTCTTTAAGTTGAGTCACCACAGCGTTTTGCTGTCCGAGACTGGCTTTCATCGCCGTTGCCGTTTCTTGATAAGATTTCTTGCGCGTCAGAGCTTCCCGCGCCAAATTTTCCTCGCCTTTTTGCAAAGCTAACTGCGCCCGCTGGTACCATTCGGAGGCTGTAGACTCAGCTTGGGAATACTGGCGTTCGGTGCGTTTTTGAGCTGCAATCGCCCCCGCCACAGCTTGTCTGAGCTGGATTAAATCGGACTGCATATCCATTACAGCTTGTTCCAGAATTTTTTCTGGATCTTCGGCAGCCCCGACCAAACTGTTAATATTGGCTCGAATCACTCGCCACAGGCGATCGAATAATCCCATTTTGCCCGTCTCCCAATTTTTTATTAGAGATTTAGAAATGGGAACTCATAACTAAAAATTCACCAGGAAAACTTCTCAATTCTCTGTTAATTTTTTAATTTTTCATTCCCTGTAACTAATTTATGGCTGATAGTATTGCGTCTTCACCCCTTTTGCTTGGAGTTCTTTCACCAAACGTTCTGCTGAGGTAGCATCGTTCAAAGCTCCCATTTGGATTTTGACACCCTTTGAGAAATTCCGCACGTAGGCATCAGGAACTACGGTTTTAGCTTGCTGCAACGATTTTTCGTTGGTGTAATCCTGGACTACGTAATAGAAACCATCCGCAGCCCGTGTTGGCTTTCCTAGGGGGGCTGCGGCGGCAGGGGTTGCTGTCGCCGGAGATGCTGTCGCCGGGGTTGCTGTCGCCGCAGGCTGGGCCCGGCTGGGTGTGGGAGGCAGTGTCGGCAGTGTCGGGACAGGCTGGGCAGCGCTGGGACTGGGACTGGGAAGCAAAGCCGTGCTTAGATTGTTGAGTCCCTGTTCCCTACCTCTGGCCGGGTTGCCGTCTTCTGTCGGAATCGGGACAGCGCCGATGGGGGCAGGAGGTGCTCCCGGATTGGGCGGGATTGATGCTTTTGGCGACGGGGAAGCAATCGGGCTGGCTGTCGGCTTGACATTGCTGAGAGTGCTCAAATCTAGCTCGACAAATTCTTTGGATGCCAGATTTGGAGCTTTCGGCAGTTCCTTGGTGCTGGTATCTGAGCTGCCCGTAACGGCGGGACTGTCGCTGTTAGAGGGGGCGGTGCTAGAGAGCCAACGGTTCAAGCCTGCCATTTTCACCAGACTTGACGGGTGCATGACTGCGTAGCCCAAAGCTGTGCACGACAGCAGAAACAGCAGCATCGAACTCAGTCCTAACGGCGTTAACAGACTGGCGGCCAAACTGCGTTCTTCTGCAGGCTCGGCTTTTGGTTCGTCCAAACTTTCAATCAGTTTTTCGCTTGATTCGAGATAATTGTTGGGTGCCGGGCCGCTGCTTGATATTTTTGTGACGCCCCTAGTAGTTGCTAGCGGGGCATCGCCCTGGACGCCGGCAAGGGATAGGGGCAGCGACAGCGGCGGCTGGGATTCGTTCGTACCCTGCGGCGGCAGGTTTTGGGCCGGCTGTTGCTCGGTTGTGGCTGTTTGCTTGCCGATACGAACTGATGGCGACACCCACTGTTCGGCGCGCCGCCTGTGCCTTCTGTACGTGGTCAGTTCTGCTTCTAGGCTTACATCCAGACACCCCAGGACTGCTTGCAAAGCAGGCTTGATTGGGGTTGAAGAAGATTGATGATTTGGGGATTCAACCGAAGAACGCTTACTCATGAGCAAAACTCCTACCGCCTCTGAATTGATTTGAATGTTTTGATTGTAGAGATAAACAAGAAGCTTTAAAACTTGCCTATCTTATGATTAGCTGCTTTTGGCGTCAAGGCAACTCTTGCCCTTGAGCTTGCTTCCGAGCGCCGCCAGCTATCTGTTAATTTTTATTTTAAAACTTAAGTTAGCTGTGTCCCGGATACTGCTTGCGCAGACTCTAAGCAGCTTTTGGTATCGAGATCAATCGCTCATTTATAACCTCTGACATTCGTTCCGTATTTGTTTTTTTTCTTGATCCCTGACCGCTTTATAAACTTTTAACCTGTCTTTTTAACTACCAAATGAGCAAGGACTGAGGACATTGTTTCTATATATAACAAAATTATAAATAAATTATAAAGTTTAATTATGCTCCTGGGATCGCTACAACCCAGACAGCATAAAGGCTGGGATGCTCTAAAACCTGCTAGCTCTACACAGGAGAATTAGAGATGAAAATGATTTACCTAAGAACTTTTATGAAAACCCCATTAATTTCAGCTTGTCGTCACTGTCGCCACTATACCCCTGAAGGGAGACGTGGCGGTGTTTGCGCTTTGCTGAGCGTGCCGGTGCAAAGCCAGTGGAAAGCTTGTTCTTTGGCGGTTTCGCCTTTTGGGCTATCTTGGGAAAACATAGAAATTGGACAGTTGCAAGAACAGACTGTGATGCAGGAACCCGTCGTCACTGTTGCTGAGCGCAATGCCTATCAGTTGACAGGCCGGGCGTTAACCTAAAAATTTACAGTAGCAGTTTCGGTATAGTTTGTCCGCAGCAGGAAAACTCTACTTTACTGACAATTTTGACCGATCGCGCAAATTCCGCTCATTCAACTCACAGAAATCAGCATCTCTAACATAAAAAAACTGATTTCTCGATCGAGCTTATGGCAGCCAAGGATATTCACTAAAATCCGGTTCCCGTTTTTCCAGAAAGGCTTGTTTGCCTTCGGCGCCTTCCTGGGTCATATAATACAGCAAAGTGGCATTTCCAGCCAGTTCTTGCAGACCGGCTTGACCGTCGCAGTCGGCATTAAAAGCGGATTTTAAACAGCGAATTGCGATCGGACTTTTTGAAAGAATTTCCCGAGCCCACTGCATCCCTTCGGGTTCGAGTTGTTCCACGGGTACCACAGAGTTGACTAAACCCATTTCTAGGGCTTGCTGCGCGCTGTACTGGCGGCACAAAAACCAAATTTCTCGGGCTTTTTTCTGTCCGACTACTCTGGCGAGATAGCTAGCTCCGAAACCGCCGTCGAAACTGCCGACTTTGGGGCCGGTCTGTCCGAAAATAGCATTGTCAGCAGCGATCGTCAAGTCACAGATTAAATGTAAAACATGACCGCCGCCGATCGCATACCCAGCAACTAAAGCAATCACAACTTTAGGCATCGATCGAATCAACTTCTGCAAGTCGAGCACGTTCAACCGGGGTATGCCACCTTCATCTACATATCCCGCAGAACCCCGCACGCTTTGGTCGCCACCAGCACAAAAGGCGTATTTGCCGTCTGTATGAGGCCCCGCCCCGGTGAAGAGGACAACGCCGATTTTTGTGTCTTCGCGCGCATCAGTAAAGGCATCGCACAGTTCCTGCACGGTTTTGGGACGAAAAGCGTTCCGTTTGTGAGGTCGATTGATGGTAATTTTGGCGGTGCCGCCGCTTTTGTGATACAGAATGTCTTCGTAGGTTTTGGCGGTTTGCCATTCAATTTGCATAATCAATCGATTGGAGATTTGAAATCGAGCTGGAGCGATGGAGGCAGCCACAAGCCGCTTTTAGATTTTAGACGGATTTGGACGCATTTCCGGCAAAAGAAACCGGGTTTTTCACCGTTTTTGCGGGCTGTAACCCGTCTTTTTGTGAAAAAACCCGGTTTCTGACCACCCGTCCATCCGCGATTAATCGAAAAAGCATTAAATTATTTTCCCCTGTCTCTTTTACAGCGGAAATAATTTATATACGCTGCATTATTTGCGCATTAACAGAGACAGCAGGTGCTTTGCTGCTTTGGCAAATACGGGATCGCGGGAGGAGAATTCGCTGGGCTCTAGTAAAGCTTGAACTTCGGTAAAAGCTTCTGAGTCGAGGGTTCCTTCTTTGGTAAATAAAGTGTCTACGACTGCAATGTGTCTGGAGTCGAGCCCGAGCCGATTGCCTATCGACTGTAAGTACATTTGCTCCCTCATGTCGATGTGTCCGTCTACCGCTGACATTTCGTACCCGGAACCGATGAGCAACAGCTTTTCTGATTCTGAGAAGAAAGCTGTCAGGGTTAGCAGTTCCGTGGGGTTGAAGTAAACCTGCTGTTTGGAGATTCCTTTGACAAGGCGCTGAATTAATTCTATTCGATGTGGATCGCCAGCGGCAAAGGCTTTGAGAGTCTTTTGCAGCCGTTCTTCTTCTTCAATGGCGATCGTCCTGTCAATAATCATCACTCCGCGCAGGATGGAAATTAAAGCCGTCAGAAACACTACCAAGGGAGTGATATCTTGTTCGCGGAGCTTTTGCCGGCTAATCCGGGACAGCAGCTCAACAACTTCAGTGCTAATCGTGGTGGTGTCCATAATTAAAAATTACTCTGGATGGGGCTGTCGTGTAACTTTATTTCTCGATCTTAAGTGTTTTTAGCTAGGTAAGTATGCCATAAATTCCCCAATAAAAATTGTTTTATTAGTGATAATACTTACTAGATCCACAACCTGTGGATCGCTAGGACTATGTTAAGTGTTTTTAGTTGCGTAGGTATACCGTGAATTTGCAAACAGAGCCGTTGTCTATTAGTGATTCTAATTATGCTATTCACAAACGCTGGATGACTAGGGCTGTGGAATTGGCACAAGCAGCCGCCTCAGCGGGTGAAGTACCCGTGGGTGCTGCCCTCGTTGACGGTACTGGCAAATTGATTGCCGAAGCGCAAAATCGGCGAGAGCGAGACTGCGATCCGACTGCTCATGCTGAAATCTTGGCTTTGCGGGCGGCTGGGCAAGTTTTGCAAGACTGGCATCTCAGCCAATGTACGCTCTACGTAACGCTGGAGCCTTGCCCGATGTGCGCTGGTGCGATCGTACAAGCTCGGATCGGTTTGCTGGTATACGGAGCTGATGACCCGAAAACTGGCACGATTCGGACTGCGGCTAATCTTCCAGATAGCGCGCCTTCGTGTCACCGCTTAGAGGTGCTCGGCGGTATTATGGAGTCTGTTTGCCGCGAGCAGTTGCTTTCTTGGTTCCAAGCGCGCCGGAAAGTTAACAGCTAAAATTTTTGACTCTCTTTTGGGCGATGTTTAATCGAACTTGGCTCTTTAACTGAAATAATAGGTAATTGCCCGATCGAGCTTTCCCGGGGGTTGACGGCTCTGCGTTAGTGTTGTCGGGTGGGATCATGTTTTACCTGTTACAGATGATCTGTTGCGGGGGCGATCGCTTGCGGAGGCAAAATGCCAATAGCAAAAGTGTCCCCATCGAAAGACTAAAGGTTTACCAAACAACATATCTTTAGACTCTATATCGATAAAGCAGGTTAATTGCCATGCGCCATACTGCCGCGATCGTCGTTGAGTCCAGTAAATCCTCAAAGAGTGAAGCCAATGCCTGCCAAGGTAGCATCTAATACCTCTCGCGTTTCTCCTTGGTTAACCTCCTTGTTTTATCCGCTAGGTCACTATATTGTCCTACCGTTTTATTTTGGGAAGATTGAGATAACCGGACAGGAGCACTTGCCGAAGGACGGGCCTGTAATTTTAGCGCCTACGCACCGTTCCCGCTGGGATGCCCTGATGATGCCCTATTCAACGGGACAGAGGGTGACTGGACGGGATTTGCGGTTCATGGTAACTGCTGATGAAGTGAAAGGACTGCAAGGTTGGTTCATCAGACATTTGGGAGGGTTTGCTGTCGATATCAAGCATCCAGCAATTAGCAGTCTCCGTTACGGCGTGGAGTTGCTGCTAGACAAGGAAATGTTAGTCATTTTTCCCGAAGGTGGCATTTTTCAGGATGGCGAAGTTCACCCTCCTAAGGCTGGATTGGCTCGGTTAGCGATGCAAGCAGAATTGAGCAAACCGGGTTTGGGGGTGAAAATTGTACCGATGAGTATTCGTTACCGCCCGCGCATTCCTCGATGGGGTTCTCAGGTGAAAATTGCGATCGGTGCTCCGCTTTCTGTGGCAGATTATGCTAATGGTGGTAGTGGCAAAAAAGAGGCGCGATTGTTGACGGCTGATCTCGAAATGGCTCTTAAAACTCTTGATGAAAGTTGAAAGTTGGCAGTTGGCAGTTGGCAGTTGACAGTTAACCGCAGAAGGAAGAAGGAAGAGAGAAGAAGGAAGAGAGAAGAAAGAAAAAGTAATTGTGATATAATATTTTTTTGTGCTGTAGAGAGTTGAGGCACTTATTTTGCTTGGTTATGTCTGTGTTAAGAGTCAGCATTAATGGATTGTGCTTTGAACTTTAAGCCTGGTCAAATTGTCAGTTTAGAATGTGGAGATGCGTGCCTCCATTCAGAGGTAATTCAAGTGGTTGAGGCACGTCAAATTTGTTGGGTACGCCCTTTAATGTTGGTTGGATTGGTGTCTGGGAAGGATTTATCGCATCAATGGCCGGAAGAATACACTTTATCGGATTTGCGGGATGGTGCGGATTTGTTGTGGCCGCTGAGTTTGTTTCGGGCGGCGCTGGATACGGAGGTGATTTCGCTGTTAAGTGAGTTGCAGTCTCTGGACTCTGATCAGAAGGATAGCACGATCGCATCTCGGCAACTTAGGGATTTTGTCGATCGAGTTTGGGCAGCTTTTCCCAGTGCTTTTAATTAGTCAATAGTCAATAGTCAATAGTCAATAGTCAATAGTCATTAGTCATTAGTTAACGGGTTTCCTTTCCATGCTCTAGGCTGGTAACAAGTAGAGAGCATCTGTAGGGAAACGGCACTGCCGTGTCCGGCGCGGGGAACTGGTAACAAGTAGAGAGCATCTGTAGGGAAACGGCACTGCCGTGTCCGGCGCGGGAAACTGAGACTTTTAACAATTGCTATCAGATTGACAGTTGTAGCAAAACTTTTTGAATTGGTATTAAAATACCGCGTGAGAAAGCTCTGCGGGATTAAGATTATTATGAATAACTTGACCATCGCGGAACCAGACAACGCGGCGAGTTTGCCGCGCGACTTCCGGTTCGTGAGTTACCATAACAACAGTCATGCCAGCTTCATTAAATTCTGTAAAAATATCCATTACTTCTTGAGTGGTTTTCGTATCCAATGCACCAGTTGGTTCATCTGCAAGCAACAACACGGGACGATTGACAATAGCACGGGCGATGGCTACCCGCTGCTGCTGTCCTCCTGATAGTTGATTCGGTCTATTTTGCAGCCTACTTTCCAGGCCTACTTTTGTTAAAGCGTCTACGCCCCGTTCGCGTCTTTCGGCTGCGGGAATGCCTGCATAAACCATCGGTAACATGACATTTTCTAATGCTGTTAATTGAGCCAGCAGGTGAAATTGTTGGAAGACAAAACCTAATTTTAAATTGCGAATTCCGGCTAATTCTGCTTCGGGCATTTGGGCGACATCTACGCCGTCTAGGTAGTAACTGCCGCTCGTAGGGCGATCGAGACAGCCGATAATATTCATGGCTGTAGATTTGCCTGAACCGGATGCGCCCATAATCGAGCAATATTCTCCTTGCGTTACCGTCAAGCTGACACCGTTTAGGGCGCGAACTTCCAGGTCGCCGATGCCGTAAACTTTTGTTACGTCTTGCAGGCCGACGATGACGGGTTTTGAGGTGTCTTGCTGCTGGAGGTCTGGGTGGGTCTGGGTTTGTAGTTCAGGCATTTGTTTTTATGTGCGATCGACACAACTAACTACTAACTTAACACTTCTTATCGGTTTTGGCTGCTGGAAGGGCGATGTTTGGACGCTTATAGGACTTACGCAGGGGCGGGCCAGAAACCGGGTTTTTTCACGAAAATAATTGGTTATAGCCCGCAAAAACGCTAAAAACCAGGTTTCTTTGGTCTTAATGAATAAGTCCTAAATTAAACAATTTGTGGCTTAAATGCGATCGGGATCGATGTTCAATTCGCGCAGTTTTGCCGCCAAACGTTCGGCTCTTTGAGATTCTTGTTCGGCTCTTTGAGATGCTTGTTCGGCTCTTTGAGATGCTTGTTCTGCACGCTGGCGATTTAATTCACCCTGTTCCTCCAATTCCGCATAAGAAAGAAACCTTTGTCCATCTGGTCGATAAATTTCCAACCCATCTTCGCCCAACTCAAATCGTACTCCCAATCTAGGACTGATCCAGCCCTCCATCGGCTCAATTATTTCTAGGTTTCCTTCAATTCTTTGCCAACCGCTCAAATCGTTGTTTTCTGGATCGTAAAGATAATATTCCTCGACTCCATAGCGATTGTAAAACGCAAGTTTTTTGTACATTTTTGCTTGTCTGTCGTTATGAGAGCGAATCTCAAATGTGACTTGGGGAGCAATATTATCTTCTTGAAATTGCATATAGGAACGTCGCTCGCCCTTTGGTCTACCAAATATTACCATCGTATCCGGTGCTTGAGAAATGTCTGGTCTACCTTGAACTGGATACCAAAGTAAATCGGCTGCTATAAAGACGTTTGGGTCATTTTTTAACAACGATTCGCAACCTTCTTTGATTGTGACAATTAATTTGTATTGAATTGTGCTATCTGCCATTGGTTGACCGTCGCTGGATGGATAAATAATTTGTTCGTTCGTGACTTGCATAGTGGTTGTCTCCGAGAACTATCTGAGCTTAATTATACTAGATTGGGTGATATTTATTGAGTTACTGAGTCATCCGTTGTTGCGCGGCTGGTGACGGATATGCACCAACTTGTATCAAAATTTGTCGCTCTCTAATCCGCTCATTATGATTAAATTCTAGAATTCTTGCTGTCACTTCTCCAATATCTGTTATTGGTTGAATTGCAGCTTCATCTAAGCGAAAATGTTCTCCCCAAAAATCTCTGCGCGGGTTGAAAAAACGCACCAATTCTCCAGTCCGCCAAACAATTGAGCCTAAATCTGTTCCTTTCTGTAAGTTGCAGAAAATATAAGCATAGGCGAGGTTGTCGGCTGTTGTTTCTCCACCATGTTTGACGCTGATGATGTAGTCAACTTGACAGCCTGATGCTCTGTTTGTCTCTGCAATGAGGCAGTATTCGCAAATGCGATCGGCGCGGAGAGCAACTAAACGCCTAAGTTCGGCATTAATGTAAGGACGAGGCATAAAAAACTTACTCTTTGACAACGTGTTTGTGAGCGACTGCTTTGATGAGAGTCAACAGATGTTCTATAACTAGAAAGTTGTCTAATTCGGTTTTTTCATCGGTGGTCAAATCTTGGTTGTTGTGTGCGTAAATTAGGTCGGCGATATGCTCTTTTGCTTCTTCGGATAGTTGAAAGTTGAGAATGCTTTCGGGAGTAGCGCCAGCAGCAAAAAACTCAACTATTTCTGCATAAGCTTGGGGGATTTTAGTGGCTACAGTCATAACTTGTTTCTCCTTTTTTTGTTGATATCACAGCTTGTCTAGTTTTGCCAATGGTTTCTCGGCAAATTGGCGGACTTTTTCATCTGGATCGTTGGCAAATCGATCGCGAAGTATTTCTAAAGTTTTTGGGCGATCGGGATATTGTTTAAACATGATTTCAAGTGCTATTTGTCTGGGATTATCTTGGAAGTTGTACTCGCGTTCAAAAGGATGATTGATAGCTATATCGCACAACCATTCAAATATCTCTGGTTCATCTTTCCACCCCCGTGCTATTTCTTGGACTGCTGCACTTCGCACATCCCAATTGTCATTAGATTGAGCGAGTTGTTTGAGGATAGGTAAGGTTTTCGGGTCATGTTTCTACCCCCGTGCTAATCCTTGGACTGCTGTTTGTCGCACATTCCAATTATCATCAGACTGAGCGAGTTGTTTGAGGATAAGTAAGGTTTTTGGGTCATCTTTCCACCCCTGTGCTAATTCTTGGACTGCTGTTTGTCGCACAGCCAAATCATCATTAGATTGAGCGCATTGTTTGAGCCAATGTAAGGTTTCCGGGTCGTCTTTCCACCCCCTGCTAATTCTTGGACTGCTACACGTCGCACAAACGAATCATCGTCAGATTGAGCGAGTTGTTTGAGCCAAGGTAAGGTTTCCGGGTCATCTTTCCAAGTAAAGGCGATCGCACTTACTGCTTGAGTGCGAATTTTTTCAACTAAATCTGCCTCTTCTTCATAAGGTTCATAATAGTAATTGACGTCGTACTTCGTTAACTCTTTTAATTGCTCCAGCAATTGACTATCAACGGCAGCAATCTCCTTTCTATCCCTCACCTCATCCAAACACTTCGCCGCCAAAAACAGGTTGCTAAACTTTTGAGCTTCCCCATCCTGCTCAATCAAAAACTCAATCAATTCCCCTGTCAACTTTCCAGCAATCAATCCCGCAATCAAACACAAAACTTCCTGCCAAGATTCATCATCCCAGTGCTGGCCAAAAACTTCTGCTTTCAATTCATCCAGCGAAAGTTCTAAAGCCTGAGCCCTATTCACTACTTGCGACGCACAGAAATATTCCAAGAAAGTTCGATGCACAAACCCGTAAGTATCCGCACCCAAAAAACATAAAATAAAATTGCGGGTTCGCAGTTGATTAATGATTAACTTCGCCCGGTTTCTCGGTTGGTCAAAATCTTTATTCTTCAGATATGCTGTCAGAATATCCTCCAAATCTTCCGCACTAATAATATTGCCAGCCAACCCTTCAGGTGCTGCTTGCATTTTCCAAGCAACTCGCCGCAGCATTTCTTGCTTATCTTTAGCATCGATCGTTTTTGGATCGAGCCTGCTATCCTCTACTAAAGACCTTTGCACATCCCATTGATACAGGAATACTCGCCAAGCTTGATTGTAAAGTTCTGCCCTGTCTCTTGGCAATTCTTGACTGCGATTCAAAATCGCCATAATCGTCAACAATAACGGATTTCCCGCTAAATCTTGAATTGTTGATGAATACGCTAATGCTTTTTTCATACGATCGCAAATTCGCACTTTTTCCATAGTATCCGTAAAAGTCAACTCGTGCCAGCGGTGCACAAAATCCTGAATCTGTGCCGGATTCAAGTCTTGCAGGATAAAGTGATGGAACTGGGCATCTTGCAACCGTTGAGGCTTGTAACCAATAATCCGAGAGGTGACAATCACTCGCACGCGCGGATACTCGTTGGTAAACCGATGAATCGCCGTAATTACATCTTCTCGTTTCCCCGAATGGAAAATTTCATCTAACCCGTCGAACATCACCACAGCGTCGCCTGCTTTCAGCTTTTCGTGCAATTGATGCTGATTTAAGTGACAAATTGAAC
Source organism: Cyanobacteriota bacterium (assembly GCA_025362325.1). Taxonomy (GTDB): domain Bacteria; phylum Cyanobacteriota; class Cyanobacteriia; order Cyanobacteriales; family Microcoleaceae; genus Microcoleus. The sequence continues at coordinate 695 of JANYGO010000150.1, read as the reverse complement.
CGGGACTTTGATGGAAAAATTCGAGGAAGTTCTGGCAATTTCCTGATTCCCCGCTGCGAATGTAAATCCGCAATTCTATCAACAGCGGAATCGGCAGAGATGTTACGCTATTTAAGGGCGATCGCGCCCAGGTTAATGCTAAATATTGTAACAGAGTAGATTTACCGGAACCCGGATCGCCTAAAATCACAATGTAGGGATAATTTGACTTGTCATTAATGACATCTAACACGGATACGATCGCCTGCGAAAAATAACCGCGCCGATATTTCTCTAAATTTTCAAGTGCGATCGCGTTTAATCGATCGCAATCTTGCAAACGCCGTTGATGTTCCTTGGGGATTTCGTAAGCTTGCGGCAGAAATGACTCGTAAATTAAGCGCACATCTTGCACAATAAAGATTTGCCAAACTTTCAGCTTTTCCCGATAATCGTAGGTATTGCTATCGACGCTGCTTAAATCCAGATTGCTGTAACGTTCGCACAAAGCCTCTTGATATTGCCTCAAGTCAAAATCGGGGATAATCCCAGCTATCTCTTGAGTATTTTTCTGAATGCTAAGCTGTTCAACATCTAAACTGCATTAACTAAGTTCCCTTTATTTTTTATTTTTCGGTTCCATTTCATAATTAATCCTCCTTCATTTAAAAGTTTATTTAACAGTGATTCTAGTTTTTCAATGGATTCAAATAATC
>JANYGO010000124.1 GCA_025362325.1 Cyanobacteriota bacterium | reverse complement strand
CAAAAACAGTCCTAAAACAGGAATGATCGAAATAATCGAACCCGCCGCCACTAAACGCCAATCCAAAGAAAAGGTTCCGGCTAAATTGGCGACACCTAAAGGTAACGTGTAATATTCCGGCCTGTCTAAAACTAGCAGCGGCCACAAAAAGTCACTCCAAGAACCGATAAATACAAAAATCCCTAAAGTGACTAAAGCCGGCTTAATTGCCGGAATCATGACGTGCCACCAAATGCCTAATTCTGTGCAGCCGTCAATGCGGGCTGCTTCTTCTAATTCTTTGGGAACTGCGAGGAATGCTTGCCGCAATAAAAATATGCCGAAGGCTGAGGCGAGTCCGGGAAAAATGACGCCTAAATAGCTATTTTTTAATCCGAGTTGTACTGTCAAAATGTACAGCGGAATCATGACTATTTGAAAGGGAATCATGATTGTGGAAATAATCGCAATTAAGATAGCTTCGCGGCCGCGAAATTTGAGTCGGGCTAAGGGGTAGGCGGCGAGGGCGCAAAACAAAACGTTGATGGTGACTGTCAGGCCTGCAATCAGGGTGCTGTTGAACAGGTAGCGCCCGAAGGGGTTGGTTTCCCAGACTTTGATGAAGTTTTCGAGGGTTGGGTGTTGCGGCCACAGTTGCGGGGGATATTGAAAGATGTTTTCGCTGGGGGATTTCAGGGAGGTGCTGAGCAGCCACAGCAGCGGGAAGAGCATTAAAAGTGCGATCGCCCCCATGATACTGTATGTCCACAGCGTGATCCACCGCGAGGGACTGCGGTTTGGGGAATTTGATTTTTTAGTTTTGAGATTGTTCATTGTTGGGATATGATGATAAGTCCTTGCTTCGCGAGAAGCCTTGTTTGTCCATAAGGGAATTATTGCCATGAAACCGTTTATTTACGAAACAATGTACATTCTGCGCCCAGATTTGGGTGAGGAAATGACTGACCAGGCGATCGCGAAATATCAAACTATTTTGCGCGATCAAGGTGCTGAAAATATCGAAACTCAGCACCGCGGCAAACGTCGCTTGGCTTACGAAATCGGCAAGCACCGCGACGGAGTATACGTTCAAATGAACTATACAGCTCCGGGCGCTGCAATTTTTCCTATGGAACGCGCCATGCGTCTGAGCGAAGAAGTGATTCGCTATTTGACGATTAAGCAAGATGTGCCAGATGCACCTGAAGCTGAAGCTGAAGCTGAAGTCGCCGCTTAAAACGAGTTTTTTGCACGTTACCAGGCTCTTCCTGGTAACGAGCCGAAAAAACGTTAATCTGAGTTCAAAAACTCCAAATAATTATTAGTTAATTCTTTGACTGCTAATTCGTGAAATTGCTGGCCGTGTTCGGGGGTTGCTAAGGCCGGATTTGAACCCATTCTCCCGTCGGGAAATCGGCGGCGGAAGTCAGTAGCACTATAGATTTTGTACCCGGATGCAACTTCTTCCGAAAGCGGTGCTTGCTTGATTGCTTCTGGATAAAGGTACTGAGTTAAGGCGATTTCGCTGGGGGTGGCGTGGGAACCTTCTTGGTTTCCGTACAATTCTTTGGCTAGTTTGTAGACGGAACCGCACATGAACCAGTTGCCGATTTGACACTGGATGCGATCGGAAGAAGGTAGATTTAAGTCCGACAAATGCGCGTAAGTCTCGGAAAATGCTGCTTTCATCGTGGCAATATTGCCGCCGTGACCGTTAATAAAGAAATATTTCTCAAATCCGGCTTTTGCCAAAGATGTGATATGATCCCTAATTACTAAGATTAGGGTCTGCGGTCGGAGGCTGATGCTGCCGGGAAAGCTCGTGTGGTGCAAGGCCATCCCGACATTAATTGTCGGGCCGACTAAGGCATTGGCTGCTTCGCCGACACTCTGGGCGATCGCACCAGCAGCAATCGCGTCAGTTCCGATTAAGCCGGTGGGCCCGTGTTGTTCGGTGGAGCCGATCGGGATAATAATGCCTCGGGAGCTTTCTAGATAAGCTTCTACCTCGGCCCAGGTACTCAAGTGCAGCAACATTATAGGCAGTCTACAGAATTTTTACTTACAAACTCGATCGTAGCGGGCGATCGATGCGACTGCACATCGAATCATCTCAGTCAGTCAATTTTAGATTTTAGATTTTAGATTTTAGATTTTAGATTTACTTGCAGCATTGAATCTGAGAGGTTGAACTTTGATCTTCAAATAAAGCTGTACAGCTCGGTTAAAGTTTAACAGCAACATCATGTATCTTTAATAAATTAACCATTTATTTACTAAAGCTTTACCTTTTTATAACCTTTTGCCTGTACGATAAACCCAGATACCTCTAAATTGGGTGTTACCTGGTCAATCACAAGCGGGCAATGTTTTACAAAGTAATACCGACCCCTAGCAATGACCGGGCTTCTAACGCCTGGACGCAGGCAGACAGCGCAGCTATCGCAACTGCTCAACGGCTATATTTCTTGCACGAGCAAGTAGAAACAGTCGAGCGTATGTCTGTAGGATGGACTGGCGAAAGATTATAAGTGATTGAATAGTCGATCGTTCATAAAAAGCGATCGCAGCGCGAGAGTGCCTCAGCTACTGAAGAAGGCACATCCCGCTAGCCACATACAAACATAACTCCCACTGATATTTATGTCTTCTGCTGCTGAATTAAGCGAAAGTCCTTCAAGGTTGGCTGTTGGACAAGCCGGCCGCATCTTGTTACTCGAAGGTGAAGACCTGTTGCGGGAAATGCTAGCTTTAGCCCTGAAAGAACAGGGCTATGAGGTGGTGGTTACTAGCGACGGGCCGGGCGCTCTGCCTTCTGTGCAGACTTCCTCGTCATACCACGGCGAATTCGGCTTTAACCTGTTAATTATGGATTCAATTAACGGTTTGGATCTGTGTCGAATGTTACGGCATCAAGGAAATCCCGTCCCTATTTTGATTATCGGTGCTAGAGGAAGTGCCAACAATTGCGCTTTTTATCTTGAAGCCGGATCGGATGATTATCTAACCAAGCCTTTTGGAATGCGGGAATTTATCGCCCGCTGTCGGGCGCTGATGCGGCGCCAGCGCCTCGGTCAGTTGCCGCAACCGGTGATGCTGCAATATAAGAGCATAACTCTATATCCTGAAGAGTGCCGCGTCTTGGTTCGCGGCATTGAAGTGAAATTTTCTCCTAAACAGTTTCGCTTACTAGAACTATTTATGAGTTATCCCCGGCGAGTTTGGTCTCGCGATCAGTTGCTGGAAAAAATTTGGGGTCAAGATTTTATCGGAGACAGCAAAACAGTTGATGTTCACATCCGCTGGCTGCGCGAAAAGTTGGAAATCGATCCTGGTCAACCGGATTATATCATTACGGTACGCGGGTTCGGCTATCGATTTGGTTGAATTGTTACATTATTTGTAGAGTTGCAAGTTGCAGTCAAATATGACGTAGGGATACAACAATGTTGTGTCCTTATTTGTATGTGTAGGGCAATGATCGTAGGGTGCGTCAGTTTAAAGATTGTCCGTAATTATTCAGAATTCCTTTCCTGACGCACCCTACCGCTTTGCTTAAGTCCAGCGGCTTGTGTTACAAAAGGTGAGAGGTTCGGTTTGAGTGCGATCGGGCGAGTTAACCCTGGACGGAAAGCGAAGAGACATTTCTCGCCCCAACATTCAAAAAAAAACTGACAATCAATTTAGTTTTGAGTCTGCGGATGCTCAGTCCTTAACCTTTTTTTACCCATGACTATCAAGCGTCGAGAATTCCTGCTTTTTTTGGGTGCAACGGCCGGCAGTGTTGCACTCAATTCTTGCGAACAAAAATTTACGATGCCCTTCTCAGAACCAGTTAATGCTGGGAAGAGTGCTGATAATATTGTACGAGGAATAAACTTCCAACCAGTCAAAGGGCTGATGCCTTTTCCCACTAGCAGCGCTGTAGCACAAACCGGACAATTCATCCCAATTACTACCGCTTCTACCCAGCAGCAAATGCAAGCTTACAGCACTTACGAAGTAGTAGACGACCTCGTACTTCCCGAAGGCTTTACCTACGATATCGTAGCTGCTTGGGGAGACAAAGTGGGCGATTCTCACTTCGGCTACAATAATCACTATCTGTCTTTTGTAGAAACAGGCAAAAGTCAGGGATTTTTGACAGTTAATTTCGAGTAGATCAGTGCCAAGCCTTGGATTCAAATTTATCAAAAAAATATTGACAAATTCTCTGCCTTTGCCAAACGAGAAGAGGTAGTTAAACAAGCAAAAAAAGAGGATGAAAAGACTTTATTTTTGGCGATTCAGCATCCGGGAGAAATTAACGGAATGCGAAAAGATATGGCGGCGGACAGCCGAAAATCTGCCATGAATACTATTGATGGTAAGGAGTTTGTGCAGACTCGAAAAGTGCCTGTAGGTTCTAATTAACCCGGGAAAAAAGTTAATAATCCACCTCAACCTGCGGTGGTGGCAATTCGGCGGGTGAATTCGCAGCCGCTGACTTAGTTTTAAGTTGGATGCAAGAGGCGATCGCCCCTAGCACTAAAATTCCTCGCTCCAAAACCTAAGTATGTAGGGTGCTTATGGGCGCACCTTACTGCTATTGGGCTTTCCCCATGCAGTCGATCGCTTCTTCCTTGTTCCTTCCTTCTCCTATAAATTTCTGTGAGCAATCGAATTAGCACGCGAGGGCGAAGCTGGCACTCCCGGCACTCTGTCTGAGTTAAAAAATGCAACGAATTCCCTAATTATCGGGATAGTAAGTCTACTTGGCTGTACAATAGAAAGCAAGTATTTTTAATTTATTAATTCACCATATAAATTTATCGTAGAGTTCTGCGGTTCGCTAGCAGTTCACAGGTAGCATCTAAAAAATCAGCAGACTTTGACAACAGTCCATAAAAGGGATAAAACTTACGATCGTCAACCCGGTTTCTACGCAAAACAAGCACCAACGTTGTGAGCCAAACCCAATCTACTCGCCCCGAAGCCGCAAAAACTGCTCGATCGCGAACCCTACGCACAGTTCTGATAGTTCCCTTCGTCTTGCAACTTTTCGCGGCGGTGGGACTGGTAGGATATCTCTCATTTAAAAACGGACAGAAGGCAGTCAATGAAATTGCCGATCGACTGATGGCAGAAGTAGGCAGCCGCGTCCAACAAAATCTGGGTACTTACCTGAGTGTACCCCATCAGGTCAACCAGATCAATGCTGCTGCGATCGAACTCGGCACCCTGAACCAGCAAGATTTACCTGTTTTACAGCGTCATCTTTTGCGCCAGCTTCAGATATTTGACACGCTCACTTTTACAGGCTTAGGGTTAGAACAAAAAGACAACTTTGGCGCAGAAAGGCTCGACGACGGCTCGCTGACTTGGAGAGTATCGACAGCAGCAAGTAACTATGATTTTCGCACCTATGCTACCAATAAATCCGGCGAAATCGGCGCCGTATTAAACAACAAAACTAATTTCGATCCGCGCACTCGCCCGTGGTATAAAGCTGCGGTAGCTGCTGGCAAACCCACCTGGAGCCAGATTTATCCCAATACGGCTGGCATTACTGCTTATCTTGGCGCATCCATGCCTTTCTATGACAAACAAGGAAAATTGCAAGGCGTGCTGCTAACTAATATTAATTTGTCCACCATTGGCCAGTTTTTGCAAAGCTTAAAAATCGGGCAAACCGGACAAGTTTTTATTATCGAGCGATCGGGAATGTTAGTCGCAACTTCCACAGGAGAAAGACCGTTTCACGTCGTAAAAAAAGACTACGGAACCGAGCGAATTAAAGCAATTGACAGTACAAATACTTTCACCAAAACCACTGCTAAATATTTAGCCGTTAATTTTAACGACTTCCAATCTCTGAAAACTTCGCAGTCACTACAATTTGATGTTCAAGGCAAGAAACAATTTTTACAAGTTCTGCCTTGGCAAGATGATAAAGGATTGGATTGGTTGATTGTAGTGGTTGTTCCAGAAGCGGATTTCATGGCACAAATTAATGCCAACACTACCGCGACAATTTTGTTGTGCGCTGCTGCTTTGCTCGTGGCGATAATTGTTGGAGTTGTTACGGCGAGATGGGTAACAAAACCGATTTTATTTTTGAACGAGGCTGCCAAAAATATTGCTAAAGGTGAATGGGGCAAAAATGTAACGCTCAACCGCAATGATGAAGTCGGCGAACTTGCCAATTCATTTAATAGTATGGCGGCACAACTGCAAGTATCTTTCACAGAAATGCAAGCTTTGAATGCCGAATTATCAGAGAGTGAAAGCCGACTCAACCAAATTTTAGAAGCGGTTCCGGTGGGGATATTTGTCGCTGATTCTAGCGGCAAACCTTACTATGTTAATTCTCGCGCTCATGATTTATTGGGTACAGGTATAGTCGATAATAATGCGTTAGAACTTCGAGAGATTTATCAAGCTTATCTGGCAGGTAGCAACGAACTTTATCCGGCAGAAAAAGAGCCAATTGCTAATGCGTTTAAAGGAGCCAGCGTTAATGTTGATGATATGGAAATTCGCCAGCCTGACAGGATTATTCCGATCGAGGTTTGGGGCACGCCCATCTATGATGACAAAGGAAAGGTGAGTTATGCGATCGCAGCTTTTGCCGATATCACCCAGCGCAAACAAGCTGAAAAATTGGTAGCGGAATACAACCGCACTCTCGAAGTCCAAGTCGCTGAAAGAACCCAAGAACTCAAAACAGCATTAGATCACCTGCAAACCACTCAGGAAGAGTTGATTCAATCGGAAAAAATGGCAGCTTTAGGTCAATTAGTCGCCGGAGTTGCTCACGAATTGAATACTCCCTTGGGTGCGATTCGATCGAGTGCGGGAACTATGACTACATTTTTGGGGCAAACTATTACCAATTTGCCCTCTCTGTTTCAGTCGCTTTCGGCCGCAGAATCGGAAAATTTTCGCGAATTGCTGTATCGTTCGCTACAAAAAGACATGACTTTAACAGCTAGAGAAGAAAGGAAGTTAAAGCGGGCTTTGATTAGTCAACTCGAAGGCGAAGACATTGACGAAGCGGATGATATCGCCGACACCTTGGTGGATATGGGGATTTACGAGGCTGACGACTTTCTGTCTCTGCTGCAAAAGGTCGATCGCGATCGTATCCTAGAAATGGCTTACAAACTCTCAGAAATCCAGCGAGGCACCCAAATAATTAATACCGCAGCCGATCGCGCTTCTAAAGTCGTCTTTGCCCTGAAAACCTATGCCCGCTACGACTCATCAGAAACGATGGTTCAATCTAATATAACTGAAGGCATAGAAACCGTACTCACCCTGTATCAAAATAACCTCAAACACGGCGTAGAAGTGATCCGCAATTTCCAAACAATACCGCTGGTACTGTGTTATGTAGACCAACTGAATCAGGTATGGACAAATCTGATTCACAACGCCCTGCAAGCGATGGACAATCAAGGCACATTAACTCTGGACATCCTACAAGAAGGCAACTATATCAAAGTCAGCGTTACGGATAGCGGTACAGGAATCCCCCCAGAAGTCATGCCCAAAATATTCGCTCCCTTCTTCACCACAAAACCCCCCGGAGAAGGCAGCGGTCTGGGCCTCGATATAGTCAAAAAGATTGTGGACAAACATCGCGGTAAGATAGAAGTTGAATCCGTTCCCGGCAAAACTACATTTACAGTTGTTTTGCCTGTCAATCTCCTCCAAATAATTAATTAAGCCAGCAAAAATGTCTAAACCAATAATCCTGTGTGTTGATGACGAAAAAGTAATTTTAAAAAGCCTTAAAGCCCAACTAAAATCAGCCTTTGGCAATGCTTACATTTATGAAATAGCGGAAAGTCCCGCCGATGCTCTAGAGTTAATTGATGAATTCAATGACGAAGAAATTTCGATCATCTTGATTGTATCGGATTGGTTGATGCCAGGAATGAAAGGAGATGAATTTCTGATTCGCGTCCATCAAAAATTCCCAAAGATAGTAAAAATCATGCTGACCGGTCAAGCCGATGAAGCAGCCGTGAAGAGGGCTTTTAACGAAGCCAACCTCCATCGCTGCTTGCAGAAACCTTGGTCAGAATCAGAGTTGATCGAAACCATTAAAACCGCCTTATCCCTATGACCAAACAAGTGATTATTTGCGTTGACGATGAAAAAACCATTCTAAAAAGTCTTAAAACTGAATTAAAAGAGGCTTTAGGCAATACTTATCAAATTGAAATTGCCGAAGGAGGTAAAGATGCCTTAGAGTTAATTGCTGAATTGCTCGAAGACGGGTGTGAAATCCCTTTAATTGTCTCGGATTACGTGATGCCTGACATGAAAGGAGATGAATTGTTGCGGCTAGTTCACGAAATTTCTCCCAAAACTCTCAAGGTGATGCTGACGGGTCAGGCGACTATTGAGGCGGTAGGAAATGCCATCAAACACGCCAAACTCTATCGCTACATTGGCAAACCTTGGCAAACTGAAGACTTGAAATTGACTGTGACAGAAGCCGTCCACAGCTACAGTCAAGATAAAAAACTAGGAGAACAAAATGCCGAACTTCTGAAAATCAATCAGGAGTTAGAATTTGCTCTGTCACAGCAATTAAAATTAACAGAAGCTGCCAAACGCTTTGTACCGAATGAATTTGTCTCGCTGCTAAGCCACAATAGCTTGATCGACATTCGACTCGGCGACAGCGTGGAAAAGAAAATGTCAATATTGTTTTCAGATATTCGGGATTTTACAGCTATTTCTGAACTCATGACACCTCAAAAAAATTTCAATTTTATTAATTCCTATTTGAGTATAATGGAGCCAAGTATTATTCAAAATTATGGCTTTATTGATAAATATATTGGCGATGCAATTATGGCTTTGTTCGGGTACAGTGCAGACAATGCCGTCAAGGCAGGAGTTTCTATGCTGCAAAGTCTCGACGAATACAATCAACATCGCATTAGTTGCAGCTACGCACCTATTAAAATTGGGATTGGCATCAATACGGGTTCATTGATGTTAGGAACAGTTGGGTCAACTAACAGGATGGATAGTACGGTGATTGGCGACGCGGTGAATTTAGCCTCGCGGGTGGAAAGCTTGACAAAAAGTTACGGGGTGTCGATGTTGATCACTCAAAATACTTTTTTAGAGTTGACCGATTCGGCAAGTTACTAAATCCGAAATATCGGCTGTGTTAGAGTGAAAGGTAAATCGGATTTGGTGACGATTTACGAAGTGTTTGAGGCCGATGCACCAGAAGTGAAAGAGGGCAAGTTAGCAACTTTGCCTGTATTTTTGGAAGCACTATACAATTACGCTGCTGCTAAACATCAAGAAGCTGCTGAACTGTTTGCTGATTGCGTGCGAAAGAATCCCCAGGATAAGGTGGCGCAAAGTTATTTGCAACGCTATCAGGAAATGCCGTTAATTTTATCCCAAAGTTGAGCGGACTTAATTTAATATATTCCAGATGCAAAAGCTGTTAATTAATCGAAAATAACAACAAAATTAGGCGTATTAGTCGATAATTTTAACTCAAACACCATTTTTTTTTATTCTCTAGTGGACAAACGCGCTTGCTGGGAAAGATTTTGGGTTTAATAGCTAGAAATACACTGATCAGCAGGATTTCAGAGGGTCGGATGTCATCAAGAAATGAAAAAAAGTTTGTATTTTTGACTGCGAACCATAACTCAAAACTCCCCTGTCCATTGCCAGCAATGAAGTTTCCAGCAACAGAGTTCAACCGCAATAGCCCCCACCATATCTGAACTGGGAATTAATTCAATTAAAGACCATCTCGATGCTTCTTCGGGGTTTCCTTCAATATTTAACAGCGCTGCTGGTTCTCCTGGTACGAGGCTGACCTCAAACTGATTCAGGGGAATAGAAAGTCCTTTACCCACTGCTTTGATGTAAGCTTCTTTGCGAGTCCAGCAGGTGAAGAAAGCTGTGGGTTGAAGATGCTCTGAAAGCGAACGCAGTACATGGCTTTCTAAGGGGGTAAAAAACTTTTCAGCAATCTCCAGACAAGGGAATTTTGGATTAATGCCTTCTATGTCGATGCCAATATCTCGATTTTTGGTAATAGCAATGAGAGTGATTCCGCGAGAGTGAGACAAATTGAAACGCAGGGTATCTCCATTTTGGGAGGCGATGATAGAGGGTTTGCCGTAGGGGTTGCAGTCAAAGCGCAGGAGGCTGGGATTTATGTGTAAATAGCGGCTGAGAATTGCTCTGAGGGCGCCGCGACTGACAATAAATTGCGATCGATCTTTTGGAAAGTGAAAACGCTCTGCTTTTGTCTGTTCGTCGGTTGAGAGAGTCTGCTGCAAACTCTGCAAGCAAGACTGCGTTTGAGCTAGAGAGACGCGCCAGACGTGAATGGAACCGATATCTAATGTCGGGTTTTGCGGTGGGGAATTCCAGGAAGCAACAACTGCAATCATTTATTTACTTTTGCTTATAAAGAACTTTCACTTACGGCTTTCCTGAGTTTGTGGTGTCAAAGTTATTAACTAATACCGTTACTCTGATGAGCTGCTATTTTGATGATCTATTAGACTTGCCCGGAGTCAAGCAGGATACATCTAATGCCATAATTTTTGGGTTCGGATTAATGCGTAGCTGCTCAGACAACTCTGTAATCGGTTGTGGCAATTTCTGCGATATATTGTCTGCCAACTCAGCTATGTTAATTTGCCACTTGTTCTGCGACCTGAGTCATCTATTATTAAAGTGAATTATTTGCTAATTTTAGTTTGACTGCTTTGCTGCATTACCTGCAAACGTCGTTCGCTGGGGAAACTCCGCATTTCAAGAAGCTTCCGTCAAAAAATGATGCCATCGGCGATCGACTCCCGGCCGTGGGGGGGGTGTTGCGGGAGGTGAAAGCGCCGAATACAGTTGATTTGGTCATTGCGAGCACTAATTTTTTGTTTGAGTCCCGCTAAGATTTTGCGGGGAAACGGGGTTGACGATCGCCAGTTTTGTTTACAAAACTCAACTTTACAAAACTTTACCTGCTGTCAAACAGCCACATCGACCGCACAGCAAGAGTTTAAACCGCAGCCTCTAAAAAAACTTTGGCAGTTTGCAGAAAATTTCCTAACTCAACCTGATAAGTAAGTGTAGCAATAAAATTGCGGCCGCACTTGACTATGACTGATGAATGCAACCCCTCCGAGGGGGAAGACCACTTATCCAGCGAACTGAAACTGATCGCCCAAGCTTGCCAGCATCCGCCCGGCAGTCTGCGGCGAGGTCGTTTCTTGAATCAACTGATTGGAGAGATTATCAAATCCGGCAAACTCTGGAAAGAAAACACACCTTACTACAAAGAGGCATTGCAAGAAACATGGATCTATCTCAATCGAAATTTATGTGAAGCTACCACAGCCAAAGAAGCTTACGACCCCGAAAAAAGCAGCATTACTACTTGGTTAAATGCCTATCTCAAAAGGCGGCTGTTCGATTGTCGTCTGGCTCCAATCAAAGAGAGCGAACAACCAAACCGCCGTCGAATAGTCTCGTCAGAAGGAGAACCAGACCAAGACACTATTAATCCTACTGAATATCTCGAAGCCAATCGCGATATAAGTTTCTATTTAGACGAACTTATTGAATGGATAGAAACAGATCCCAATAACGAGTTAAAAAGCAGACACATTAGAGGCAAACCACAGATAAATTGCCAGGTTTTATTGCAGCGCCAGTGTTTGTACGGTCAAAGTCTTCAAGAAATCGCAAAAGAGTTTGGATGCGCCCATTCCACTTTATATCAATTGTTTAACAATGACTGCCGCCATCTGCTGCAAAAGTTTTGCGAAGACCAAGGATATCAAACTTTCAACATACCAGGAGTGTACCGGAACAATGAACCATAATAACTTTTCTGAAATCGACTCTTTGCCGATGCCAATTACTCAAAACGCACTGGAAGTTGCTAGGCAGTTTGCCGACCAACAGCGCCACCCGCAAAGGGAAGAGCAAGTTTATCTCAATACTTTGGCAGTGCTGGCAGTTCGCGATTACCTCACAATCTTGAGTATTGAAACTGACTTGACTCAATGCGATAGCTGGAATCCGGCAATGCGCTTGTTTGCAGATGCGGCAGATTTGTATGTTAAAGGATTGGGTAAAATTGAATGCCGCCCCATGAGAAATATGAATCGAAATTTATCAGCAAATCCGCCTGAGATTTTCCCAGTGCCGCTGGAAGCAAGGACAGAACGCATCGGTTATATTGCAGTAGAAATTGATGAAGAGGAAAAGGAAGCGAGATTGCTCGGTTTTTCTCAGACTGCGGATTCAGGTGAATTAGTATTGAGGGAATTACATTCTCTTGATGATTTCTTAGTGCATCTAGAACATTTGTTTGAAGCTAAAGTTGACCTGGGCCAGTGGTTGGTGAATGTGTTTACTCCTGATTGGCAGCCTTTTGAGGCGGTATTTGAGCCGCAGCCGGAGTCTTCGCCCCGCGATCGAATTGAAAATCCGGTTGCGGTAAAATTGGGCAATTGGTTTAATAATCTTTTTGAAAAAGGTTGGGAGAAATTTGAGCAAGGCAAACAAAATTTAGAAGATGCGATTTTTCCTGATGATCATCCTGATTTTGCATTCCGCAGTGGTGGAAGTTCGAGAGAAGAATCTGGATTGTCAGAGGGGCAAGCCAGCATCCAACAAAGATTCCCAGAAGCGGATGTTACTAGGACAAAATTGATTGATTTGGGAGTGCGGTTGGGGAGGATGACTTTTGCTTTGATGGTGGCGATCACCCAAGAGAGCGATCGCACTGTGAGAGTTCATGTTCAGTTGCATCCGGCGATCGGACAACGCTACCTCCCGCCTCATACTAAACTCTCGTTAATATCCGACACAGGAAAAATTTTACACGAGAGTGAATCAACGGTTCAAGACTTGTGTATCTTGCTGAATGATTTTGAGGTAGAACCCAAAGAGAGCTTTCGCATCCGAGTAGCCGTGGAGGATTTGAGCTTAACAGAAAATTTTGTGGTATGATTTTGAAATTCACTGCACTCGTATCCAATTTATGAGTAAAAGTATTATCTTGGTTTTGGGTTATGGGAGTCTAAAATACGGGTTTCCTTACGTCACAGGGGAAATAAAAGAAACAGGAGAAACCTTAGCTAAATGTCCGGGAAGCTTGCCGCCAGCACCGGAAATTGAGCAATTGCAAAAAAGGTGGAAACTGCTTTGTAACGCCCTCAAACCTCGGAGCGGCGAGCCTCGGATTAAGGTCAAATCCACAGGTGTCACAAATATTTTTGAGGACAAACCTGAAGCCGTATATTTGAGTTTGCAGGAGCACATGAAAAAGTGGCTGGAGGCTGACGAATTTTGCAGGAGAATTGAGTCAAATCTCAGAACGCACATCGGCAATACATCTGAATGTTTTAAAATATTTTTAGAGGTGGATAAATCTGAGATTTGGGAGTTACCTTGGGATGCGTGGGCATTTCGCGAAGTTTACCCCAACTGTGAAATAATTCCTACTTCGTCAAAGTATCAAAGAATGACTGGACAGACAACTGCTGCTGAAATAGCTCGACCTTCCGCAGGCAGGATTTTATGTGTTGCTGGCAATAGTCAGGGAATTGATATTGAAAAAGATAGCAGAATTATCCAACAACGTTTGGGCGCTCTCTGCGAGTTGAATTTTATGAAAGAGCCGACTCCTCAAGAATTGCACGACGAGCTGTTTGATGACAAAGGCTGGCAAGTTTTATTTTTTGCGGGACACAGCAACAGCGATAACAATGCTGCTAACGGAGTGTTGTATATCAATCAAAATCCTGAAAACAATACTATTACTGTAGAAGACTTAAAGGCTGGTTTAAAAAGAGCTATTAGTAATGGCTTGCAGTTGCTGATTTTCAATTCTTGTTCGAGCTTGGGAATTGCGACGGATATAGTGGCTGAGGGTTTGGATTTACCGTCAATAATTGTGATGCGCGCACCGCTACCCGATAAAATTGCTCAGGAGTTTGTGAAGTCTTTGTTTAAATATTTGGCGGCGGGAGATCTGCTGTTTTTGGCGGTGCGAAAAGCTAAGAACGATTTGCAGAAATTGGATTCTCAGTTTCCGGGTGCGAGCGGGATTCCTATGCTGTGTCAGCATCCGACGTTTGAGGAGTTTGTTTTGCCGAAATCTGGAGCCGATCGC
>JANYGO010000105.1 GCA_025362325.1 Cyanobacteriota bacterium | reverse complement strand
CGCCGGAAAATACCTAAAACCCTATCAGGGATTGAAACTCGGAAGGCACGATAATCTAATGGGTGAATTGATCGAGCCGGAAAATACCTAAAACCCTATCAGGGATTGAAACAAAGAACAAACCAGTTTTTTACAGGGTTCTGATGACGGCCGGAAAATACCTAAAACCCTATCAGGGATTGAAACTTGGAGCTTCCAAATACTTTCAAGCTGGGACTGGGAGGCCGGAAAATACCTAAAACCCTATCAGGGATTGAAACAATTACGCACCAGCCGATTTGCTTGCCTCCGATGTTGTGGAGCGAAATAGCCTCAATAGCTAGCCGGAAAATACCTAAAACCCTATCAGGGATTGAAACAATTACGCACCAGCCGATTTGCTTGCCTCCGGCGTGATAGCCGGAAAATACCTAAAACCCTATCAGGGATTGAAACCCTAGCTATTGAGGCTATTTCGCTCCACAACATCGGCCGGAAAATACCTAAAACCCTATCAGGGATTGAAACAATAGCGGTGGTATCCGAACTCCAAATTTTTTTGAAACCCAAGCCGGAAAATACCTAAAACCCTATCAGGGATTGAAACTGACAGGTTGTCGTTGGTAGGATTGGGCAAAGCCGGAAAATACCTAAAACCCTATCAGGGATTGAAACATGGTTATCACGTCAAATGCGAGGAATGCTTTACGAGTGCAAGCCGGAAAATACCTAAAACCCTATCAGGGATTGAAACTGGAGTTCATTATTGCTGCGGAATGCCCTTTCATTTTCCGCCGGAAAATACCTAAAACCCTATCAGGGATTGAAACCAGGTTTCCTCATGCAATTCCTGAGTGTGAGAAACAGCCTCGGGCCGGAAAATACCTAAAACCCTATCAGGGATTGAAACTTAGGTTGGGAATTATCGACAACAAGAGTCGCAGCTTAGCCGGAAAATACCTAAAACCCTATCAGGGATTGAAACTAATGCAGTAATGGCGCTTCGCAACGCCTTGATGTCGGCGTGCCGGAAAATACCTAAAACCCTATCAGGGATTGAAACCAGATCCAATTATTCCCAGCTCTTAAAATCTTTCAAGCCGGAAAATACCTAAAACCCTATCAGGGATTGAAACTTGTGTTTACATCTTAAAGCCGTCCAGCATTTTCTCATGCCGGAAAATACCTAAAACCCTATCAGGGATTGAAACAATACCAGAACAAGCTAGGTTGTAAGCTTTTGCCCAATAGCCGGAAAATACCTAAAACCCTATCAGGGATTGAAACTTCAAGGCAGTGGATGTTGATCGCCTTTGTTATCGCCGGAAAATACCTAAAACCCTATCAGGGATTGAAACTGAGCGTCATGGTCGATCGTGTCACCATACTTATTTAAGCCGGAAGCCGGAAAATACCTAAAACCCTATCAGGGATTGAAACTTGGATCTGCGGGTGCAGCACTAACAGGTGCTTGTGCCGGAAAATACATATTTCCCCATCTAGGGCTTGAAACGCCCAAACTACAAGATTATGGGTTCAAAAATAGATTTATCCTCACTCTTGCGATCGCCTCCCATAACCTCCAGCAATCGATCGACCGATCGCCTCCACGTAAAATTATCGGCCACAAAAGCCGGGCCCGCAACCCGAGCTCTCGCCGCAATTTCAGGCTGCTCGATCGCCCTGCACATCAAATCAGTCAAATGTTCCCACTCAGGAGCTAACATAAATAAGGTTTCTCCCTCAATTACCACAGCCGTAAATTTACTCTCGATTCGCAGCGCAAAGTCCGATCGAGTAAAATCATCAGTAGGCCCGCCCGCCGTACAAATCACCGGCAAACCGCAAGCAGCAGCTTCCAACACCGGCAAGTTAAAACCTTCTGCCAAATAAGCAGAAACATAAACATCTGCCGCTTGGTAAAGTTCAGCTATTTGAGCAAAAGATAGCTGACTGCCAGTATAAATTAACCTCGGCAAAACTCTCGCTCTTTCCGCATCGTTGAGCACAACTCGGCAGGCTTCCACAATCTCGTCTCTGGATGGATAAAGTAGTTCTGAACCTTTTAAAACTAATCTCGCATCTGGGTATTTGTCAACTACCGCCGCGAAGGCTTTTAATAAAGGACGAATGCCTTTGCGATCGGTTTGTCCTCCGATGTTTAAAAATATAAAATAGTTTGACCAACCAAAGCTTTCGCGCAGCAATTGACGCCGATCGCCCGAAACAGGATAATAAATCTCAGGATCGACTCCCAAAGGTACAACAGCAATGCGATCGGCCTCAACCCCGCTGCGAATTAAGCCCGCCTTTGACCACGCCGAAGGTGTAATAATTTTTACTTGTGAATTAACGGGCGTTTGGACGATCGACCTCACGCCGATCGCATCTAATACACTACGGGTAATCACCCCCCATTCTGTGGCTGCAAATACCCAGGTTTCGGCGCTGCTGGATGCTGAAAAGTCCCACGGGCAGTGCATTCGCAGCGTCACGTCGGCTGACTGATTTAGCGCAGGGCCCGGAATGCTGCGGAGTAATGTTTCATTTGGGCGATCGAACAAACTAATTTTTGTTTCCCAAGCTGCGTCTATGTAGGGCATATCGCGGTGGAAAAGCTCTATTTGTCCTCGCGGGCGAGCCAGCATTTCCAGCAGTTGAAATTGATTTGCTACGCAATAGGAATGATAAATAAAACGCCAACCTTCAACAATAATCTGCAATTCACAACTCCGAGTTTAAGAATTAACAATTTAAATAATTATCAGCAATTGGTAATTAGCAATTATCAACTAGAAATCAAGTAAGATGGGTCGGGCGGTTTTGCATTCATCTTCTAGCTTGTATCAGATATTTTTCGCTAAACCCGCCCCTACAATATCCTAGGTTTTTTATGTTTACCTATTTACCAATTTGTGTCCGCTTGAGTCGGGCGGGTTTTGCATTCATCTTCTAGCTTGTATCAGATATTCTTCGCTAAACCCGCCCCTACAATATCCTATGTTTTTTATGTTTACCTATTTACCAATTTGTGTCCGCTTGAGACTAAAACCCTTGAAAAATCTCGCTTTTAGTTAAGTTTCGATCCCCCCTAGCCCCCCTTGAAAAAAGGGGGGGACAAGAGCAGTAAAATTCCCCCTTTTTAAGGGGGATTTAGGGGGATCGAGGCTCTGGTGTAAACGACAGGTACAAAAGGTTTTAAGCTTAATTTTCCACTAATGCCAATTACCTATTACCAATTATCAATTCCTTACTTCATCACTTGCCAATCCATAATCCGCCACTGTCCGTCTTGGCGGATCAAGTCGTAGCGGATGCGCAGGTTTTCGTTGCGGGAAGTGACTAGCTGATCGCGATCGAACACTTCGGCTTTTTCGGTTACTTGGGCTTCGACTTCCATGCGATCGGGATTAGTCGGATTCGTCTTAACTCCTTTAACTTGCAGCTTGTGTACGTAACGCTGGTAGGCGTTGTTTTTCTGTTGAGCTTGTGCCATCAATTCCCAGCGAGACAAAGCCGGTTCTGTCAGAACTTGCTTTAATTCTTCGACGGCGTGGTTGGGGCCCAAAGCCGCTGCTTTCGCCGACAGCCAGCTTTGAACTATTTGTCCCGCTGCTTCGTCGGTAATTGCTCCCGATACTGGGGCGGCGGTGGCGGGGGCGCTCGGCTCTGGGGCCGGGGCTAATGGGGGGATTTCTACAGGCGGTGCTTCCAGGCTGACGGAGGCTTGTTCTCCTTGCAGGGATGGGCCTGAGAGGGCTTGTATTGCACTGGCGAACAGACTGAGTATCCACCACAGGATTAACAGGCTCAGGACGCCTGCGACTACAAGCAGAGCCAGCTTGTTTGGTGGCATCGACTTGACTTGGGCGGAAATTTGGGCGGCTAGGGTGCGCGCCCGATCGGCAAAACTGCCTGTTAGCCCTTGACCGATCGCTCCGCTGCCCCCGGTTGAATGGGGGCGCCGACGGTGTTTGGGGGTCGAGGCTGCGGGGCGTCTGGCCTCCGCTGTCTGGTTGGGGACGGCGGAGATCGCGCCTAGTGCTGCCGCCCTTGAGTGGTCTTTGGGGTCTGAGGCTGCGGTAGAGGTGTCTGCCGGTACGGGGGTCAAGGTGACGGTACTGGCTCCCTGCTTGGTTGCGGGTGGCTGTGGGGGTGCGGGCGGGCGATCGCCCGCTGGTGGCAGTTTCCCCTGGGGCTTGCCGGAACGCGGCTGCACGACGACCCACTCGTTGGCGGTTTCGGCGTCGGAGGGCAAAGCTTCTAGGTAAGCTTGGACTTTCGGGTCAGCAAAGTAATCTTTCAAGGAGACTGACTGGTTTGCCAAGTCGCGGAAGTGGGGAAAAACTTCTTCTTGCAGCCAGTGTTCGGCGTACAAGCACAGTCCGGGCAACAAATCGGGAGAATCTTGGGAATGTTCGCGAATGAAGACGAGGGGTTCTTTTTCCGAACTGAGATCGAGGGCTCTGCTGGCTTCTTCTGTCTGGCCCAGCAGCAGGGAACACACGGCTTTTTCGAGGTGAACGTCTTGGCGGCGGCCGAGCTGCATCAGCATCAGCTTGGCGCGGCGGATCATCGCGGGCTGTCTGGCCGCAAATCCTTGGGCTAACAGGGTGTAGACCGAGAGGTAAGTGGCGACTGCGGAGGGGCGGCCGGCTTCGACTTCAAATAGGGTCTGCTGTTCGCTGCTGGTTAGGTGTTTGCGCAGTTGCTGGACAAAGCGGAGGAAGTCTTCTATTCCTAAACCGGAGCGATCGTCCCCGGAGCCGTCGATGCCGCCCCGTTCTTCCAGCATTTCTCGCAGGATTTGCAGTCCCTGGCGGCGCTCGGCGACTTTTTCTTCGGGGAGCGATAGTAATTCTAAAATGTTGTACGGACGGAGTTTGTATATGTCGGCTTGCATTTCACCCCTCACGCTTGGAAATAAGCTTTCGCGCAGCAACAGTTCTTGACCTGCTTCTAATGATTTGGCGGCATTTTGATATTGGCCTTGCTGCCACTGTTCGCGGCCGAGTTCTAGACAGGCAAGGCTTACTGTTAAAACTATATCTGGCCGCACGAGCTGTGGGTCGCCGAAGCGACCTTCGGCGAGCGCGATGCTGCCATTGTTGAGATACGGGCGCCCCAGCTTCTGTACGAGTTCGTATTCCCCCAGTTCTTGCAGTACGAGCAGGGCTCCTACGAATTGGTTGTCATCGATTTCAATACTTGGAGTGTGGGGGTCGGGAACAGCGTCTAAGGCATTGGACTCGGCCGGAACGGTTTCCCCCGGGTCGTCTTGCAAAACTGTGGCCTGCCAAGCTGAGGTTTTCGACCTCTGCTTGGCAGCAATTGCTGCTTCCGACTCTCTATCATATGTTTTGGCTAAAAAACTGACATCATAAGCTTTGCGCCCGTCTGAGTCTGACAGAACGGTGCAGGCTTCATCGATCAATTGTTTGCGGGCGACGATCGCAACTTCGGAATACTCCCGGCGCGGAAGTTGTAAAGTGCGATCGCGGTGAGCCTGCTGCAACTGTTCGGCAGTAGCTTGAATCGGTAGACCCAAAATACGGTAGTAATCTAGTGGAATTAACACAACGTCCACTTCCCCAAAGCGCTAGCAACTGAATTAGCCTATCTTAGGTGATGCTCTCACATCAAATCTAAAAAATATGATTTTGATGTGAGCTTCTGAGTCCTGTTAAGGATATCGAGAACTTCGTTCAAGGTACTCCGACTGTTTCCCTCTAAGGCGTTTTAGAGTGAGGTTCGCATCCTGCCCCACTTTGAACAAGACCGATCTTAAGTTTTAGACACAACCGCAGCGGGTCGATGTGGCAGTTGGCTCTCCCAATTTTGGCAAATTTCCCATACTAAGCTCATTTTAACAATCCTTGTAACTGCTGCGCTTGAAAATGTTCGCCCATTTTCTGCTGCGGTTGTGTCCACTCTCGGTTTACATTGAGTTGAGTATGGCAAGATATGACCTGTCTAAGAAGCCGATCGGGTATTAATTTTTTATGGAACGGACTTTACCGGTTTTTGACGCGCAAAGCGTAACTATTTCTCGGGATGAGGGCTTGATGCTCTACGAGGATATGGTTTTGGGGCGCTTCTTTGAGGACAAATGCGCTGAGATGTACTACCGGGGCAAAATGTTTGGTTTTGTCCACTTGTACAACGGCCAGGAAGCTGTCTCTACTGGAATCATTCGATCGATGCGTCGGGATGACACCGATTACGTCAGCAGCACCTACCGCGATCACGTTCACGCTTTGAGCGCGGGCGTGCCGGCGCGGGAAGTGATGGCGGAGTTGTTCGGGAAGGAAACCGGTTGCTCGAAGGGCCGCGGCGGTTCGATGCATATGTTTTCGGCCGAACACCGGCTGTTGGGAGGTTATGCTTTTGTGGCTGAGGGGATTCCTGTAGCTACGGGGGCGGCTTTTCAATCGAAGTATCGGCGCGAAGCTTTGGGGGATGAGACTTCCGATGGCGTGACTGCTTGTTTTTTTGGCGATGGTGCTGCAAATAACGGGCAGTTTTTTGAGTGTTTGAATATGGCTGCTTTGTGGAAGTTGCCGATTCTTTATGTTGTGGAAAACAACAAATGGGCGATCGGTATGGCCCACGAGCGAGCTACTTCTGACCCCTTGATTTTCAAGAAAGCTCATGCTTTTGGCATGGCTGGCGTTGAGGTTGACGGGATGGATGTTTTGGCAGTGCGGGAAGTCGCCAAGGAAGCTGTAGCGCGGGCGCGGGCTGGCGAAGGGCCGACTGTGATCGAGGCTTTGACTTATCGCTTTCGCGGCCATTCTTTGGCAGATCCTGATGAGTTGCGCTCTAAGGAAGAGAAGGAATATTGGTTCCCCCGCGATCCGATTAAGAAGTTGGCTGCTGATTTGATCGATCGCACTTTAGCAACTGCTGAAGAATTAAAAGAGATCGAGAAGAAGATTCAAGCAGTAATTGATGATGCGGTAGATTTTGCGGAGAAGAGCCCCGAGCCAGATCCGAAGGATTTGTATCGATATATCTATGCTGAAGATTAGTCATTCAGTTGACAGTTGACAGTTGACAGTTGACAGTTGACAATCATAAGGAAGAGGATTGGAGTAATGAATAGTCTTCGTTTAATTTCTCCCCGATCAGGGTTCCGGCTTTAAACCAATTCTTTCTGGTAATCTTTAGAAAAATTTTGCGCGCGGTTGCAGCCTACAGGTTAAAACCTGTGGCTGCACCAATGTGCAAGATATAATTGAAGGTATACTTTCTATACGCAAAGAGAGGCGGTATGATAAATATCGATCGCAATCTAAGTCAAATTAGCAAAAATATGGGTGCTGTTCGAGTCAAAGTCAAACTAACGAATGCCATTGATGAAGAGTTAGTCAAGAGAGGATTGCTCAATCCAAATCTTCTGCGCGTCTGCGAAGCAGAAGCACTGATCGATACTGGCGCAGTACGCACAGCAATTCCTGTAGAAGTTTGCGAACACCTCGGTTTAAGAATTCGGAGTCAGGAAATAGCAAAGTATGCTGATGGCCGACAAGAAACAGTCGGAGTGACTGGGCCTATTATCATTGAAATCGAAGGGCGCGAGACGATCGAGGCGGCAATGGTTTTAGGCGATATCGTGCTCATCGGTCAAACTGTTTTAGAAACTTTAGATTTGTTAGTAGATTGCAAGAATCAGCGTTTAGTTCCCAATCCCGAAAATCCCGAAAGAGCTGTGTTGAGAGTTTAAATTAACTAAGCTGTTTCACATTTTACCGGGATATTTGGGGCGAGCAGGATGCCCACCCCACAAGAATTTTAAGGGTTTACAGATATTTTGGATATGAATGAGAGATAGTGGTGAACCCGCCGCTACGGGATATGTATTATCGATGTCGTAAAAACTGTTGAGCAATCTCCAAACTTTAAACTATTTTCGGCACTGGCCGCAACCTTCCCGCGACTTCTACACTCGGCCAATGCGGATCGAAAGTCAAATTTTCCAACTTCCCATCGCTACCAATTACAAACGTATCCTCAATTTTTGCTCCCGACAAACTCGGATTCCAAGCCACAGCCATATTTTCAGTCAAAATATCTGAAGTAGCCGGATTCGCCACAACTTCTCGCGCCAAATATCCAGTTGTTCCGCCTTGATGGTGTTCCCGAATTGCTTGAGGATATCCGTGCTGTTCGTAAGCTTGTTTCAGCGTATCATAAACCGCATTCAGCGATACTCCCGGGCGACAATAATCCAAGGCGGCGGCTTCAATTTCTCGGACTTGTCGGTGCAACTCTGAATGCTGTTTTTCCAGGGAACCAAAACAGACAAATCGAGTTAAATTTGCATACAAACCGCATCCCCTAGCGCAGAATACTAACATGGCTTGCTTCCCGATTTGTTCGCCGGTGGCGGTGGCGTGGCGGTATAGCGGCAAACGCCTTTCTCCAGCCACTAATGTCAGGGCTGGATGCAAACCTCTCGCCCACAATGCCTCTGCACCGGCACCCGCTAATTGATATTCTGTCCATTCAGGTTTGGCGGCCGAAAGTACCTCTGTCATCGCTTCGCTGGCTAAACGCCCGACTCGCCGGTACCGCTCTAATTCGCTTGACATCATTGTCTGTTTGCGAGACTGTAAAGATGCGATTATTTGTGTTTCTTGGGGATGAATTGGTCGATCGCACATCACGTTACCGTCGCCAGTAATTTCTTTAACAAAAGCTTCGCGCTTTGCAACATCTGCCCAAGGATAGATGTGTATTTGAAAGTTGGCTGGAAGTTCTTCGTCTTGCAGGCGCTGGGCTTCGATTTCATCTGTCAGCACCCAAGCTGTATCGGCGGTGACTAAGACTTCTGCAACTCCGGTTTCTGCGGTAAGCAATACTGTATGGGAAGCGCCGGCTGTGGCCCAAGCAAACCAGTCCGTGCCGCGCAACCGCAGGGCGGTGGCTCCGGTTTCGATTAAGGCTTTGCGGATGAATTCGAGTTTGCTGTCAACTTCTGCATTTAATGAGTTTACCATCGTTCGTAGTAAGGACTTCAGTCCTTCTTAAAGGTTCGTAGTAAGCACTTCAGTCCTTCTTAAAAGGTTCGTAGTAAGGACTTCAGTCCTTCTTAAAGGTTCGTAGTAAGGACTTCAGTCCTTCTTAAAGGTTCGTAGTAAGGACTTCAGTCCTTCTTAAAGGTTCGTAGTAAGGACTTCAGTCCTTCTTAAAAACTTGTAGTCAAGAAGGACTAAAGTCCTTACTACGAACCAATTTTATTAAGGTTACTAACATAGATTGACAGATACTGCTTGCAATTCTTTTGCTTTTTCTTCGGGTAATGCGTCGTTGGCAAACATTCCGGCGGCGAGTTCGGTTCCTGCTAGATATTTTAGCCGATCGCTCGAGCGATAGGGCGGATAAAATTGGGCGTGCAAATGCGCCTCTGGGTGGGGTTTCCCGTCTGTGGGCCCTTGGAACCAAGCCATCAAATAAGGAAACGGGCGGTGCCACAAACCGTCGTATTTAAGAGTAACTGTTTTTAAGGCTTTAGCGAGGGATTGGCGCTGTTTTTCGGTAAGATCGATAAATGTGGCAGCGGGAGTTATGGGCGCAATCCAAACTTCGTAGGGGTAGCGGGCGCAGGCGGGCACAAAGGCGATCGCCTCTTCGTCTAAATAAAGAATTCGCTGTTTGTCGGCTATCTCTTTTTGAATCAAATCTTGCAGCAAACCGGAACTGTTTTTTTGATAGTAAACCGACTGACATTCTAACATCCGCGCGGGCACTGGAGGCACGAACGGATAAGCGTAAATTTGACCGTGGGGATGGTGCAA
Source organism: Cyanobacteriota bacterium (assembly GCA_025362325.1). Lineage (GTDB taxonomy): Bacteria > Cyanobacteriota > Cyanobacteriia > Cyanobacteriales > Microcoleaceae > Microcoleus. The sequence continues at coordinate 34,755 of JANYGO010000105.1, read as the reverse complement.
AGTCACTCCGACTTCGACGCCGCGATTTTCAAAAGGCAAGACGTATTCAATTTCCGGATTGCTGCCGATAACTGAAGTGCGATCGGCCCATACTTCTAACAGCAATTCTAAGTGAGATAACTCCAAAGAACCGAGGGAAGCTTGCGGATCTTGAGTGAAAACAACGACTTCGCAAATGCCCTTAGCGGGCAAAGTTTCGACAATATTTGCAGGTGCGTTTTTTGCCTGCAAAGTCATCGAGGGAAAGCGGTTGTCAAACACAGCGACATCGTAATCTCCCGGTGGCAATTCTGTCGGAAATTTAGGGTTAATTGTAGCAGCCAGCGGGTTGTATTCCGGCGGCGGCATGAAAGTTCTTCCCTGACGGTGGCTGGCGTATGCTACCCATTCCCCCCGCAAAGGATGCCAGCGAAAGTGCGGGTTCGCCTGTACGGGTTCATTGCTGGGACTTACGGCCGCGATACCTTCTGGGATTGGGTAGCGGCTGTAGAGTGTGAGTGGGCGGCCGTCTGGTTTTAGCAATATTTGGGAGTGCATTTTTGTCGGGCGGGCGATCGCTTTTAATAGATGTTAGGAGTATAACTTTGTGCTGGGAGAATTCGCCCCTACCTAAAGTCGCAAATTATGTGGAAAAGTGTAGTTCGGAGTAGCAACGTAAGCCGACAGTCCGCCAGGGGTTTCAACCCCTGGCTAATAGCTTAAGTCCTCTGAAGAGGACTAATGAGTTCTTCAGTCCTCTTCAGAGGACTTTCGCTTTGAGGCAGGGAATTCATTCCCTGCCGGACTGCGGGACGGTCGGTTTAACATTAAGCTGATGCGTGCGATCGCACTTTCGTTAGTTTGCACCATTGCCATTGATGTCGAAGTTTTCTCTAATAGGAATTTCTGAAGGTGAGGAGGCGACTATTCGCAGGTTTATATCAACTATGATTTGATTTTTATCAAGAACTACATTTGCTTTTTTTATTATAATTTTTGCGGATAAACAATCGCCTGATTCAGGTTCGGGAGACGACTGAGTTTTATATCCTGCGTCCTCCAGCCATTCACAAATCTTCCTCCAGTTTTCTACCTTTTCATCAGCTTTGCCTACCAGATTTTTTACATATTGGTATAAAGTATTACAGAAATCTACTGCAATTCCCTTGGGGTTTTTACTGAGCGTTTCGGCAATTTCGGTGGGACTGTGACCGCAGAGTAGGCCCCGTAGATGTTGTTTCTCTGTGGGCGTGAGACGCTTGCCTTTGGCGGATGCGAGGTCTGTGTAGAGGGTTTCTAAGTCCCAGTCGCGGGCAGCTTCGGGGAAGCGATCGCTGATCGTGCTCATTGGGGGGAGTGTGTGTTTGGATTTTTCCTAATCTGATTCTAACACAATTTCTAATGCTTATTAGTTTCTTAGATAATCTTGGTTAAGTTATATTAAAAAGTACAGGTTAATTCTCGATCGCTAGCTGTCACGGAAAAGCTCACTTCTTGCGGGGTGTCGTTCCAGGCCATGAATGGACATTTTAATTAAAAGAGTGAGGGATCGTAAAATGGATGAATTTGTTAGAAAAGCTGCGGCATTGGGATTACCCGCAATTATGCTGGTAATTGTGATGGCAACTACAGGTTTAGCAGGTGCGGCTGCAATTACAGCAGCTTTAGCAACGTTAGGTGGCCCAGCAGGTATGTTAGGCGGAATCGCAATGCTTGGAATGATAGGTTTAGCTACAGAAATGTTGTCTAAGTATGGTCTTGAAGCATTGCTAATTGGGATTTACAAACAGCGCCTTCAAAACGGAGAATCAAAATCGCGTCTATGCGGAGAAATTCGGAATTTACCTATCTCTGGGGAAATGAAACGCAAACTTGACGAAGAGTTTGGCTGTTAAGAGATAAGTAGAATTAGGCTTCGTCAACCATCTCTTTCTAAATACGAACAGGACTTACGCACGGCATATATCTCTTGGAGAAGAGTCAAACATTTTGGATGACTAAATGTACTTGCTGGCTCATTCTCCCTGGGAACATTAATCGTTACTATTTTAGGGAGGCAACAAAATGAAGTTTGATTATTCTGATTTTTTGGATTCACTTACACAGACAGGATTACTCATCACTCATGAACAGCGTCAAAGAATTACTGAAAAAATCACCGAAGTATTATCCTATGAGCCAAAAATAGGTATTTTTGGTAAAACAGGAGTAGGTAAATCCAGTTTGTGTAATGCTCTTTTTGGTCAAGATATAGCTGCTGTTAGCGATATTGAAGCTTGTACGCGAAATCCCCAGGAAATATTATTAAAAATAGGGCAGGGAAATTCAAAAGGTATTAAGTTAGTTGATGTACCAGGAGTAGGAGAAAGTCAGGAACGAGATAAGGAGTACGCACAGCTTTATGCAAAGCTATTACCAGAATTAGACGTTGTGTTGTGGCTGCTCAAGGGTGATGATAGAGCATTTACCTCAGATGAAGTTTTTTACAAAAATGTGGTTAAGCCACATCTCGATCAAGGGAAAGTATTTTTTATAGTGGTCAATCAAGTTGACAAAATAGAACCTTTCAAAGAATGGGATGAAAAAAATCACATACCAGGCCCAAATCAACTGCAAAATATTGATGCAAAGTTATCGGTTGTGTCAAGATTTTTTTCAACGCCAGTGTCTAAAATTATTGCTGTTTCTGCTGACCACAAATACAATTTAGTTCGCTTAATTGATGAAATCGTCTTTGCGTTACCCAAAGATAAAAAAGTTACATTTGCCAACAATGTAAAAAAAGAAAATGTTTCACAAACAACAAAAACAAAAGCAGAAAAAGGATTTTGGGATACTGTTTGGGAGATTGTCACAGAAGTTATTCCAGCAGCAATAGAGTCTATTCCCATAGTTGGTTCAGTGTATAAATTTTTCAAGGGGTTATTTTAAATCCCTCGCCTCTAAATTATTTCTAGATGATGTAGGATGACAACATGGATATAAATGTTAATGTAAGATATGAAGCCTTGCTAGACAATTTGCTGATCAAATACCCATGTTTTTACTTTCTGAAAAATCAAACTTTGAAACATTCAGATAAAAGAACATGGCATCTAGAAAGAGAAGACAGGCTAATATACTGCCTTCAGGTCATATTTATTGGCAAAACTGGTTATGGTAAATCTACAACTGTCAATCATATTCTTGGACAACAGATATTTGAGTCAAGTGATATTGAGAGTTGCACAAGAGAGTGCCAATCTGCTATGTTCCAAATTCATGAAAGCACCGATCTATATTATTTTTCCCTAGCCGATTTACCGGGAATTGGTGAGTCAATAGCTTTAGATAAGAAGTATATTGAATTATATTCCGAATTTTTAGAATTCAGCGATACTGTGGTTTATTTGTTGCGGGCCGATCAAAGAGATTTAGCTGTCGATCAAGAGACATTTAGCCGTTTGTTTGCAACTAAAAAGCAAAGAGATAAAGTAATTATTGCTGTAAATTCAGTTGATAAAATTGAACCTATAAACCGGAGTCAACCATTTAAACCGAGTCAAGCACAGCTAGAAAATGCTAACAAAAAAATGAAAATTATATCTGATTCTTTTGGAATTTCCGAAGAGAAAATCTTGTATTATAGTGCAACAGAGGAATATAAGTTAGACAGTTTAATGAAAGCGATAGCTCAAAATTTGAAAGTACGCATAGACAAGTGGGCATAAAATGTTAATAAATAATAATCCTGCTTAAAAACCCCCTAAATTTCTTAGTCCGCGAAGGCGGACTTCGTTTGTATAGAAGCGATTTCAATCGCCGATTGAAATCGCCTATTTTTAAATCGCCGATCGCCCCGAGTGTCAATCCTGCGACTTCAACAACGGTTCAATCTGCTGCCTTTGAAACTGCAATTCATCCGCCAAAGGCTGATAAATTTCCCGATCGCCCTTTGCATCGCAATAATCCCACAAACCATTGTAACAGTGCCGATCGTCATCCCAACCCGGATGGTTGACAATCGGATACAAACAGATTCCCTCTATCGGAACTCCAGCTTTCATTGCCGCCGCTACCTCAGTGCACACATAATTCAACCAGACAGGTCTAAAATCGTCTTCAGTACCCGTTTCAGCGATGAATAAGGGGCGGCCGTAGCGATCGAACACTTCTCGCAGCAGTTCGCGAAATGGGCGGTACAGCGGATCGGTGTATTTCATCGGCTCTTCATTGTGAATCCACTGATTGCGATCGTAATAATTCAACCCAATAATATCGAGATATTTTTCCTGGCCGCCGAGTTCGGGGCGAAAACGTCCGGCCAACATATCCCAAGCTTGATATTGCGATAAGCGATAACCTTCTGCCGCGTCCCGATCCTCCGGTTTGTCAGGATCGGCAATAATGTTAATTGTGGGATCGATTTGAACGATGCGGGTGCGGGGATTGACTTCCCAAACAGATTCTATCGCGGCGATCGCTGCTTTGATCAACTGGATTTTTAGCTCGTCTCCCCGCCCTTTTGCAAAAGGATTGATATAAGCAACTTCGCCACCCGCCCAAGCAATAAATGAAATTTCATTGACAGGTGTCACGAAAGGTGTTTGGTCTGTTTCCTCAGTTAGCACTTCCATAAAAGCGCGCACCATGTTTGCAAACCTGGACACAAATTCGGGACTGAAAATATCAATATCGTCAGGCCAACCGTAGTGAAACAAATCCCAAATTACCTGCATTTTCATGTCGCGGGCGGCGCGGATAATTGGCAGGGAACTGGAAAAATCGTATTTTCCGGGCGACTGTTCGATTAAGTGCCAGCGGAGGCCTTCGCGGACTGTGTAAATGCCCTGATTTTGCAAGCGTTGGTAGTCGGCTGCTGCAAATTTATCGTGGCCGGTGGCGGCTGTGACATCGAGGCGTTTTCCAGATTTTACTCTGTGGGTGGAACATTCAAATCCGCCCATGAAAAAACTTTGAAACATCAATCGAATGGGTAATGGGGCATTGGGCATCGGGCATTGGGCATCGGGCATCGGGCATTGGGCATCGGGAATTGGGCATCGGGAATTGGGCATCGGGCATTGGGCATTAGGAATTTAGAAATTTAGAAATTGGTAATTGTTAGCAATTAACTAATAACTAATAACTAATAACTAATAACTAATAACCGATGCCCGATGCCCGATGCCCCATGCCCCATTCCCAATTAGCACTGAGTAATAGCTTCCGGCTGCGAACTTTCTTCGGGAATATCCCAGCCGAGAGTTGCCGCCGCGATCGCCTCTATGGGAAATTTGGGAGTTCGATCGGCATACAGCAAACCGTTAGCTTCTTGGAAAGTATCGGTCAACTGCGTGTAACAAAATCCGCTGAACATTTCCACTCGATTTATCACCTTCAGCAGCCCCGTGTAACGGTGTTGCAATTCAGAAGTGTCGGACGCCCGCACGTAGCCCCAAACCCTGTGAAAATCAGGGTTTTCGCGGCCGGCGCAGGCGATACCGCCGAATTCCGTCAGCATCACCGGCTGTCCTTGGTGCGGGTGTCCGTCGAGGGTGAGGATGCGCCCTCCGGGACGCCCGTGATCGAACAAATCGGCTAGCTGGACTTCGGGCCCGTAGCGTTTTGCGACAGTTTGCGGGTTGTTGTCGTAGTCGTGAATGGCGAGAATGTCGGTATCGATGCTTTCCCAGCCGTCGTTACCGATGACGGGGCGAGTCGGATCGAGGGTTTTGGTCAAGAAATATAGCGCTTGGACGTAGTTGCGGTGGGCTGGCGCTTCGACTAAATTGGGCACTCCCCAAGATTCGTTGAACGGCACCCAGACTACGATACAGGGGTGGCTGGCGTCGCGATCGATTACTTCCGCCCACTCCCGCGTCAATCTGTCAACGGCCTTGGGAGTGAAGCGGTAGGCGCTGGGCATTTCTTCCCAGACAAGCAGCCCCAGCACGTCGGCCCAATACAAAAAGCGCGGATCTTCGATTTTCTGGTGTTTGCGGACGCCGTTGAAGCCCATTGCTTTGACTAATTCGACATCGTGGCGCAAGGCTTCGTCGGAGGGGGCACTCATCAGGGTGTCGGGCCAGTAACCTTGGTCGAGCACCAGTCTCAGGTAGTAGGGGCGGCCGTTGAGCATGAAGCGATCGCGCTGAATGCTGACCGTCCGCATGGCGGTATAAGATTTAACCTCGTCGAGCAATTTGCCGTCAGCCCACAACTGCACTTGAGCGTTAATTAATGTCGGTTTTTCGGGACTCCACAGCAGTTCGTTGCGGTAGTCGTCGATACCAGGGTCGGAGAGGGCGATGCGGCGGTGGATTTCGCCGTTGATGACTTCGTAGGTGTCGTTGACGAGCAGGATACAGCCGATCGACAGTTTAACTTTAATTTGAATCCCGGATTGGCGATCGCCGGCGACAAACGCTTCAAAACCGATTTCCCAGCGTTCAAACTGGGGAGTCCACCGGATGCGATCAATATAAGTATGAGGCACCAATTCTGCCCACACCGTCTGCCAAATGCCCGTCGTGCGCGGATACCAGATGCTGTGGGGTTCCACTTGCCAATCTTGTTTGCCGCGCGGCTTTGCCAAATCTTGCGGGTCGTCGTGGGCCCAGACTGTCACCCGCTGAGGCCCGCTGTGGTTCACAACTGCTGTAATGTCGGCGTAGAAGGGAGTGTGACCGCCTTCGTGTTCGATGACAAACTGACCGTTCACCCAGACGCGGGCGCGGTAGTCTACGGCCCCGAAGTGGAGGAGAACTCTGCCTTCTGTGTGGGGTACGTCAAATTCCCGATCGTACCAGCAGTTGGCGTGAAAATTCGTGTCGCCGATCCCGCTTTTTGCCGATTCTGGAGCAAACGGCACTTCTATAGTATGAGTCCACTCCGAAATATCGATCGGCTGCACGCAGCGTCCCGCGTCGTCGTAAGCAAACCTCCACTGACCGTTGAGACAAATCCAGTTGCTGCGGCGCAATTGGGGGCGCGGATAACCTGTTTTCCGCCCTTGAACAGTCACCTTACTGTCGAGAGTGGAAGACTCTTCTATATCGCAATTTTCTAGTTCTCTACCTAACCAGCTCATCGGCACATCTACCCGAAGTTATATTTATAGGTTAGCGACAATTGCCCCGACTTTGACAAGTTTTTTGCGAATTAATTTCCAGCTAAAAAATCAAAAGTTTTCACTTCAAACAGCCTGAGCTTTAAGTCAAACAGACTGAGCATTAAACGAACAAATTATCGGGAAAACCACATTAAATCCCCAGTCTCTTTCAATCGCCGAGTATCTGCAATTTTTAGTTTAACTGGCAACACTTTGCAAACCTCCTAACGGTTCAGTTAGGTCGCTTTTGAAGGCAACTTCTTCCGAAGGCGGCAAACACTGAAATATTTGTTCTAGTCCCGTGAGCTCAAATAGGATTCTCACTTGTTCGCTCATGGCAGATATCAAAAGTATACATTCGCTGTCTCTAACTAATTTCACGATCGCCACTACAGCCATTAACTCCGCATTTTTCAGGAAAGTGATATTTGAGAAATCGAGCATCAGAATTTTGCCACCGCTTTCGATTAGGCGCTCTATTTCTTTCTGAAACTGAGCAAATTGAGATTTTTCCAAAACCTCATGAGACAAAACAATTTTTACGAGAACGTTCATTTTCACCTCAACTATTGTTTTAATTGTTAAAGAACTTTTGATGAAAACCGAGTAGGTGCGCGGGCGCACCTTACATTTTTACCGCCGTAGGGTACGCACCGAACACCTTACATTTTTACCCGTACAAACTCACAGTTTCCAGCTAATTGTTAGCAGATTTACCGTTGCCGTTGCCGTGGACTGCCGCCACTTCTATAGGTGCTGTGGCTGGGCTCTCGGCAACTCCATTCGCCGAGCTTAAATTAGAGGCAGAACCGTTAATATCTTCAACCAATTCAATCACGGGCTTGGTAGTAATTTGAGTGTAAGTTGTCAGAGCTTGAGCGACAACTTGATCCATGTTGTAATACCTGTAAGTCGCCAGCCTTCCCACGAAGGAAACTCCCGGCGTTGCATCAGCCAAAGCCTTATATTTCTTGTAAATTTCGGCATTTTCGGGACGCGGAACTGGGTAGTAAGGGTCTCCCTCAGCTTGGGGATATTCGTAGACAATGCTAGTTTTTTGATGCTCTTGTCCGGTGAGGTATTTAAACTCCGTGCAGCGAGTATATAAATGCTCGTTCGGGTAATTTACCACCGGTGCTACTTGGTGTACGGGTACGTTCAGCGTTTCGTGCTTGAATTCCAAGGAACGGTAAGGAAGTTTGCCGTAGCAATAATTGAAATATGAATCCACCGGCCCGGTGTAAATCATTTCCCCGTAAGGAATAAAACTCTCAATCTCGCGGTAGTCGGTATTCAGCATCACCTTGATGTTTGGGTGAGAAAGCATCTTTTCAAACATCCGAGTGTAGCCGTGCAGCGGCATTGCTTGATAGGTATCGGTAAAATAGCGATCGTCCCGGTTAGTGCGAGTGGGTACCCGCGCAATCACTGAGTTGTCGAGTTCCGACGGGTCCATTCCCCACTGTTTGCGGGTGTAGTTGCGGAAGAATTTCTCGTAAAGTTCGCGGCCGACTTTGCTGACAACGACATCTTCGGAAGTGCGAATGTAATCCTTTGGTTCTGCTACTTTCGCGAAGAAATCTTCAACTTCAAATGAGGTGAGATTCAGTCCGTAAAGTTGGTTGACCGTGTTGAGATTTATGGGAATTGGCAGCAGTTGACCGTCAACGCTGGCGAGGACGCGGTGTTCGTAGGGCCGCCACTCGGTGAACTGCGAAAGGTACTCGAAAACAGGGCGCGAATTGGTGTGAAAAATGTGGGGGCCGTATTTGTGGACGAGGATGCCGTGGTTGTCGTAGTGGTCGTAGGCGTTGCCGCCGATGTGGTTGCGGGTATCAATTATCAAGACTGTTTTTCCCGCCTGATTTGCTAGTCTTTCGGCAATGACGCTACCTGCAAATCCTGCTCCGACAATTAAATAGTCAAACATTAAAACACCTCTGAATTTTGGTAATGCGTAATCGGTAATTGGTAATTGGAAAGCTAGTATTGTTGAGTTTGAAATCTCAACATTCCTAACTTAAAACTTTCATCCTGCCTTCTGCTTTCTGCCTTTTACGTTCGATCGCACTTTCGATCAACCCCAGCATTTCGCCCCAGGTATTGTCCCAAGAATTGTCTGCTAAAAAGGCGTCAACTTCGCTGAGCCACTTTGTGCGATTGTCCGAAGTTTCGCTCATAATTTCTTCGGCACAAGCAACGAATTCTGAAAAATTGCTAGCAATCCGAACCAAGCCGTTTTCTCCGTAGGGCCGCACCACGTCGCGGATCGGAGTAGAAATCACCGGTTTGCCGGCAGCGAGGTATTCTGGAGTTTTCGTCGGACTAATAAACTTAGTCGATTCGTTAATCGCAAAAGGCAGCATTGCTATATCCCACCCGCCAAGATACGCTGGCAGTTCTTGATAAGATTTGCCGCCGAGATAGTGTATGTTTGGGTGATTTGGCAGAGTTGCCTGGTCGATTTTCACCACGGGGCCAATGATGACTAAATGCCAGTCCGGCCTCGCTTCGGCAATCCCGCCCAGCAGTTCGATATCCATGCGTTCGTCTATGACGCCAAAAAATCCCAAACGCGGGTGAGGAATGTCTTTTTGATCCGCCGGTTCTTCAGAAAGATTCCGGGCTTTAGCAAAGTGTTCTTTTTCGATGCTGCTGGGGAAAGCATGAATGTTTGGGTGCTGGTGCTGTTTGGCTTCGTAAAGGCTGTGTCCGCCAGTAAATACTACGCTGGCGCGCTTTAATAGTTGGTTTTCATTTGCTTTTAAATCGGGATGCGCGCCCTGAAATGCTGACAGTTCATCCATGCAGTCGTAGACTACAGCTAGCGGCTTTAAGTGGTTGGTGAAACTGACAGCCATTGGTGTGTAATACCAGAGGATGTACTGGCTGATTTCTGCTGCTTGAAACAAATCATCGAGCATGGCTTGCTGAGCAGTTTGCGCTGTTTCTTCGCTGATTCCTTCGCTCAGGTGCGGTACTATTACCCAGACTCCGCTTTCGTGGATACTGACATCAAGCCGCCAATCTGTAGCCGCTGTCAAAATTGGTTCTTCTACAAAGAATACGCGGCGATTTTTGGCACAGCGGCCTAAGAGATGTTGCGGACGCTGATAGACGAAATTCCACCGCAAATGAGACAGGCAAACTAAATCCGGTGCATCTAAAGCAGCAGCTTTTGATAAGTTAGCGCGCAATGCCGGGGAGGGAGCGAATTGAGAGGGCGATTTGGCTGTATCTATCGAAGTAAATCGGATCTCCCATGCTCGACCTTTATTGCTATAATTATTGTTTACTGAGTTTTCGGGCGGGGACATAATTAGCCTCGGGAATTTGTAAATGAAATTTTGTTAGGGAAAATTGTCAATAAGATATCATTCTCAGCAGTGTCTTACTGAAAGTTGCAAGCATAAATCTGAGAAGTTTTATTGACAAGCAAGCGCCGCATTCATAGGGCAAAGCAAAGCAACTGCTTAGCTGCGGAAAAACACGCTTATCTGCTTTTTTCAGAATTGAAACTTGGAGATAAGTTAATATTGTTAGACTTGCTATTGTTGCTAAATCTAACCCAATTTGTCTGCCATTACTTCTATCTTAAGGATGACTTCGATCTCAGGTCGCGCCTAGCTTGCACGCTTTTCAAAAGCGGTTAAAATGCCGATCGACCTTGTAAAATGACTCTTAACGGGCAGGTACGGGGTTAAAACCGAGCGAGTTTTATTGCTTTATTTGGAGAGGTTAGAAAATTTGCGATCGAGCTTTTGTTGCCCTTTGATTTGACAAACCTCGCCTTTTTTAAACTTACCCGATCGCACGCATCAAAATTTTGTATCTTAAGATACAAGTTTTTTGCCAAGATTTCTGACTTCCGATAGATTAAAAAAGAACAGTTTATGGAGTCGGATTAAACTCACATCTGGCACCCTTCTCAACAATACCGGAGAAACTGGGTAACAGCGACGAGAAACCTAGGATTTTACGCGAGTCTGCAGCAAGAAACCAAGGTGACGACATTGGTGCTCTGGGCACGAGGTTAAAGTCACGCCCAGAGCACAAATCTCAATCATCCCTCTCAGGAGGGGTTCGTCAATATCTGCGTAAACCTGCGATTAGAAGATAGCAGCAACGTTAAAGTCGGCGGCTGTCAATTTTGGCGATTCCCCCTCCAAAGGCAAAATCTTGCACCATCGAACTCTTTAAGAAATCGTGGGGGAAACCCAATTCAATTGCACTTGCTGCATCTAACTGCTGCATTTGTTCGGGAGTTAATTCAAATTCCAAACAAGCAAGATTTTCCTGAAGTTGGGAGAGTTTGCGGGAACCGACAATTGGAATCACATCGATTGGTTGCTGGCGCAGCCAATTCAGGGCTACTTGAGAAGCAGGTTTGCCAATTTCGGCGGCTATTTTGCTAACTTCAGCAGCAATATTTAGGTCACGTTCGCTAATTTTTCCAGATTCTGGTGAGTTAAGCCGTTTAGCTTCGCCGGCGGTTTCTGAAATGTTGTATTTTCCGGTCAGCAAACCGCCTCCTAGGGGGCTCCAAGCTGTGACGCCAATATCAAAGGCTTTTGCCATCGGTAGCAAATCCCGTTCGGGAGTTCGCTCTTTTAAAGAATACTCGATTTGCAAGCCGATAAATGGTGTCCAACCGCGCAGGTTGGCGAGGGTATTTGAAGCAGAAACAATCCAAGCGGGCGCATCAGAAATGCCGATATATAAAACTTTGCCGGCGCGTACCAAATCGTCAAAGGCGCGCATAACTTCTGCGACGGGTGTGGTAAAATCCCAAGCGTGCAGCCACAGCAAATCTATGTATTCAAGTTGCAGCCGCTTCAAACTTGCTTCTACCGATTGCACCATATTTTTGCGGTGGTTGCCGAAACCGTTGATTTCGCCATTTTTCATGTTCAGGCTATACTTAGTGGCAACTACCCATTTTTCGCGATCGCCCCCGATGAAATCGCCGACATATTTTTCGCTTGTACCGTTGGTGTAGAGATTTGCGGTATCAATGAAATTGCCGCCGGCTTCTGCAAATGCGTCGAACATTTTGCGGCTTTCGTCGTAGGAACCGCCCCAACCCGACTCTTCCCCAAAAGTCATAGTTCCGAGGCAGATTTCGGAAACGCGAAGTCCGCTGTGACCTAGTAGTTTGTATCTCATGTCACCCATCCGTTAGTTAATGGCTGTTAACAGTCTAGATCGGGATTTGCCGAACTGTTGCTATTTGTCGGGGGTGGCTGGCTTTGGCGGTGGGTTAGCGCGACGCTGGATATTGAGTGTTTTCCCAATGTAGTCAAAATGCTGTAGCTGGCGGGGCGGAACGCCATCGCCCTAGCGTTTACTCTCAACACCGCGCGGGGGCGATCCTCTTACCAATGTATTTAGGCTCACATTGTCAGATTAAAAATACACTAAAATCTGGAGATTTTCATCTACCTTTAGATAGGTAGTTTATAAAATTAGTTATATAAAAATATTTGGCTATTTGTATCAGAAAAACTGACTGAACAAGAGGAAAATTTAGGTAGCTAAATTAACTTTTTAGCGTTATAGTGATTTAGAGAATACAAAACCTAGGTGACTCACTTGGCTGACATCGTTGATACCGCCGTTTCGGCAGGCTCTTTTACAACCCTAGTTGCTGCCGTTAAAGCTGCTGGTTTAGTAGATACTCTCAAAGGCGCCGGCCCCTTCACAGTTTTCGCTCCTACAGACGAAGCTTTTGCTAAGCTTCCCGCAGGTACTGTAGACGCACTGCTTAAGGACATTCCTAAGCTCACAAAAATCTTGACTTATCATGTCGTTTCTGGCAAAGTTATGGCTGCTGATGTAGTCAAGCTAAAATCTGCCAAGACAGTTGAAGGTTCAGAAGTAAAAATTGATGCTTCCAATGGCGTCAAAATCAATGATTCTACCGTTACCAGAGCCGATGTTGCTGCTGACAATGGCGTCATCCACATCATCGATTCAGTCTTGCTTCCTGCGTAAGCACAGACTTAGATAGTGCAATACTATCTTGAGGGCGGTGGCTGTTGTTAGCCACCGCCCTGTTTTAGTTTATATTTCAGATTTAAATATTTTAGGCAGCTCGATAATTAAAATTATTATAGAGCAGTGGTTCGAGAGTCGATCGCACTGGCGAAAATCTGCCCCAAATTTGTCGCTGCTGGATTTACCGGGCAAACAGGTTCAGCCCAACGGCCTTTGTACTCTGGGGCCGATGGGCGGTTGATGGGTAGATTCCATGGCGCCCAACGCCAACATTTCTCCCAGACACCGGGTTGAGGAGGGCTGGGCTTAAATAAGATACAATAAGAAACACAAGAAAAGTGCGATCGACATTATTTGACAGTCAAGCTATGCAATCTACAACTCAGTCCGAGACAGAACCGGCGATGGACGCTCCCAAACACGGCTTACCCGTTACCATCATTACAGGATTTCTCGGCAGCGGCAAAACAACCCTGCTCAACCATATCCTGACCAACCAGCAAGGCTTAAAAACAGCAGTTTTGGTAAATGAATTTGGCGAAATCGGCATCGACAACGAACTGATTGTCACCAGCGACGACAACATGGTTGAGCTAAACAACGGCTGCATCTGCTGCACAATTAACGAAGATTTGGTTAATGCAGTTTACAAAGTTTTAGAACGTCAAGAAAATCTCGACTATCTAGTAGTAGAAACCACCGGCCTCGCCGACCCGCTGCCAGTAGCGATGACTTTTTTAGGCACAGAACTGCGCGACTTGACCCGTCTAGATTCAATAGTTACGGTAGTAGACGCAGCCAACTACAGCTTAGATTTGTTCAACTCAGAAGCTGCTTACAGTCAAATAGCTTACGGCGATATAATTATCCTCAACAAAACAGATTTGGTTGAAGAAGCAGAGTTAGATTTGTTGGAAGTTAAGATTCGCGATATCAAACAAGGTGCTCGAATTCTGCGAACAGTAAAATCGCAAGTTCCCCTACCGCTCATCCTCAGTATAGGATTGTTTGAATCTGACAAATATTTCCAATCTGAGGCAACTCCTAGCAGTCACGACCATCACGACCATAGCGCTCACGACCATCACGACCATAGCGCTCACGAACACGAACATCACGAACACGAACATCACGAACATAGCGCTCACGACCATAGCGCTCACGATCATAGCGCTCACGATCACTCCGACCATTTAGAAAATGACGGATTCACCTCAATTTCTTTCCAGAGCGACAAGCCGTTTTCTCTGAGAAAATTTCAATATTTCTTAGACCACCAAATGCCAACAAACGTGTTTCGCGCGAAAGGGATTATGTGGTTTGAAGAAAGTCCGAAACGGCATATTTTTCACTTGAGCGGCAAGCGATTTTCAATGGATGACGACCAGTGGAAAGGTGAGCCAAAAAACCAGCTTGTTCTGATCGGTCAGGGGTTGGATATCGAGACTTTGCGATCGCAAATCGAAAACTGTCTCTGTATGCCTTCCACAAATCGCGGCAAAGGTTTTGGGAAAAACTAAAGGTTGAAAATTAAGCAGAACAAACGTGCGCTAGCTAAAAACCCGGTTTGTTTCGTCGAGACTTGGCCGACAAAACCAAGATTTATCCGAGAAACCGGGTTTCTTTTCATAATTCCTCTTGTGATTTCCCATGCGAGTCATCATCCAGCGAGTCAGATCGTCTCAAGTCGAAATAGACGGTGAAATTGTCGGCAAAATCGGCTGCGGACTCAACTTGCTTGTAGGTATTGCAAACACCGACACCGAAGCAGAACTCGACTGGATGGCTCGCAAATGCCTAGAATTGCGTTTGTTTCCCGACACAGCCAGGGATATCGGCCGCTGGGACAAGTCCGTACAAGACATCGGCGGCGAGTTGCTGGTTGTCAGTCAGTTTACGCTCTACGGCGACTGTCGCAAAGGTAGACGCCCTTCGTTCGATCGCTCTGCCACCCCAGAAGCCGCCGAAATTCTTTATGAGAAATTTGTCGAAAAGCTGCGCCAAAGCGGCTTAAAAGTTGAAACAGGGCTGTTTGGAGCTCAGATGCAAGTCTCTATAGAGAATGACGGCCCCGTGACTTTGATATTAGAGAGAGAATCCGGATGAATTGTTGGCAGACAGGCCTCTCTGTACTTCTCTTCTCCTCTCTTCCTTCGTGTCCTTAGCGTCTAAGCGCTTCGCGCAGGCTACGCCAACGCGGTTCGTTCAAAAAAAAGCCGTTGCGCGTTTTACCAAGAGCAAATTTGCAGATTGACCGGGTTTCCCAACTGCTGTGGCGTAGCTGCTGAAGATAGTGCAGTTCGCTACACTCTGCCGAGGCTCGATTCCACAATCTGCGACGCCCAAAACCACCTCAAAGGGCCAGTTGGTAAATTGTCCACTCAGCGGCCCCGGAAGACCGTCCATCTTTGTCGCGATCGCCCTACCAACATTACAGCTCAGAATGCTTGTACAGTAAGGGTTGAAGCCTAATAAAACCAATCTTCCACACCCAGCGCTTAGAATCAGATTCAGCAGCCAAAAACTGTTGCATGAGAGAGTGGAACAGTGGCATCACTGCGATTATCTCTACTTCCCTATATTCAATGTATAGAGAGTTGAATCAGCACAGCAAGCGAAACCGCCAGCAACTGTTCTTCTCGCCCACTCTACGCTACTACCGGATAAACGCCATGACTGTCAAAACTGCCACCAACACCGTCAACTGCAACACCGCTTCAGGCCTCAACTTCATGACGGCCGCCTCCACGGAACAAACCGCCGAAATCAATCCAGTATCCAGCATTGATGTCCTGGCTTTGGCCCAATTCGCCCTCAAAGAATTGGAAGCGTCGATGAAAACTCCCAGCCGCAGCGCTCAAGCAGTGGCGATGCGGATTGCTAAGGAAGTCGAACGGATTTGCCAAAAAAGCGATCGCATCCAAATTTCCGGCGAAGTTGAAGCTTGGCAAATCACCTTGGCTGAGCACCGGTTGCAAAAAACTCTGCAATACTATCGCCTCGGTTCCAAACAAGGCCGCGTCGAACTGCACTCTCACCTCGCAGCCATGATTTACCGCCATGTTGCTTCTTTTCGCTCGAACTTGAACTTCCAAGCTCGTTACAACATGATTGAAGACTTTTTGCAAGGCTTTTACATCGAATCTCTGCGGGCTTTCCGCCGCGAACACCAAGTCGATGCCAGCTACCAGCCCCGCACGCAGCTAGAATTGGCGGAGTACATGGCTTTCACCGAACACTACGCCAAGCGCCAAATCGGCTTGCCCGGCCGCAACCGCCAGCGCCTGATCGTGTTGCGCGCTCAAGGATTTGCCAAGGGCCAGCCTCCGGAAACTGCGATCGACATTGAAATGGCTGTAGAGTCGGGCAAGGGAGAAGATGCGGAAATCTACAGCCGCTCTCCGGCGCTGCAACAAGTGCGCGAGCAAATGGTTTCGGATACTGTCGATCCGGCTGATGCTGTGCTGCGCGATCGAGTAGTCGCTGAATTGATCGCCTATCTCGAAGCCCAAAATCAACCCGAATGCGTGAGTTACTTAACTTTAAAATTGCAAGATCTTTCGGCTTCGGAAATTGACCGCGTGCTCGGTTTGTCTTCCCGCCAGCGCGACTACTTGCAACAACGGTTTAAGTACCACGTCGAAAAATTTTCCCGCACTCAAAATTGGAAACTGGTACACGAATGGCTGGGTGCTGATGTCGATCAAAAGCTGGGCATGACTTCCGACAAATGGGAAGCATTTCGCGCTCAACTGTCGCCCGATATGCAGCAACTGTTAGAAATGAAGCGGAACCAAGAAAGCGACAAGGCGATCGCCACTGCGCTCCAATGCACTCCTAAACAAGTCCAAAAACGTTGGGCGCAACTGTTGGATCTGGCAAGCCAGACTCGCAACAGCAGCCAAGCTTAATTGGTACTCAAACATGAACGCAACTGTTTTCTTGATGTCGGAAAATGCGATCGGGTGCGGCACCTGCACAGGAATGCCCGCCCCGCAGTCCGCTCTCAAATCTCCAACTGGGGATGCTGGATTATGACAGCTTTTGAGCTAATTAAATATATTAAAACAGCACTAATTTTTCTTAATATTTATGATTCCCAGGTGATCCCTGGGAATTTGTTTTTAGAGTAGGAACAGGCTATCGGGCCCGTTCCACAAAAATTCAATGTTCTTGTGGAACGGGCCGGAGATCCTGTTCTTGAGAAGGTTGAAACATATGAGTTTCAACCGCCAAGTCCCATAAAGGAAGTAGTGAACCCAGGTTTTGTATTATAATTAGCATCAACGATCGCGCCCCAAGAGAAACTATAAAATTTATGTGTCTCAATCCCGGAGATATACTGGCTGGACGCTACAGAATTATTGCTCAATTAGGACGGGGAGGGTTTGCTAGAACCTACACGGCTAACGATCTAAGCAGACCCGGAAATGTGTGCGTTGTCAAGGAAATTCCTTTTCCGCCATCGAACGATCCGCGCGTCTTGGAGATGGCAAGGAGGCGATTTGAAAGGGAAGCTAGCGCTTTGCGCCGTCTGGGAAATCATGCCTGCATTCCCAGTTTATTCGCTTGCTTTGAAGAAAATAACTATTTTTACTTGGTTCAAGAATACGTTCAGGGAGCTCCGCTCAGTCAAGAAGAACTGGCGGCGGGCAAACAGTGGACAGAGCAACAGGCGATCGCCTTGTTGCGAGAAATTCTGGAAATTTTACAGTCAGTTCATCAAGAAAATATTATTCACCGCGATCTTACACCTTCTAACTTAATTCGGCGTCAAACAGATCGAAGAATTGTTTTGATTGATTTTGGGGCTGTCAAAGAAATCAGCACTTTTACGGCCAGCTCTACAGGTGAAATATTAACATCGCAGGCGATCGGCACCAGCGGTTATATGCCTGCGGAACAATACAATCCCCGGTCTGTCCCGCAACCCTACAACGACATTTACGCTCTTGGAATTATCGCCATCCAAGCTCTCACCGGCCAACGTCCCACCAATCTGCCGCAAGACCCCCAAACTTGTGAAATTGTCTGGGATTATTCGACGCCCGATCGCCCTGCGCTACAAGTTAGCGACCGTTTCAAAAATATATTAACCCGGATGGTGCGCTTCCACTTTCAAGAGCGCTACCAATCTGTTTCTGAAGTTTTGCAAGACTTGGATGCGATCGACGAACAGCCCAAGTCACCCAAACCTGTGCGCTTTCGCTGGCCGCTGTTAGGCGTTGCGGGAATTTGCGCCGGATTGGCGATCGTACTTTTAATCCCCAGAATTTCCCAGCCACCCTCTCCACCTAAACCCTCTCCAGAAATTGTCGGCGAAAAAACACCAATTTCCGAGCGTACAGCTTCCCCAGATGGTGTAAGTTCCGGTGAAAAACTCCTAGTACAAACCTCCGCCCTTTGGTCAAAACAAAGGGGAATAAATGAATTTGCCGACAAAAATTATTCAGAAGCTTTAAAATTGCTCAAACAGTCCTGGCGAGAAGACCGCAGAGACCCCGAAACTTTAATTTACATTAACAATGCTCTGCTGAAGGCAATCAAGGCAGACTATTACACGATCGCAATTGTTGTTCCCATCCGCAGAAAGGATGACGGTAGCATTCTCAACGCCAATTTAGCAGAAGAACTGCTGCGCGGCCTTGCTCAAGCTCAAACCGAAGTTAATTTAGGTCTCCTCGCTGCAAACGACAGCAATAAAGATTTTCCCGGTCAAGGATTTCTCGAACCAAAAGCTATCAAAGGAAAAGGTCTCAAAGTCATCATTGCGGATGATGGCAATATCAAATCCTACGCAGTTCAAAGGGCAAATTACCTAGTCGCTCAGCCAGATATTCTAGCAGTCATCGGACACTACACCAGCGACATGACCGTGGCAACAGTAGATATTTACAATCAAAATAAACTGGTCGCCCTTTCTTCGGGAAGCACAACAGAAGAACTGACGCGCAAACCTCGTAAATTTTTCTTTCGCACGGCTCCGACAACTAGCATAGAAGCTGAAGGTTTGGTAAATCAACTGATTAAAGTCGGTGAAAAAAAAGTCGCCGTTTTTTACAATCCCAACAGTCCGTTTAGCGCTTCTTTGTGGGAAGAGTTTAAAAAGCAATTTGAAGCCCAAGGAGGAGCGACTTTGAGAATCAGTAATTATTACGACTTATCTAAAAATGATTTTAACGCCGAAGCAGCAATCAAAGAAGTTGAGAAAACCGGAAAAACGGCGATATTGGTCATTCCCGACGGTCAAGTTACTATGGCTGTAGAAAATGCGCTCGCAATGATTAAAGCTAACGGCGATCGCAATTGGATTGTCGGGCCTTGGACGCTGTACGAGCCGAGAACGCTAGAAGTAGCAAAACAGCTAAAATCCATTGAAAAACTGGGCATATCCGTGTTTTGGCATCCGACAATCAGTTTTGACCAAAAGTTTCCGGTCAACGCTGAAAAATTGTGGGGAGGCCCGGTCAATACTCGATCGGCTTTAACCTACGATGCCGCCAAAACGCTGATTAAAGCCCTAGAAATACAGCCGGAACCCAGCCGCGAAGGAATGCAAAAAACCTTAGCCGATCCAAATTTTAAAGCCGAGGGAGCCACGGGTATAATTGAGTTTGACTCGAAGACTGGAAATCGGAAAAACCCCCCTAAACGAGTGGCGCATATTGTACCGTGTTCTAGAGAACAGTTTGGCCTTACCTTTGTGCCGATCGAATTTCCCACAGCCGCAGCCGCAGGCTTAAAATGCGACTAACGCTTTGCAGTGCCTGTGGGTATCAGCCCCCAACATTTAAACAAAAAATTAGATATAGTGAACAAAGCTAGTTTTTTTTATAATAATGCTTATGGCGGTCAATCTCGCTCCCTCCACCAGTTCTAGCCTCAAACCAGAAGCCCAGAATATCTGGGCACTCAAACAAGTCTTGCAGACAATTGATGCCGATAGCTGTCCGGGTTCCTATAACTTCCATATGCACACAGTCTACTCAGACGGGCGATTGCAGCCTGAGAAATTGATGGAACAAGCGATAGCAGGTGGTTTGAAAGGCTTCGCTATCACTGACCATCACAGCGCCAAAGGCTACGTTCAAGCTCAAATTTGGCTGGATAATTGGAAACTAAACCATCCCGACAGCACTACCGCAGCACCTAGTTTTTGGACAGGCGCTGAAATTAATGCCGAATTGCTCAACAACGATGTACACATTCTCGCTTACGCTTTCGATCAGGAACATCCCAGTCTCAAACCTTACTTGCGAGGTAAAGGTACTGAAGGCCACGCCTCTTATGCCGCAGCCTGGGTAATTGAAGCGATTAAGGAAGCAGGAGGTTTAGCAGTTCTAGCACATCCTTGCCGGTATCGATCCACAGCAGATCAACTAATCCCAGAAGCAGCCCGTCTTGGCATTGACGGTGTAGAAATTTACTATGCTTATGCTAATCCCAATCCTTGGAAACCGAGTCCCAAACAAACTGCTTTAGTCAAAGATTTAGCTGAAACTTATGGTTTGTTGGGAACTTGCGGAACTGATTCTCATGGCCTGAGTCTTTTAGTCCGAATCTAGATAATTCGGGAATTGGGAATTGGGAATTGGGAATTGGTAATTGGTAATTGATAATTGGTAATTGAGCAACGGTGCGTGACACTCCAAAGTCACAAGCCACAAGTCAAAGCTTCTCAGTGTCACACACCCTACAACCCAGATTCCGCACTCCAACTGTCATATCGGTGCGGAATCTGGGTTAAAATACAAATATTCAGATGTTAAACACAGCGAGTCAGTAAAGCCGTGCCTGCTAAAGATATCTTTCACGAAGTCGTTAAAACCGCTCTCCAGAAAGATGGATGGCAGATTACTCACGATCTCTACAATTTACAAGCAGGAACTCTAGAACTTTACATCGACTTGGGTGCCGAAAAAGTGCTGGCAGCCCAAAAAGACGGACAAAAAATTGCCGTTGAAATAAAAAGCTTTATTGGCCCGTCCAAAATCTCTCAATTTTATACAGCTTTAGGACAATTTATTAGTTATCGAGCAGCTTTAGAACAACAGGAAGTTGACCGAATTTTATATCTGGCAGTACCCAGCAATGTCTATGATAGTTTTTTTACAACTGGATTTATCCGGTCTTTGGTTCAACAAAATCAAATCCATTTGATTATTTATAATACAGAGCAGGAGGCGATCCTCTTCGAGGGCTCCGCTAACGCAACAATGGCAAATGTAGACCTTTATCGGCAGCACATCCAAAATCTGCTCTCCCAACACGCCAGTCTGGTTTGGGATGAGCGAATTCAGGCTCAAACTATCTTTGATACCACTCGCGATCATTATCAATTAATCTATGTGGGCTGGCGGAATCAGCGGCGAATTTATGGCCCTGTTTTGCACCTCGATATTATAGACAATAAAATCTGGATTCAGCAGGACGGCACTGAGGTGGGTATTGCTAATGAACTTGTTGAATTAGGAGTTCCGAAACAAGATATTATACTGGCTTTCGACCCTCCTAATCTGCGATATTTAACTGAATTTGCAGTAGGATAAATTACGTTTTATAGCATTTATAAAAATTTATGGAATCAAACAATTATTAAGCGAATTTAAACGTAGGGTTGTTTGCCTATAAGATGTGTAAGGTGCGTCGCTATGAGATTGTCGATTAAATTCAGGAATTTTTAGTAGCGACACACCCTACAACTGACAAATGACAACTGACAACTGTCAACTGTCAACTGTCAATTGTCAACTGACTACCGTTCCGGGAAAAGCTGACAAGCCCTGATAGTTGGCTGATTTGCCCAATCCAAGCGAGAAGCGCCAAATCGATCCATCCAACCTTCCAAATAAGCCCGATTAGCCTTTTTTTCCTCTGGATCTGAGGTATTCATCGGATGAGGTGCTAGACCCAAAATAGTCGCCGTCGTCACGCAAAACATCGACTTCTGAAAACTTTGGCAAATTTGCACGCGCACATCATCTTCGCCGCGACAGCTAGTGCGGTAAATTTCTTGCAAATAATCCGGCAGAAAATGCCGCATATCTTGCATCAATTGAGTTGGGGGAATTCCTGCACCTCCGATGGGCAAAGGGTCAGCAAACAAAGCCCCATAGTTAAATTCTCCCTGGTTTTCGGGGATTTGATGCGCTTGGGCGTTGTAGGAAACTACTCCAAAAAACGCAGTGCCCCGAAAGAAGATTGCTTCTACATAAGGCACTGCTACATCTGGTAAAAATGTCAAGCCCGCTGACGCCGGAATGATATCGTAGACTTGACCGCTAATCTTGACGCTGTAGGTGATTGGTAGACTGGCGGCGCCTACCAAACCTGCTAAGACGAAATCTACTATATCTGCGATCGACTTAATTTGACCGGCTTCGTAGCGATCGGACAAATCAATAAACAAATCGCTCATTACCCGCCAAAACTGACCCAGCCCGGTGTAATAAGCCAGCATCCGCACTTGTTCGGGCAAAAACTCCGGGAATGCTTTGTGGAGTCCCTGCATCAAAAAGTTGCCTTTGAGTTTAGCTGCGATCGCCTTTTCGGCTAAACTGCTAAATTCCGGGGAATCCAAATAACTGTCCATACCGCCGCCGCCGTGCCAAAGCATGGTTCTCATCACATACTCAGCATACTCAAAATTAATCCGGTCGTGCCACAAATAGCGGATTAATTTCGGTCGAGTCACTTCTCCGTTGAAATATTTAAAAAATGGGAAAAGCACTAAAAATTGTTCTTCAGCGATGTAGTTTAGATTGCGGGAGTAGGCATCTAGAACTATAGCGTAACTTTTGAGAATGCCGACTACTTCTACTACATTATCCGCTGATTCTGGAAGCAAAGCTTTGCCTGATTCCAAGATGTCAATGTAGGCGGATAGAGGATGGACAGAGGGTTTTGATACGGTAGTTGTCATTTGATTTGAACCTTAATTGAATAACTTTTTTCCTACCAACCAACTCAGAATTCCGAAGAATGTTTGGGAGCATCTGTGTTTTGCATTAAGAGTGCTGTCCCCGCACGCTAGCGTCCGTAAATGCAGGCTAGCGTCCGTAAATGCACGCTAGCGGGGACAGCACTGTAAAAGAAATGCTTTTTGCAATGCCCCAGATGCTCCAAATGTTTGTAGTGAAGACTAAAGTCCTCAAAAATTTATAAAGAAAGACGGAATTCCTCACTACAAACTTATGGAATATTTCACTCCAAGTTTTGAGCAACTTGTTGAACTTGCGCGGGCACAGCCGATACTAGGCCGATCGCAGTTTTCTCGCTCAAGCCAATTAAAACTCCCGGCTGTATTCCCATGATGGCGATAATTACTGCTAAAACTAGCGAAGGAATACGATCGCGCCACCGCACTTGTGGCAAATTCACCACCAAATCGGAAAGGCGACCGAAAAAGGCGCGGTTGACCATAATTAAAAAGTAGACTGAAGTTAAACCAGTGCCGATCATGCAGAGCAAAGTTTGCACGGGAAACACTGGTAAACTGCCCCGAAATATCAAAAATTCAGCAATAAATCCCGCCAACCCCGGAATGCCGGCACTCGCCATCACGCCAAGGATCATTAAACTGCCAATCATCGGCAAACCGCGATCGGGATTGAACAAACCTTTGAGCACATCGATGTTGCGGCTGCCTGATTTTTTGTAAACAATGCCGACACTCAAAAATAGTAGCGCCGAAATTAAACCGTGGCTGATCATTTGCAATACTGTTCCCAGCATACTAATGGGAGTAGCTGCGGCGCTAGCTAACAAAATGTAGCCCATGTGAGCGATCGAACTATAAGCTACAATTTTTTTCATATCTTTTTGGGCGATCGCGCAACTAGCCCCGTAAAGCACGCTCACCACCGCCCAACTCGCCAACCAAGGCGCAGCCACCGCCCACGCATCGGGAAACAAGCCCAAACCAAAGCGTAGCATCCCGTAGGTTCCCAGCTTCAACAGCACCCCCGCCAGCAGCACCGAAACCGGCGTCGAAGCTTCTACGTGAGCATCCGGCAGCCAAGTATGAAAAGGCACTAAAGGAATCTTAATGCCAAAAGCCAGCAACACCCCTGCAAGCAAAACAATTTGCCTTACCAAAGGCAATGGCAATCCTCCTTGCAAATGCGATGAGCCCGCGGCACCAACCATATCGAAACTAGAAGCACCGCTAAGCCAAACCACCCCCAAGAAAGAACCCAGCAGCACAATGCCGGAAAATGCAGTATAGATTAAAAACTTAGTAGCAGCATAACCCCGGCGTTCCCCTCCCCAAATCGCAATTAACAGGTAAAGCGGAATCAATTCTACCTCGAAAAACAGGAAGAATAGCAGCAGATTTTGAGATAAGAAAGCCCCTGTGACGCCGCCGGTAATTAACAGCATCAAAGAATAATAAAGTCGAGGTCTGCGGATCGACTCATCCGTCGCGTAAATAGCTACCCCTGTCAGTAGAGTATTTAAAATTACCAAAGGTAGTGACAAACCATCAATGCCGAGATTGTAATTCAATCCCAAAGCATCTATCCAAGGAATAAATTCCGAAAACTGCAACTGACTTGTACTGGCATCAAACTGAGCTGCCAAAATCACCGAGAGAATAAAAGTTACGCCCGCAATCGCGATCGCAGCATTCCGAACTATTTTAGAACTGATCGCACCGGGCCAGAACCCAATCAGAGCAGCCGCCAACATTGGTATCCAGATTAAGGCACTGAGCATCAATTAAAACTCCCCTGTTACACAGCATTTAGAACTATATTTAACAGTAACGCAAAGCAACTGAATAAAAAAGCGATCGGCTGATTTTCTTGTTAACATAGATGCAAATGTCTCAGAAATCATCCTAGGACCTCAATTATTACCCATCGATAAAATTTGCAAATTAAATGGGAGCATCTCATTTTTGCAAAAAATATCTTTTCTTGGAGTGCTGTCCCCGCTCGCGAGTATTATAAACCTCGCGAGCGGGGACAGCACTACGACATAATTTCAATACCAGAACTTTTGCCCGGTTGGGAAGTTCCGGTTATTGAATTATGGCCGATCGACTTTGAATAAAACTAGAGAAAGAAGCAGACAAACTCAAAATCATTCATCTGCGTACCCTTCCCGAAGGCTTCGCCTACATCCCCGTTCATCCGCCAACATCTGCGGTTTAGAACTGCCAAATAATCAGCCCTAGCAACCCAGCAACGCCGCCCGCAATAGTCAACACATAAAACTGCGACTGACCGGTGCCGCTGTACTTCAACCCTTCGCCGCTGAAAATGGTTGCAAAACCGAACAAATTAACCGCCCCGTCTACCACGTACTTGTCAGTCCAAGCGCTGATTTTGGCAATAGAAGCCACGGCCCAAACGACAGTCAAGCGGTAAACTCGATCGATATAAAAGTCGTAAGCAAACAAATCCTGCACCGCCGGAATCGGCAGCCGTACTGGTCGAGGTAAAACCCCGTACCAATAAATCGCCACCCCAACCGCCACACCAATCAAGCCAGATAACACCAACAGCGGAGTATCCAGAGTCTTCAACAGCAAATTTAAACTATCAAAATCCCCAGTTTCCGCCCAAGGCCCAGTCCAACTAATTAACAGTTGCCACTTCTGGAACGTCCAAGGCACCAACAGCCCAATCACCGTCAAAATTACCATCGGCAAAGCCATCGGCCAACCGACTTCCGGAGCTCTGCGAGTTTTGGGCTGCGGTTTTCCGGCAAACACTAAACCGAATACGCGAGTTAAATTTAGCGCAGTCAAACCGTTAACTAAAAGCAGCACAACTACCAGCCACAAAGGCACTGTCCAAAAACCGTTGAGCCAGCGCCGCATCACCCAAAAGTTGCCCATAGGCAACAGCGCTACCATCCCCGCAGCGCCTACTAAATAAGCCACAGTGGTGGCAGGCATCTTCGACCACAACCCACCCATTTCTGTTAAATCTTGGGTTTGAGTTGTGGTTATAACTGACCCTATGCTCATGAATAATAGTGCTTTGGCGATCGAGTGCGCGAACAGCAACAGCAAAGCAATGTCAACTTGATTGAGTCCCACTGCGATAAACACCAAACCCATAGAAGCGCTGGTAGAATGCGATAGTGTTCTTTTGATGTCGATTTGGGCGATCGCCACTAGCGAAGCGCCAACAGCCGTCACCGCACCCAAAACCACCAGCACCACACCAATCACTGGCGACAGCGCTAACACCGGCTGAAGTTTAATCAAAACATAAGCCCCAGCGCCCACAACCACCGTATTCCGCATAATCGAAGCCGGGTTTGGCCCTTCCATCGCCTCATCGAGCCACAAGTGAAACGGAAATTGAGCGCACTTGGCTGTAGGTGCGGCGATTAAAGCCAAACCTAAAAGAGTCGCCACTAATGGAGACAAAGTTGCAGTTTCCGCCCATGTTTCCAAATCGGAAAAATTCAAACTTCCGGCTAAAGTTGAAAGCGTCACTACTCCCATCAGCAGCGGTACATCTCCTACACGCTTTGTTAAAAACGCATCTCTAGCGGCTGTTACTACCAGCGGTTGAGCGTACCAAAAGCCGACTAGCAAATAAGTTGAGAGCGTCAGCACTTCCAACAAACCGTAAGTTAGAAGTAGCGAGTCGCTAATCGCAATGCCACTAATTGCCGCTTCAAAAAAACCCATCAGTCCAAAAAATCGAGCTAGCGCCCAGTCTTTTTCCATGTACCCGAGAGCGTAGATTTGTGCTAGCAAACTCAGAATTGTCACTAATTCCATTGCTCCGACGCTGGTCGTGGAAATTTCTATGGCAAAAGACAAATCTAAGTCTGCTGCTTGCACCCAGTGCACCAGCAACTGTTGGGGTGGTCGATCCCAAGTTGCTGTAAAAATAACTGACCCGTGGATGAAAGCCAACACACTCATCAGCAAATTGAAGTAAGCCGCTGGTCTGGGCCCTGTTCTACGAACAGTTCCGGTAGACCATGGCAAAGTTAAAATTGCGCCTATTAAGCCATATAAAGGTACCCACCAACAGGCTTGGAGGAGAAATTCAGTCATTTAATTTATCCCTGAAACTTCAAATTACTGGCTGGCTTTATACAAAAGCAGTCGCTGGCGATCGCGCCACACCCTAAAATATTGACTAAACCAGATCTTAATAGTTCTGGCAAAATAATTTGCACCTAAAATTAACTATACATTAAAGCATCAAAACTGAGAATTCTCTCTCTACAAAAATACATCTTTCTCAGAATCGGCACTCACAGAAAAAAAACGCCCGCCGCTGGGCCAAGACTGCCTTTTTTGCCAGTTTCCCCGCGATCCCCCCTTGAAATCCCCAAGTTTCCCGACAGCGAGATCCCCCGCCTTCACCCACCGAACTCTAGTTTACAGGTATTTGTACTTACTTGACTCCCCGAGCGCCGCCCGCATCTACTCCGCTCTATATTAAGATTATTAAATAAATATTAAATTATTTTAAGTAACATAAAATTTTTTAATTTTTGTTATTAAACATTATGATGTTAGTTTATATTGTCAAGGTGGACAGCTTGCCCTATTCTTATAGTATAGGAAGCTTTACACTGCATTCCTAAATAATGTGGGCCTCCCCGTCCAAATTTTTAGATTTCTGAAAGATTTGTAACGGTAATTTCACTAATCCTCAAAGGAGATTCAAAAATGTCAATTGCCGTGGGAATGATTGAGACAAAAGGTTTTCCCGCTGTTGTGGAAGCTGCCGACGCTATGGTCAAAGCTGCTCGCGTTACCCTCGTGGGCTATGAAAAGATTGGCAGCGCCCGCGTCACCGTAATTGTGCGCGGCAACGTGTCGGAAGTTCAAGCCTCAGTTGCAGCAGGAGTGGAATCAGTCAAGCGGGTGAACGGCGGAGAAGTCGTCTCTACCCACATCATCGCTCGCCCCCACGAAAACCTAGAATACGTTCTGCCGATTCGTTATACAGAAGCAGTAGAACAGTTCCGAGGCTACTAAGTTTTTAGCACACTGAAATTTCGTTTGACGAAATGTTTGACGAAAAGCAGTGCGATCGTCAAACATTAACACTTTAGTTCCCCAAATATTCAATCAGGAGTAAAACCAATGGCAATTGCAGTTGGCATGATCGAAACATTAGGCTTCCCCGCAGTTGTGGAAGCTGCTGACGCGATGGTCAAAGCAGCCCGCGTCACCTTAGTAGGCTACGAAAAAATCGGTAGCGCTCGCGTTACGGTCATTGTAAGAGGAGATGTCTCCGAAGTGCAAGCTTCCGTCGCCGCCGGAGTAGAGTCGGTGAAGCGCGTTAACGGCGGACAAGTGATGTCCACCCACATTATCGCCCGCCCTCACGAAAACTTGGAGTACGTGCTGCCCATTCGCTACACCGAAGCTGTAGAACAGTTCCGCGAAGGCGTGAGCGGCATTCGCCCCCTCAACAGATCTTAATACGGGATCGAGGCTGTTAGGGGCATTTGGTAATTAAAAATTAAAAATCACAAATTAAAAATCGCGATGTTTTTGATTGAGCATTTTTAATTTTTAATTAAGGCGGGCATGGGATATTGGTTATTAGTCATAAGTCACGAGTCATTAGTCATTAGTCATTAGTCATTAGTTACTAGACGAAAAACTCTAAAATGAAGACAGGGGACTGAATAAAGCTAATTTAAAAAAGACAAGTGACGGTGTAAAAATGACAATTACCAATTACCAATTACCTATTACCTAAAATGCAAATGGCCAAAGTTCTCGGCACAGTTGTCAGTACCCAAAAAGAGCCGACGCTGAGAGGATCGAAATTTCTACTGCTGCAATTCATCGATCAAGAAGGTTTGCCAGTTCCCGGCTATGAGGTAGCCGCTGACTGTGTGGGCGCTGGTATAGATGAATGGGTTTTAGTGACCCGCGGCAGCGCAGCCCGCATCGCGCCGGGGAGCGAAAACCGTCCGATCGATGCTCTGGTAGTAGGCATTATAGATACTGTCAATGTAGAAAACCGCCTCATTTACAGTAAAAAAGACGACCCGTACCGCTAGTTGGCAGTTGGCAGTTGACAGTAAACAGTGAACAGCTAACTGTTAACAACTAACAACTAACAAAAAAAATTTTCAGCTTAGGAGAACTTAATTTATGGCAGTCCGCAACGTTGCGGCTCCCCCGACGCCTTGGTCGAAAAACTTGGCTGAGCCCAAAATTCATGATACCGCCTACGTACATTCCTTTTCTAACATTATTGGGGATGTGCATATCGGTTCAAATGTGATGATTGCCCCCGGGACATCTATCCGCGCCGATGAAGGCACTCCGTTTTATATCGGATCGGGAACCAATATTCAAGACGGAGTAGTGATTCACGGCCTCGAACAAGGCAGAGTCGAAGGAGACGACGACAAATCCTATTCCGTGTGGGTGGGGAAAAATACTTCCCTGACTCACATGAGTTTAATTCACGGCCCGGCTTACGTAGGTGACGAGTGCTTTATCGGCTTTCGCTCTACGGTGTTCAATGCCAGAGTAGGAAACGGCTGCATTGTGATGATGCACGTACTAATTCAAGATGTGGAGATTCCCCCCGGTAAGTACATACCTTCGGGAGCCGTCATCACTAATCAGCAGCAAGCCGATCGCCTGCCAGATGTTCTTGATTCAGATGTTAAATTTGCGACCCACGTCATCGGCATCAATGACGCTCTGAGAACGGGTTATCGCTGCGCTGACAACATCGCCTGTCTAGCACCAATTCGCAACGAGCAAGCTAAAAACTCTAATATGCCTCCAATTACTTATTCTACCCATTCCACCAGCCAATTGAGCTCTTCTCTAGCCGATAGCATCCGCAATTTGCTAGCCCAAGGATACAGCGTGGGAGCAGAACACGCCGACGCCCGCCGCTTCCGCACCGGTTCTTGGCGCACTTGCGGCCCAATTTCCTCAACCCGCGAATCTGAAGTAGTCGCGGCTTTGTCAGCTTGCATGGCTGACCACCAAGGAGAATACGTCCGCTTGATCGGGATTGACACCAAAGCCAAGCGCCGCGTACTAGAAGAAATCGTCCAAAGACCTGGAGACAACGGCTCTAACGGCTCTAACGGCTCTAACGGCGCCAAAACTCACCCATCTAACGGTAAAGTTGCACAAGCTGCTCCCCACAATACCGGTTCTGCGTCAAGCAGCGGCAAATTGAGTGCGGAAACAGTGGCTCAGGTTCGCGGCTTGCTAGCTCAAGGTTACAAAGTGGGGACGGAACACGCCGACGCGCGCCGCTTCCGTACCAGTTCTTGGCAAAGCGGGGCTTCGGTGCAAACGAGAAATGAATCTGAGGCGATCGCCGCTTTAGAATCTGTGATGAACCAGTACCCAGGCGAATACGTGCGCTTCATCGGCATTGACCCGAAAGCTAAGCGCCGCGTGGTTGAAGAAATTATTCAGCGTCCAGACGGCCCTGTTGCTCGATCGGCTCAGCCGGCTGCAACATCGGGATTCAAACCAGGGAAATTTAAAGAAGCTTACACAGGTGCGGTCGGCAGCAGCGGCATCTTGACCGGCAAGACGATCGACCAAATCCGCAACCTGCTCTCCCAAGGCTACAAAATTGGCACGGAACACGCCGACGCGCGCCGTTTCCGCACCGGTTCTTGGAGCAGTTGCGCGCCGATCGCCTCCAACCGCGAATCCGAAGTAATTTCGGCTCTCGAAAGCTGTATGACAGAACACAGCGGCGAGTACGTCCGCTTGCTTGGTATCGACTCCAAGGCCAAGCGCCGCGTACTCGAAGAAATTATCCAGCGACCTTAAGAAGGTCTGGTAATTAAATGGTTTCTCCCGTTAAGTTCTCTGTTGGGCTGGCGGGAGAACTGCAATCGCATTGAAGTTAGATTTTAGATAGTTAGAGAACTCGATTGAGAAGTATTGGTCTAAATCTAGAATCTTCTGAAAGTTTCTAGAAAACGTTAAAGCCTCAAGCTTCTTAGTATACTAAATCCTAGTTTCTTAGCTTGACAGGATTAATTGTATCAGTCGAGAAAACCGATAATTTAAAGTCCTTATATCTAAAATTATAGCTCCTTTCATGGTGAAGTTGAATGTATTTATCGCCACTGCAATTAAGTAGCAACTCTCAGATTTTGATGAGTGGCGATGTGGTTGTAAATGAGGGTGCGGCGATCGCCCCAGGAGTCATCCTACAAGCAGATCCGGGCAGCCGGATCTCGATCGCCGCCGGTGCCTGTATCGGCATGGGAGTTATTCTTCACGCCCGCGAAGGTAATCTGGACATCGAGGCGGGCGTGATTCTGGGTGCAGGAGTGTTGGTGGTAGGTGCGGGGACGATCGGTGCCAATGCCTGTATTGGCTCGGCGGCGACGCTGATTAATCCTTGTATTCCTCAAATGCAAATTTTGCCAGCAGGCTCTCTGATGGGAGATAGCAGTCGCGAAGTTGCAGCAGAAGCAACCGCAGAAGCGGAAACCCCGTCCCCTACTGCCCCATCGGTCGATCGACCGATCGAGCCGCCGTCAGACACCGCCCAAACACCGCCGGAGACTCCCGCAGAGCCGCCGTCAGACACCGCACCGCCGCCCACCCAACCAGGGGAGACGCCAACTATTTTGTACGGCCAAGCTCACATCAATCAGTTGCTGGGAACGCTGTTTCCGCACCGGCAAGCTTTTAATCGATCGCAAGAAAACGGTCAAACTCTCTCGGGCGGTTCCGGGTAGCGGTCATTTCTGCAAAAGGCAGCTATGCTGAAGGCAGAACGATCAATATAAATAGGTAATCTCATATTATTGGTAGCTCAGCAATTTTTAAGGCTTTGCAGCATAAATCTGTGTCTTGCAGCTCGTGCAGTCTGTCTTCTCATCTGAGAAACTAAAACTATCCACAAATTTTTATTTTGAGAAGTTTCTAAGGGTAATAGAAGATGGACGGACAAACAGATAGTAACAGTCAGGAAGAGCGATCGCAGCATCAGGAATACTTCAAAGACACTGCTTTGGGTTTGGTATCGACCAGGAGTTTTCCGGCAATTGTCGGGACTGCTGACATGATGCTGAAGTCGGCCGGGGTCATTTTAGTAGGATACGAGAAAATTGGTTCCGGTCACTGTACGGCGATCGTCCGCGGCAGAATTTCCGACGTGCGTTTGGCTGTAGAAGCCGGAGCTCAGACTGCTGAACAGTTCGGACAGTTTGTTTCTAAGTTGGTGATTGCTAGACCTTTGGCTAATTTGGAAGTGGTTTTGCCGATCGGCTTTCGGCTGACTGAACTCTCCGAAAGTGGCAGTTATTCGCGGCTGAGCAATCAGGCGATCGGTTTGCTCGAAACCCGGGGATTTCCGGCAATGGTCGGTGCTTGCGATGCTATGCTCAAATCCGCAGACGTACACTTGGCCGCCTACGAGAAAATTGGCGCAGGTTTGTGCACGGCAATTATTCGCGGTGCAGTCGCAGATGTCGCAGTCGCAGTGGAAGCCGGGATGTACGAAGCTGAGCGTATTGGCGAGTTGAACGCGGTGATGGTAATTCCCAGGCCTTTGGAAGATTTGGAACAAACTTTGCCGCTGGCGAGTTGCTGGATAGAACACCGCAAACCTGTGATGATGCCAATCTCTGTTGAGCAAAAGGAAAAAGAATTGATCGAACTTCCAGATTTGGAGAAATTGAGAGTTTATGTGGAAGAGGAAGTCGAGCGGTAATTGGTAATCTATCGTCGGTAATCGGTAATTAGGCAACAAAATTTTGTAGAGACGTGCTGCGGTAAATACTGAGACGAAGTTTGACCATCAAGATATAAATTTTACTCTGGCGGAGTACGTGAAAAATGTATGCGCTCGTAGCTGCGTCAAGCTGAATTTGGCTATCGAGCGTGTCGCATCCGCATTGAGAGACACAGAGTACCAACCAAAACTCGATTTTTCAGCGAAAGTCTATCGGGTAAACAATCGAACAGACGAAGTAAATCCAGCCGAGATTCAGCCTCTTTCCACAGGATTCAACTGCTGTTAAGATCAACCTAAAATCCTGTTTCGGGTAGATTTCCCTCGAATACGTCTAGAGTTAGCCTGAGTGCAGGTAGATACTCTTTCCACAGATTAACGGCTGTCGAACTCAACACTGAGTGCAAAGCAATCAATCCCCAGAATCAAGCAAGGAATGAAAGTTGACCTATGAACCTCAAAGAATTGAACCTCAAGCATTTTTATAAGCGCGGTTTGCACAGCGCCAAGAAAGGCAACTACGAAGCGGCACTTCAGGACTTCGATCAGATACTGCAAGTCAATCCCGCCGATGCCAAAGCCTATAACAATCGCGGCTTGGTTTACTATTACATGAAAGACTACCAGAAAGCGATCGCCGACCTCAGCCAAGCCCTAGATATCAATCCTAATTTGTTCGAGGCATACTTGAATCGAGGCAATGCTTGGCGCCATCTCGGAGAAAACGACAAAGCCATTGACGATCTCAACTGCGCTTTAGTAAGCAAGCCTGACAGCCACGCTATCTACAACAACCGGGGACTCGTACTTGCTAATTTAGGACACTACGAAGAAGCAATTGAAGACTACAATCAAGCTCTCTCTATCAATTCCAACAATTATAAAACTTATTACAACCGGGGGCGCGCTTACTACCTTTTGGGAGAAAAAGAGGCAGCAACGGAGAACTTTAACGAAACGCTGCGGTTAAATCCTAGATATATCAAAGCTTACATAAATCGCGGTCTCTCTTACCACCAACTAGGAGACAATACGCAGGCGATATCCGATTACAACACAGCACTCGGCATCGACCCAAACAATGTTTATGCGTATTATAACAGAGGTTGCGTTCGCTATAAATTAAAACAAATGCAGCTTGCAATTGAAGACTTTAACAAAGCAGTGCAACTCGATCCGAACTACGTTAAAGCGTATCTCAACCGGGGTTTAGCGCTGTACAAACTCGGAGATGTGGCGGCAGCCAACAAGGATTTTTACCACGTAATGTGCATTAATGCTGAATCTTATTTATACTACCAAGCCCAGCGATGCACGCCTGATATTAATTCCTACTTCAAGGAAGCGCCGCAGATGGAACTTAATAATGCTGTCGAATACTACAACACAACATTAAATACAATGTCAACTTCCTTAAGTTCGGCAGCATTAAACTCGATTTGGAATCAAGAAGATTTGGAAAACAGAGATTCGATTATCTGTGAAGGTGAATTTCTCAACGAGTAAATTTTTCAGCAGTCATTAGTCAGTAGTCAGTAATCATTAGTCATTAGTCATTAGTCATTAGTTATTAGTTATTAAGTAAGTAATGGCAAAAAATAGGAGCTCAGAAACCGGGTTTCTTCCTAGATTCCTCGTTACTCAACACAAAATCTCGTAGAAACCCGGTTTCTCGCCCCCCTGCGTCAGCCCCGATCAAAAGGTTATTAACGCGGATTGGGTAGCCAGTTAAAAATTAAAGTCCTGACTGCAAAAAACAGTCAGGACTTTAATTTTTTATCCCTGAGTGTTAAGGACTAAAGTCCTCACTACAAACCTTAAATACTTGCCATTACTTCGCGGGCGGCTGCTAAAGTGCGCTCGACATCCTCATCAGTATGAGCCAAAGAAGTAAATCCAGCCTCAAACTGCGAAGGAGCCAGATAAATACCGTGTTCCAACATTCCCCGGTGAAAACGGCTGAACTTCGTCAAATCCGACTTCTTCGCATCATCGTAATTG
>JANYGO010000093.1 GCA_025362325.1 Cyanobacteriota bacterium | reverse complement strand
ACAAAATATTTATTTTAGAATGGAACTGAACCAGCAGAAAGAACTTTTCAGCAAAGCTTATGTACGTGCCGTTGCAGCCGTGGCAGGTTTCTCGATCGATCTGTTAGAATTAGACTTCGACAGCATCGACCTACAAATCACGGCTAGTAGCGGTGACGGAAGCGTTTATTTTCCAGAGTTGAAGTTACAATTGAAATGTACTTCAAGGGACGTGATAGACGGCGACTGCATCCGATATCCGCTCAAACTCAAAAACTACAACGATTTGAGAAGGAATGCCCTAGTACCTCGAATCTTAGTTGTAGTTTTAGTACCGGAAAATCTAGAAGACTGGTTGCAGCAGTCAGAAGCGGAACTGTGCATGAGAAATTGTGCCTACTGGATGTCATTGCGGGGACAGCCAAACACACAAAATATAGCAAATGTGACTGTTTCTTTACCCCGCAGCAATCAGTTTACAGTACAAGCTCTTAAGTCAATGAGACAGCGCATTAGCGAGGGAAGTTTGCCATGAAAGTAACTGTAAGAGATAGTCACATTCTGAAAACAATTGAGCCAAATGCAGGGTAAACGCATCTAAATTAATTTGACAAAAAAGTGGATTTGTGCATTACTAAATAACCCAAAAAACCTTCTTAAAATCCCTAAATTTAACCCCACTTAAGCAGATTAAATCAAAATTTTAAGAATTTCTCAATTTTTTTAAGCCGGATAAATTTCACAAGAGATGGGTGTTATAGCAGTGGACAGTGGACAGTGGACAGTTGACAGTTGCATAACCCGAATCAAATCATTGATGCAGTACGGGTATCGGCTCTATTCATGAAGTTATTTATGTCCTCACCGATGTGGCGGTTGCTATATAAGTTCCAAGTTTTTGGGATTTCTCCAGCCATTTTCTGCCGCCAGTCCCCAGCAGGTATAGCAGTTGACAGCTTGCCCCCCGAGCGCAGTCGTTAGGTTGACAGTTGCATAACGGGAATCAAATCATTGATGCAGTACGGGTATCGGGTCTATTGAATTTCACCCTGGGGATTGCTGCCGCAGGCACACAAATATTTAGCTCGCTCCTGAAAGTAAATGCAAACTGGGTAAACTTGGTAAGTCTTTAATTTAACGAATTGTTACAAATGATTCCCAAAAGCGCCAATTTGTCTCAAATTAGTGAAAG
This sequence comes from Cyanobacteriota bacterium, assembly GCA_025362325.1. Taxonomy (GTDB): domain Bacteria; phylum Cyanobacteriota; class Cyanobacteriia; order Cyanobacteriales; family Microcoleaceae; genus Microcoleus. The sequence continues at coordinate 8,154 of JANYGO010000093.1, read as the reverse complement.
CTCGTGTCCGCGAAAAGGAGTTTTCCTGATATGTCTTTAACAGATACCCAAGTCTACGTAGCGCTCGTAATTGCTCTGATTCCCGGAATCTTGGCTTTCCGGCTGTCAACTGAACTGTACAAATAGTTTCGAGACACCAGCCGCGAACCGTAAAGCGCCTGTCCCAGCAGTTAAATCTCTCTCATTACAGACAATTGCTGCCACAGTGGAGTAGATTGTTTGTGGTCAGGAAGACGAGACTGCAAGGGCAGGCATTTTTATGGGAAAATTCCGTCCGAACAGCGTCACTCACTCTCAAAAATTTTGGCTGTCAGCACCTGACAAACAGGGGCGGGTGTGCGTTAAGCTCAGAATTTTCTGCGGTCAGCTCTCAAACGTCAGTCTCAGGTATTTGAAAAAAAAATTATGCAAGCGATTCAACCCACCGTTACTCCACTGCGTCCTGTAAAAAACTCCCCTCGGGTTACTCGGCGCAGCAGCCAGCGTTCATACCCTCACCAAACGTTGGCCGCCGAAACAGGAGTCAAGTTAGTAGTCAATATTGTACTTTCAGTATGTGCGACTTCTGCTTTGATTCAGCTTTGGCCTCACTACCGGGCCGTGCAAGAAAAGTTGCAGGAAATCCAAGCTGAAGTGAATCTTACTCAAGAACGAGTAGATAAGTCGCGATCGGACTTTAACCGCTACTTTGACCCCAGTCTGGCAAAAACTGTGATGCAAGAGCAAAGTAATCGAGTCGATCCCCAGCAGCGTGCGGTGATTTTGCAGGAACCTCAAGCACCCGAGGCCGAGGAATCAACCCCGCAACCTTAATCGTCAGATAGCAACCTTAATCTGAAGATTGTTGTAGGATGTGTACCGCGCACACAATAAGAGCGGGCGGTTGAAACCGCTTCTTGTCAAACAAAACCCGCCGACGCGGGTTGAAGAAAGGACGGTTGAAATTACCTTATTTTCTTCCGTCGGCGGAGGCGGACATTGTTTGTGTAGGCGCGGTTTCAACCGCGATCTTTGCCATCACGGTTTTTTCTTTCAACAGTTGCAGTGCAGCTTGATATTGCAAGTCGGCTTCGGTACCAATTCGATCGCGCGCAATGGGTTCTAGCGGCACTACGCGATCGGGCGCAATCCCCAATTTGTTAATATCCGTATGGTTCGGCGTCTCGTACTTAGCCACAGTCACCGCCAAACCGGAACCGTCAGACAAATCAAACAGCGACTGAATCAGCCCTTTGCCGAAAGTCTTTTCGCCCACCAGTTGAGCTCTGCCGTTATCTTGCAGCGCACCAGCCAAAATTTCGCTAGCGCTGGCCGTTCCCTTGTTCACCAAAACAATCAGCGGATCGCCAGTTAAGGCTTGTCCAGAGGCTTCAAAACTACCGAGAATGCCTTGTCTGTTGACCGTGTAGACGATCGTCCCTGAATCGAGCCACAGGCGCGCAATTTCAATCCCTGCTTGCAACAGCCCGCCGGGGTTGTTCCGCAAATCGAGAATGTAGGCGGCGGCGCCTTGTTTTTCCAAACGGTCGATCACGCGAGCGACTTCCTCAGTGGCGTTAGCGCTGAATTGACTCAAGCGAATGTAGCCCAGCGGTAAATTGTCCGGCCCCGACTGCAATTCGGCGTAAACCGGATTTAGAGCAATGCGATCGCGCACCAGCTCAATGTCCTCAGCAGCGTCCCTTCCTTCGCGTCCCAAGGTCAAGGTAACAGGAGTGCCGATGCGGCCGCGCATTCGAGTTGCCGCCTCGTCTAGGCTCAATTCTGACGTGGGAGTGCCGTCAATTTTCAAGATGCGATCGAGCGGTTGAATGCCGGCTTTATCCGCCGGCGAACCGGACAAAGGAGCCACCACTGTCAGGGTATTTGTCTGGGAGTCGATCGCAATTTGCAGCCCCACACCCGTCAATTCTCCCGAAGTGTTGACCTGCAAGCTGCGGTACTGTTCGGGTTTCAGCAGTCGAGTGAAGGGATCGTCGAGATTCGCCAGCATTCCCTGAATCGCCGTGTAAGTCTGCTGTCTGTCGTTCAACGGTTGCTTGACGGCTTTTTCGCGAATCGACCACCAGTTTTTAGAATTGAAGCTGTCGTCCACATAAGAGCGGTTGACAATGCGCCAAGCTTCGCTCAATAGCTGCTGTTCAGGAGTTAGCGCCGCCGCAGGCTGCACCCACGGGCCTAGAACCAGGGCGACTTGGAGGAAAAATAAAATTGCTGTCTGGAAAACTCGTCTGTGCATGATTTTTCTGTAAAAGATAGGCAAGTATGGCATCTCCTGTATTTTTAGTTTGTAGGATTTTAAGCTTTTGCGCATTCAACTCGCAAGCGAGGCCGTCGTCAAACCTCGGCCGCCAACAAAAAATTAGTTAAATGTAACATTTAAGCGCCAAATGAGTGAAGTTTTATCATGTTTATTAAACTTTAGGGGGCAGCGACCGCTGGCTGGCTCGGACTGGGGCTGTAGCTGAGTTCTTGCCTGTATGCCAGCTTGGGGCGGGTGTAGACCGGGCAGAAAATGGTATTTGAGGCTCAGCAAAACCATTGCGAGGGTGAAATTTGCACCGCAATTATGTTACATTTTTTATCATAGTCTGGAATTCGATCGCGCAACGCCACCGAGTAGAGACAAGCGACCGCTTAGTTTCCAAGCACTCGCGGGCGATCGCACAATAGAGTTCCTTTCATCAGCTCCAAATTTAAAAATAGCCTCAGCCATTTGCTAGTAAAAGCAAGCTGCTCGGGGCGGGGCGATAAACAAACATTGTGGCTGCTGCCCGCTTACCTCAACCACAGCAATATTCTTTTAGGAATTCTGGCTCCATGTTTTCTAAACAAATCACCGACTCAAAAACCTACCAGTGGTTTGATGAACGCCTGGAAATTCAGGCGCTTGCCGACGACATCACCACTAAGTACGTACCCCCCCACGTCAATATCTTCTACTGCTTGGGCGGAATTACTTTAGTTTGCTTTCTGATCCAGTTTGCCACCGGCTTCGCCATGACTTTCTATTACCGTCCGACGGTAGCAGAAGCTTTTTCTTCAGTGCAATACCTGATGAATGAGGTCAACTTCGGCTGGCTGATCCGCTCCATCCACCGCTGGTCTGCCAGCATGATGGTACTGATGATGATTTTGCACACCTTCCGGGTTTACCTGACCGGCGGCTTCAAAAAGCCCCGCGAATTAACCTGGGTGACAGGAGTCATCTTGGCAGTCATCACTGTTTCTTTCGGCGTGACCGGCTACTCTCTGCCTTGGGATCAAATCGGTTACTGGGCAGTTAAAATCGTTTCCGGCGTCCCCGAAGCCATCCCGTTTGTCGGTTCTACACTTGTGGAACTGCTGCGCGGCGGTGTCAGCGTCGGTCAAGGCACCTTGACTCGCTACTACAGCTTGCACACTTTCGTGTTGCCTTGGCTGATTGTAGTGTTCATGCTGGCTCACTTCTTAATGATTCGCAAGCAAGGTATCTCTGGGCCGTTGTAAGTTTTGAGTTGCTGGGGCGGTATTTTTTTTGCCTCCCCGCTGAATTTTGAGTTGAAAATTCAGAATTAATCACTCATCATATTTATTTACGGCCCATACTTCCTGCGATCGCGCCGCTGAATCGGAGTCACGAATACAGCGGGATGTCAGGCTCAATTAAAACTCAAAGGAGAGCACTGTTACTATGTCTATTCTCAAAAAACCAGATTTGAGCGATCCAGTATTACGCGCTAAACTCGCTAAGGGCATGGGTCACAACTATTACGGCGAACCCGCTTGGCCCAATGACTTGCTCTACGTTTTCCCTATAGTCATCATGGGAACAATTTCCCTGTGCGTAGGTTTGGCTGTACTAGACCCGGCTATGATTGGCGAACCTGCCAATCCTTTTGCTACTCCGCTAGAAATTCTGCCGGAATGGTATTTGTGGCCTGTATTCCAACTTTTGCGCGTTTTGCCTAACAAATTGTTGGGTATTGCTTGCATGGCTGGTGTTCCGCTTGGCTTGATTTTGATTCCGTTCATCGAGAATGTTAACAAGTTCCAAAATCCGTTCCGCCGCCCTGTTGCTACCACAGTCTTCCTGTTGGGAACTGCGGTAACTCTGTGGTTGGGTATTGGTGCTATTTTCCCGATCGACAAATCTTTCACGCTGGGTCTATTCTAAGATTTAAGCTTGTCTGATTTTGACGCCCGCGGGTTTCCTGTAAAGTGCTTTTGTACTGCTGGGAAACTTTAGCGGGCGTCATTTTATTTGAGATTTGGGATTTTAGATTTTAGATTTTTTATTGGGGATTGAGGATTTATCGATCTCAAAGTTAATAATTATCTGTAATTAATTGAGTCCTGGACGCATGGGGTGCGAGAAACCCGGCTTCTTCCGAGATTTATCGTAACTCAACACTAAATTTTCGTAGAAACCGGGTTTCTGAGGTCTGCGCGCGCCAGTCCCTACACCGCTCTACGGTCAATTTTCATTAAATTTTATTGCGAATCCTGGACAAAAAACTGAGAATATGTGGCGTAAATCCTCGGTATCTTTTGCATAAGTGCGGGAACTTCAGTAGTAGTAGGGTGCGTCGCTATCAACAATCCCTAAATTTCATCTAAAATCTCATAGCGACGCACCTTATAACATTTTGACAAAAGTTAGGAGATACCGTAGGGTGCGTCGCTTGGCATAAATCTTTCTGTGCAAATCGAACATCTAGCAGCGACGCACCCTACAAGGATCGGGCTTCACCAACTTTCATTTAATTTTATTGCGAAGGCTGGAAAAATAAACCGAGAATATGCAGCGTAAATCCTGGGTATATTTTGCATAACTGGGGGAACTTTCTACATATAGAATAATAGCAACTGCCCCGGGTGCAAGCTATGTCCTCAGAGAAAGCATTAATTCTTGATTTTGCCCAGACAGAGGCGATGAAATCGATTCTGCCAAATCCCGCAATCCTGTCGAGTCACGGCGCAAATTGGGAGGGAATTCACGTCGAATATCACCGTCAGCCAGCAAACGAATGTCCCGAACACCGTCTCCAACAGCATACCATTGGCATGATACTTTCTGCAACGATCGGGGGAGCAGTAGTTAACGGCAAACACTATGGTAGCGAACGGTGGGAAGCCGAACAGATTTTCGTCGCTGCTGCTGGTACTGATTACCATCCCTATGCAGTCGAAGATCATGAATTTATGGCGATCGCCCTTGACCCGATCCAATGCGACAATACAGTTCACGAATCCACAAACGGGAATCTCATTGAAATTATACTGCACTGGCAAACCCGCGATCCATTAATTTTTGGCATTGGCTGGGCCCTCAAAACCGAACTCGAATCAGGCGGATTAAACGGTACTCTCTATGTCGATGCACTGAAAAACGCCCTTTCACTTCATTTACTGCACCACTATTGCACACAAAAACCCAAGCTGCGAGAGTTTGAAGGCGGTCTCGATCCTAGCAAATTGCAGATAGTTATTGACTACATCAATGACTATCTCTACCGAGAGTTGTACTTAGCTGAACTAGCTAAATTAGTCCACATGAGTCCTTATTATTTCAGTCGTTTGTTTAAACAATCTACCGGAATTACGCCGCATCAATACCTGACAAAATGCCGGATTGAAAAAGCCAAATTGTTGTTAAAACAGCCCGAGTTTTCCATAGCATATATCTCGCAGCAAGTCGGGTTTAAAGACCAAAGTCACTTTAGCCAAACCTTCCGCAAAATCGTCGGTTTGAATCCGAAGAAGTATCGCGATCAATTCTAATATTCCTGGACGCATCAAGCCCCAAGAAACCGGGTTTTTTAGGGAATCTACGGGCTGCAACGAAGAATCTTCGTAAAAAACCCGGTTTCTGACCACTCGTGCGTAAGTCCTAACTAAGTTACAAATCTTCATTAGTTTTGGATAATTTTCGCAAGAAATTCATATTTTTCGCCAATTTTCCGCAAGAATTTACTAGACAGCAGCGGTGGTGTTCCTGTAAAGTATGCTCAAGTCTAAAAATAACCTTTTTGTAGTAAGGATTTCAGTCCTTGCTGGCTAGAGCGGGAAATAATTTTACTCCAGAATGGAAACTTTTTAGAAGTTAGCAACATATCTTATAAATTAAGCAGGGATATCAGCTATGAATTCTCAAAATCAACAAACATCTTACGGTCAAATTCCCTTAAGTTTTATTGCAAATGCTGGACAAAGCGATCCATCTGTGAAATTCCAAGTGAAAGGCGCCGGTCACAGTATCTATTTCACTCCAAACGAAATCACCTTTACCGCTTTCCAAAAACCAACTGAACCGGGAAATGCAGCAACAAATTCTGCTACTGTCCGCAGCAGCTTAGCAGACAGCAACCCCAATCCCACAATTTCCGGGCTGGAAAAGTTGCCGGGATTTGCTAACTTTATTTTAGGCGAAGATTCCAGTCAATGGCACACTGACGTTCCCACATTTAACGGCGTTGTTTATCAAAACGTTTATCAAGGAATCGATCGCGTTTTTAAAGGCACAGAAGGACAACTTAAAAGCGAGTTTTTGGTTGCACCTTTGGCAGATCCGAGTCAAATTCGGATGAACTATAGTGGAGTTAGCGATATCCGATTGCGTGACGACGGCGCACTGATATTAGAGACTCCGCTGGGCGAATTAATTGATAACGCACCCATAGTTTATCAAGACATCAACGGACAGCGGGTGAATGTTCCCGCAGCTTACAATTTATTAGGAAACGGTCAAGTAGGTTTCAGTTTAGGAGAGTTCGATCACACTCAACCCCTAGTTATTGACCCGGTTTTAGCTTACTCGACTTACCTAGGTGGCAGCGGCCAGGACACAGCCAACCGCATGACTGTAGATAGCACCGGTGCGGCTTACATTATTGGAACTACTTTTAACAATTTTACTACTACTCCCGGTGCTTTTCAAACTACGCCAGGGGCTCAAGCTGATTTCTTAGTAACTAAAATTAACCCCCAAGGAACTGCCTTAGTTTACTCTACTTATATCGGCGGTGCTGGCAATGAATACGGTTTTGGGATTGCGGTAGACAGTCAAGGCAATGCTTATTTAACCGGACAAGTCGATCCGGGTTATCCAACTACACCGGGTGCTTTTCAACCTACAGTAACTGGTTACAGTGCTGCGGCAACTAAGCTCAATGCTGCAGGGAATGCGTTAGTTTATTCTACTTTTTTAAGCGGTAGCCAGGGGGATCTCGGCAACGGCATTGCTGTAGACAGTAATGGCAATGCTTACGTTACCGGGTTCACAAACGGCAATTTCCCCATCACTGCCAATGCCTCCCAATCTGTATACGGAGGGGGAACAGATGCGTTTATTACTAAAGTTAATCCAACCGGCAGTGCTTTAGTTTATTCAACCTACTTAGGCGGTAGCGATCGCGAAGATGCTCAAGCCATTGCACTAGACAATAATGGAACTGCTTACATTACCGGACTTACTTCTTCGACTGACTTGCCTACTTCTGGGATTAGTTCTTCGCTGTTAGATCCTTTGTATCTAAAAAAAATGGGAGGGGGTCAATATGATGCCTTTGTCAGTAAATTTAACGCGAATGGTCAACGTAATTATTCCGTTTATTTAGGTGGCAGTGGCGATGATAAAGGTGCCGATATCGCTGTAGATAGTGCTGGAAATGCCTATGTTGTGGGAACTACCAATTCAACTACTAATTTTCCGACAAGTAGTCCAATTCAAGCTGCTAATGCAGGTGGTGCTAATGATACTTTTATCACCAAACTCGATTCTGGCGGTGCTTATTTTAGATATTCAACTTATTTGGGAGGCAGCGGAGATGACAACGGGCATCGCATTACTGTAGACAATGCGGGTAATGCTTATGTGACGGGAAACACTACTTCGACTAATTTCCCGACTAAGAATGCGATTCAAAGTATCAGCGGTGGCGGGCAAGATGTTTTTGTTACGAAAATCAATTCATCTGGTTCTGCCTTAGTTGATTCTACTTATCTTGGCGGCAGCGGCGACGACTACGGTAGTGGTAAGCTGTTCAACATCTAAACTGCATTAACTAAGTTCCCTTTATTTTTTATTTTTCGGTTCCATTTCATAATTAATCCTCCTTCATTTAAAAGTTTATTTAACAGTGATTCTAGTTTTTCAATGGATTCAAATAATCT
>JANYGO010000005.1 GCA_025362325.1 Cyanobacteriota bacterium | reverse complement strand
GGATGCTCATGGTCTTTTAATACTTGTTGCAGAGTTTCCTTTGTCTCGGAACTGAGAAAGTTTTTAGCAGGCATTCACTTTTTCTGAATATCATTATGTTATATTATACCAATATGCGTTTTAAATGCACAACAGCTTATTAGCTTCAGAGCGCAAAACCGATTCAAAAGGCTGTACCTCCTCGCCGTCTCCTGGCTGTTCTCGCCGAGACTTCCAGCCGCCGATCGCCCCCAGAAACCCGGTTGATGGCGCTCTGAAGCTGGCGTGACGCCATCACCCACCTAGAGAAATCCAGTTACAGAGTTTAACCTGTTTTTTGTTTTCGCCAATTGCCGCAAGTAACCGAAAACTTGCATTCGGAACGATCGAACGAATTTGAGATCGGCTACCGTCCCCATTTAGAATTTGACAGTAAAAAAATCAAGGTGAAGAGTCGCGAGTAGAAATCTTGCGCTTTACCTTGATTTTTACACTCTCATCACAAGCATTTGCTCGCTATTGTTGAAAAGTATCTGCGTTAAGCAGCGGTTTGCCGATCGCACGCAGATTTACGCAATCAGTCTCAAGATTTGGAAGCTTTACTCTTCCGCAGCTTCGCCGCCAACAACCACATCGCGAATCCGCAAACTCGGGCCGCCGCAGCCCACGGGCAAACCGCTTTGTCCTCCCTTGCCGCAGCCGCCGGATTCATCCCAGTAGAAATCGTTGCCGATCGCCTCAATATCCGCTAAAGTGCTGAAAACATTACCCGAAAGAGTCACATCCCGCACCGGATTGTCGAGTTTGCCGTCGCGGATCATCCAAGCTTCGCCAGCACTGAAAGTAAACATTTCGCCGTTAGTCATGCCGCCTTGCCAATTACGCGCATAAACTCCTTCTTTGATACCAGAAAATAAGTCAGCAACAGGCGTGTCACCTCGTTCGATCCAAGTATTCGTCATACGGACGATCGGCGGATAGTGATAATTTAAACAGCGAGCGTTACCTGTAGGCGTTTCTCCCAACTTGCCCGCAGTTTCCCGCGAGTGCAGCCGCCCGACTAAAGCACCGTCTTTAATTAACTGAGTAGTAGTCGCCGGAGTCCCTTCATCGTCGTAGAAATAGCTGCCTCGGTGTCCCTCCGGCGCCGCACCGTCGAAAATTTGCAAGTTTTTGGGGCCGAACTGGCGGCCGAGGGTCATAATTTCCAAAATGTCGGGATTTTCGTAGGCCATGTCGGCTTCCGAAAGGTGGCCGAAGGCTTCGTGGACGAATAATCCGCTGAGAATTGGGTCAATGACGACGGTGTAAGTGTTGCCTTGGACGGGGGGCAAGGCTAGGGAATCTACGGCGCGCTGGGCGGCGCTGCGAACTTGGGTGTCAAGTTCGGTTAAATCTTCGTAAGCTTTCCGCGAACCGGTGGTTTCGCGGCCAGTTTGTACGGTTTCCCCGCAGCGGGCGGTGGCGGCAAAGCGCATTTCCATGTCGGCCCAGCCTTGTTCGAGCATGGTGCCTTCGGAGGTGGCGAGGATCATGCGCTGGGTGCTGTCGCCGTAGCGCACGGAGATGGTGGCGATGCGGGGGTCAATGCTGCGCAAAATGGCTGCGTAGCGATCGCACAATTGCTTTTTCTCAATTAGGGGCACCAAACGGGGGTCTGTTCCTGTCAACGGTAGGAAGCAAATGTCTTGTACTGGTTTAACTGGCGCGAGAATCGTTTCTTCTTCGCCGATCAGTTTGGCCGCGGCGATGGCTTCTTCGATTCTTTCGGCGAGGGTGGAAAGTCGGTTAAAACTGGCAAAGCCCCAGCCGCCTTTGTGACAAGCTCGGACTTGGCCTCCGATTGAGACTCCTTCGCTGAGGGTTTCAATTTTTTCGCCCCGCAGCAGGATGTCGGTTCCTTCGGCTTCTTCTAGTCGAATTGCTAGATAATCGACTTGGTTGCGGTAGCGTGCCATTAAGTCTGACAGCAGATTTTTCGAGTCGGCGATCGAGGTGGGCATGAATTTGCACTATTTAACTGCATCCATTCTGCACTTTTGCCGGGGCGATCGGGTTGATTCGTGCAAAATATCGCCCGCCTGCACGGAGATTGCGACTTATTGGTACGGTTCTGCCAATATCGATAGTTGGCAAATGTGGATATCCTGTGAGTAAGGAGCAAGGTGCCAGAAATTAGGCGGGATTTTTTGATTCTGCTGGTGCTTGATTTCTGACTTCTGAACTTTCCTATAGAATCCATTTGAGATCTTTTATGTTAAATCAACCTGCATCAGAAATCGAATTGTTACGCGCGGCATACGCTGCTTTCAACGCGCGAGACATCAACGCCGCCCTCGCCCTCATGACTGCGGACGTGGCTTGGCCGCGAGCGTTCAAAGGCGGTTTTGTCCGTGGACATGAAGAAGTCCGCGCTTACTGGACGGAGCAATGGAGCGAGATCGATCCGCATGTGGAGCCGAGTGCCTTTCACCCAGAGGAGGGCGGATTTTGGTCGATGTGCACTCCCGTCGTGCGCGATCAGGCTGGAAGCGTGGTTGCTGATGAGCATGTTGGTCATCGCTTCACCATCGATCGTGGCTTGATTCAAGTCATGGATGTCTGTTCACTTCCATCGTCCAGCTAGGTCGCCTAACACTGCGCTCCGGTCGCTGAGCTTGAGTCCGTTATGCAGCTAAATTTATAGCAAGTTTTAGCGATCGCCCTAAAATATCTCAAATGGGTTCTATACATAAATACTTAATCCTTCATATATCTGAAGGTGGTTTATAACTACTGTGAATACTTACTTTCTACCGACAATCAGCGAAATTTTAGCCTCCGAAGGCTCTGAAAATGACCTCAGTCCCGATCCGAGGTTGGTCAGGGAAAACGGTCGCCATCGCTGTCCTGGGAGTCGTGCGGCTTCTCGGCTGAAAGCGGAACACGAATGGTATGGGGCGATCGCCACTTTGAATCAAATGCTGGCGAAGCAAAAACACTGTCTCTCCCCAGATCTCAATTCCTGTCAGGGATTGGTTTTGTCGGGCCCGTCTTCGGTTTTGACCGAGCCCGCTGTGGCTTCCGGCTTTGCTAATTGGATTTTTACCAGTATTCCTGACAATGATGCAGCTTTGTGGTCTTTTCGTGCTAGACAAACTTTAGCTTTGCTGCCGGCTGCTCAGGAGCAAATATCTGCGCCTGCTGCTGCGCCTGCGCTGGCTTTGGCGATCGGCGATCCTTTGGCAAACGAACAGTTTTGTGTGGTTTTAACTGCTAGTTTTAGTCTGGTGATGGTTTTAGGCGAAAATGCTGCGGGCATTCCGGCTTTTCTATTTTCTTTCGATCCGCAAGTAGTCGCCAAAGCTTGGGAAGTTTTGCGGCGCCGGGTGACTGAAAGTGACTCTTTGCTTGCTAATTCTGAGAGCTGCCTGAATTTGCCAGCCAGCCAATTAACTAATAATTCTACTAAATTAGACGCGCTGTTCCAGCAGTTTTTGCCTGTTGCTCCAAACTATAAAACAGTGACGCTGTTCAGCCGGTTGTTGTTGAAGAATTTGCCGATCGGGAAAGAGGAAGCAGGTAGGGTAAAGGATGAAAGATTCGATAATAATTTCAAAGGCCGGCCAGATATCAAGTGCAAGTCTTCAATCCCTCTCGCTACTAAAGAGGTGGAATTGCTACAGGCGATCGCCCACGAAGTCCGCACTCCTTTGGCCACCATCCGCACGCTGACTCGATTGCTGCTGAAACGCCCCAAACTCGATGCGGTGGTGGTGAAGCGCTTGGAAACCATCGATGCTGAGTGCACCGCTCAGATCGATCGCTTCGGTTTAATTTTCCGCGCTGTGGAAATGGAAATGTCGCAAGCGAAAAATTCCGCATTGCAGCTAACCGCAATGTCCCTCGGTGAAGTGCTGCAAAATAGCATTCCGCGCTGGCAAAAGCAGGCGAGTCAGCGCAACCACACTTTAGAAGTTATTGTGCCGAAAAAATTGCCTGCGGTAGTCAGCGATCCGACGATGTTGGATCAGGTTTTAACTAATTTGATTGAGAATTTTACTCGCACTTTGCGATCGGGGAGTCGCATTCAGGTAGAGGTGACTTTGGCTGGCGATCAGTTAAAGTTGCAGTTAGAATCGGAACATTTATCTGAAGGTAATGGCGAATCGACTTTTGCAAAATCCGCGAATACTCCTTTGCGATCGATCGGGCCTTTGTTGATGGTACAGCCGGAGACGGGAAGTTTGAGCTTAAATTTGAGCGTGACTAAGAATTTATTTCGGGCTGCTGGCGGGAAGTTGGTAATTCGCCAGCGGCCCCAAAAGGGTGAGGTGATGACGGTATTTTTGCCGCTGCAATAGTCATATTATGCCCGCTCGATCACAACAAAATTGGTTTGTAGTGAGGACTTTAGTCCGCATAAATCTGAGGACTAAAGTCCTCACTACAAACCTTATTTAAAAGTCAAGATTTTTAATCAATTAAAATCTCGATCGCAAATTCTGTCCCTTCACCCACCGCAGAGTAACAGCTCAACTTACCGCCGTGGGTTTCTTCAACGATTTGACGGGCGATCGCCAATCCCAATCCCGTTCCCTTGCCAACCTCTTTTGTAGTAAAAAGATGGTCAAATATCCGCAATTTTAATGACTCAGATATACCAGGGCCATTATCTTTGATCCGAATTATTACGGTTGAATGGCCGATCGATTCGCTAGATACTTCAGTACAAATCATAATTCGCCCGCGATCGGCATCTAATTCCGCAAAGGTTCGTCCAACGCACGCTGCATCCAAAGCATCGATCGCGTTCGCGATAATATTCATAAACACTTGATTTAATTGACCAGGCAAACAATTAATCGCTGGCACATCACCATAGTTAGTAATCACTTCAATAGCTGGACGCTGGTCGTTAGCCTTAAGGCGATGACGCAAGATTAGCACGGTGCTATCGATACCTTCATGGAGGTCAAATTTCTGCTTTTGATCGCTATCAGCACGGGAAAAAATGCGGAGGCTTTTACTAATAGATACGATCCGATCGCCCCCATCCTTCATGGATTTAACGAGTTTGGGCAAATCTGAGCGCAGATATTCTAAGTCGATTGTGTCTAGCTCTGCCTCAATTGTCGGGCCTGGTTCGGGGAATTGTTGACGATATAAATCAATCAAACCAAATAAATCATTGATGCTATCTTGCACAGCATTGACATTACCCACCACACAAGCAATAGGATTGTTGATTTCATGGGCAACGCCCGCCACCAGTTGTCCCAGAGTGGAGAGTTTTTCTTGCTGCACCAATTGCAATTGAGCCTTCTGCAAGTCATGAGTACGTTCTGCCACTCGTTGTTCTAAGGTGTCGGCGAGTTGCTTTAAGCGCCAGTGAACTTTCACCCTTGCTAATACTTCCTGCGGCTCAAAAGGTTTGGTGATATAGTCCACCGCCCCCAAGGACAAGCCTTCGACTTTATTCTCCGTATCTGCCAAAGCCGTCATGAAAATTATGGGGATACCTTTGGTGGCGGGGTCTGCCTGGAGGCGGCGGCAGACTTCAAAACCATCGATTTCGGGCATTTGTACATCGAGTAAAATTATTTCTGGATGAGCATCGGCTACCGTAGATAGGGCTTCTTCGCCATCCATTGCCATGCGAACTTTGTAGTTTGCGGATTTCAATGTTTTGGAAAGCACAGACAAGTTAGTTGCATTGTCATCCACAATCAAAATAAAGGAACTGCTTGAGTCAATCATAGTTTCTACTGCTACACATTAAGCGAGATACTGCTGAATAAATGCCCGTAGTTGTTTGATCTCGCACGCCTCAGTAATCTGGATGAGTTCTCGGACAAAAGCGAGATGAGCCCCATCTGGGATTTGCTGGGCGATTTCCATTACCCCATCTAGATCGCCGACTTTGGCGAGTTGAGCAAGTTGGGTCAATATAGCGTGAGATGGTGGCTGAATTTCTTCGGCTACACTAGGCTCATTTACTTGCTCGTCTTTGTTTTCCTGATAAATCCAGTCTAACTTTAAATACTTTTGCACTTGTTCTAGCAACGTTTCAGCTTGGATGGGCTTGGGTAAGAAATCATTGCCTCCTGCATTAATGCTATTTTGGCGATCGATCTCAAACACACTGGCCGAAGAAACCAGCACGATGTGATGCTGTAGTTCTCTTTGCGATACTCCTTCGGAGTCGCTTCGCGATCGCAACTTCTGCAAAAACTCAAACCCATCCATAACTGGCATTGCCAGATCCGTAATAATCAAATCCGGCGCTGTCTGTAAAACTTGTTCCAGTCCTTCGAGTCCGTTACTAGCTTCAATAATTTTAAAACCAATCGGTTCCAAAAGATTGAGCAACACCGAACGATTTTCCCAGCGGTCATCGATTAATAAAATTTTGCGTCTTTCCCCTGTATAGCCTACGATCGCCCCTTCAGAGACAACTCTCGAAGCCGCAGCCCAATCCCTAACTTCGGGGAATTCTACTTCAAAGGAAAAGGTGCTACCTTCGGCTGAAATGCTCTGAACTTTAATTTCACTATCCATCAAGGAGACAATTCTGTGGCTAATTGCTAGTCCTAATCCAGTACCTTCGGATTGCTTCTTGGTATCACCTACCTGTTCAAACGGCAAGAAGATTTTTTCTACTTGTTCTGGAGTCATGCCAACTCCGGTATCTTTCACCGAGAAACGGAGGGTAGAAAAATCTGGTTTCTCAGTTGCTTTGACTCTCTCAACTAGGAACGTGACGCTGCCTTGATTGGTGAATTTAATCGCATTACCCAATAGATTAATTAGTACCTGACGCAAACGCTTTTCATCAGCAAGAACTCCCATAGGTAAGTTATCATCTGGGAGGAAGTCGAAGGTAATTCCTTTTTGTTCTGCCCGAATAGAGTTGATTTCTACAACGCCTTGGAGAAAGGAAGGAAAGTAGAATGAGGCGGGATGGATTTCTAGTTTATTGGCTTCGATTTTAGAGAGGTCAAGGATATCGTTGATCAGGGTGAGAAGGTGGGAGCCGCACTGGTAGATGATGTCAACGCCGTTACGTCCTTTTTCGCTCATAGGTTCGCTGCGTTGTAGAATCTGAGCGTAGCCGAGGATGCCGTTGAGGGGTGTGCGGAGTTCATGGCTCATGTTGGCGAGGAATTCGCTTTTGGCTTTGTTGGCAGCATCGGCGGTTTCCTTGGCGTGTTGAAGTTCATTTGTTCGTTCAGCGACGCGATCTTCGAGTTCTTGATTGGTGTTTTCGAGGGCTGTAAATGAATCACGCAACTGTTGAGACATACCATTAAAGGACTGCGCTAATATTCCTAATTCTTTTACATTAGAGGACTGCACTGTTTGTTCGAGGTTGCCTTCGGCAATTGCTTTTGATGCTTGACTAAGACGGAAAACAGGAAGCGAAATCCAGCGAGAGGTATAAATCCCGAAAACTGTGGCTAATCCTAATGCAGCAAAACACAGCAAGATGGTAGTACGAGTATTGGCATTGATTTGTGCCATGAATTCTGATTCAGGGATTGCCACAATAGTCAGCCAGTCAAGCCCTTGTTTGTCTTGGAATGGAGAAACTTGCACAAACTGCCTAGCACCTTCGATATCAAAGTCAAGGATTTGAGAGGATTTGATTTGACTCAGAGCGCCAAATTTACGAATTAAATATTGGGTGGCAGCTTTTGTGAGCCAGTCATTGGTATCGGCTGCGGCAACTCGTTCGAGTTTGCCTTGCTGGTCACGAAACAGCGATTCATTAGTTGAGGTCGCAAGCAATTTACCAGTTCGTTCAATGATGAAGATTCTCCCCTGTTGACCAACATTGAGATTTTTCAGAAAATCTCCCACAGTCGATAGGGTTAGCCTACTGATCAGGATTCCTTGAAATTGTTGAGTTTGATTATATAAAGGATGCACATTCAGAACGATCAGCTTTGGCTGATCTTTATGTTTAATCACATCCGTCCAGTAAGGTTTATCTGTGCTTTTAGCTTGCTGATACCAAGGAGTAGGGCGGAAGTCAACATTTTCGGTGCGCTTCAACAAAGTGATGCGATCGCCTTGCTCATTCAAGCTATAGGTTGAAAATGCAAAATCAGTCGATCGATCGTAAATAAATAAAGTGGGGCGATCGCCTTCGTGTCGAGATACCGTAATAAATTCTCGTTGCTCATTAAGAATTCCAATGGAATCAATTGAATCAAATACCTGAGTTTGAGCAAGGAGGTGCGGCTGCCAGTCTTTTAAGGAAGTTGTTTTGAGCCATCCAGCATTAATGGCATTTTGGTTAATTTGGTTTGCCTGCTGTGGAGCTTTTAGATAAGTTTGTAAATTTTGATTAACACGTAACGTAATTTCGTTGCGTAACTGCGTTGCCACGTCATTAACTGCCAGTTGTCCATTTCGCAGCGACAGATAGCCAGTCAGTCCCACTGCGCCAAAGATTTGCAGGACGAATGGTACAACCAGCACTGCTCGTAGTGGTAAACGACGGATGAAATGGTGATCGCTGGTTGTTTTTTCGGCGGAAGACATAGTGGCAGTCCTTTGAAAAAGTTAAGTCATATAAGATAGTCTATTTAGTATGTTTTTATACGGTTTTTGATAACTCTGCTGTAATTTAGGTCACAACTCAATTAGTGCGATCGCCTATTTCCAGATTCTTTACACCCTCGCTAGGAGAGGACTACCCAGGGCGGGGCTAAGGCCTACGCTTGTGTAGACGCGGTTTCAACCGCGGTCTTATCTAAAGTAGGAATACGAATGATGAATTTCTGTACCTTGCCCTAGGGTTGATTCTACATCTAAAGTTCCTCCGTGAGTTTCTACTACAATCTGACGGGCGATCGCCAATCCCAATCCCGTTCCTTTCCCAACCTCTTTTGTAGTAAACAGGCGATCGAATATCCGCGATTTTACTGAGCTTGGCATCCCTTTGTCGTTATCTTTGATACTAATTCGTACGGTTTAAAGGTCGATCGACATTTCAGTACAAATCATAATTCGCTGAGCATTGGCTTGCAGTTCCGCATAGGTTCGTCCAACGCACGCTGTATCCAAAGCATCGATCGCGTTGGCGATAATATTCATAAACAAATGTTGGCGGGTTTAATGTCTTTGTGAATGATGCGGTGGCGGTAAAGTATATCTAATGTATTGCTTAAGTCGATCGCAATTTGGAAAAACTC
>JANYGO010000358.1 GCA_025362325.1 Cyanobacteriota bacterium | reverse complement strand
AGATTATTTGAATCCATTGAAAAACTAGAATCACTGTTAAATAAACTTTTAAATGAAGGAGGATTAATTATGAAATGGAACCGAAAAATAAAAAATAAAGGGAACTTAGTTAATGCAGTTTAGATGTTGAACAGCTTAACTGAGTTGGACTTTTGTGAATCAAAGGGTAATTTACAGTTTCAACGCTAGGGATTTTTATAGAATTCATACCGATTGGCTAGAAAAAGGTGACTCTCATGCAGGAATTATTTTAGGTCAACAAAATTATTCTGCGGGAGAACAAATGCGTCGCCTTTTGAGACTGATTTCTGCTAAGTCTGCGGAAGAAATGCAAAATCAAATAGAGTTTCTCAGTGCTTGGAGTGAAAATTAAGCATATTAATCTATAATTACTCTTTGTATAAAGATGAGGAGCTCAACTAATGCGTTATGCGATTGTGATTGAAAAAACACCGAATAACTATTCAGCTTACGCGCCCGATTTACCCGGATGTGCAGCTACAGGCGCAACCCTTGCAGAAATACAGCAGCAAATTAAAGAAGCGATCGAATTTAACTTAAGTAGGTATGCGCAAATAAACATTGCTATGTAACAGAATGTAAAGTTGTCAGAACCTCTGCGATTGCTTCGCTTCACTTCGTGCTCGCGAGCAATGACAGACTTATATATTTTCCCACTCATCTACTTAGAAGGATTGCGAGAGGAAGGTTTACCCATTCCCGAACCAACTACGCTATGTGAATATGTCGAAGCACGATAATCTCAGAAACCCGGTTTCTTGCTATATTTCTCGTCACTCAACGCAAAACTCGTAGAAACCGGGTTTCTCGCCCCCATGCGTCAGCCCTGAAATGATAATAAAATTCTGCTATAATTAAGTTAGAATTTTTAACCTCAGATTAAAATATATGCCAACTTTAACTGATATTGGCACTCTGATAATTTCCACACCCGAAACCTGTGGAAATCGCCCCCGCATCGCAGGAACTAGAATCACCGTTCAACGAATCGCCGTTTGGTACAAAATGGGGATGAGTCCAGAAGAAATTATTGCTGAAATTTCTCACTTAAATTTAGCACAAGTTCATGGAGCACTCGCTTACTACTACGCAAATCAAGAGCAGATAAATGCTGATATTGCGACAGAAGAAGCTGATTACGAGCGCTTAGCGAGTGAATGCAAAGAGGAGAGTTAATTTTGAGCCAAATTCGTTTATATTTAGATGAGGATATTCTCGAACGCTCCTTAATCAAAGCGCTCCGAAATGCAGGGATTGATGTATCTACTACTGCGGAATCGAATAATCTCAGTTGCACCGATGAAGATCAATTAATCTGGGCAACAGCACAAAGACGAGTTATATATACTTTTAACGTGGGAGACTTCTGTTATTTGCATAAAATTTACATGGAAGAAGGAAGGAATCATTCAGGAATTCTGATAGGAAAACAAAGTTATTCGATAGGGGAACAATTGCGAGGTTTTTTGAAGTTAATTTCTCTCAAAACAGCAGAAGAGATGATCTGTCAACAGCAGTTTTTGGTAAATTATCTAGACAAATGAATCTTTATTTGGGAATAGATTTCGGTACTACGGGCGCTCGATCGACAATCATCGACTCCCAGGGTACAATACATTGTGAGACTGAATATACTTTTGCTAACAACGGCCAACAACAGCCTGAATTGCCCTCGGTGTGGCAAAACGCGCTGTGGGCTGTAATTGAGCAAATTCCCCCCACAATCCGCAATCAGGTAAGGGCGATCGCCCTTGACGGCACATCCTCTACAGTCATGCTGTGCGATACTGACGGTATACCCGTATGCGAACCCATTTTATACAACGATGCGCGCGGTGCAGCCGTTACAGAGACGTTGCGGGCGATCGCCCCTTCCAACCACACAGTATTAAGTGCCACATCCAGTCTAGCCAAACTCCTGTGGTGGCAAGACTTTCGAGAAGACACCGCCCCGCTTTATTTCCTGCATCAAGCCGATTGGTTGGCGTTTCTGCTGCACGGAAAATTAGGAATTAGCGACTATCACAATGCTTTGAAACTCGGTTTCGATGTTGATACTTTGTGCTATCCCGATTGGCTGATCCAGGGAATTGCCGGCGCTGTAACGCCTAAATTGCCGCAAGTTGTCGCACCGGGCACGCCTGTGGGGAAAGTTACAGTCGAATTGGGCGATCGCTTCGGATTTCCCCCAGATTGTATAATTTGTGCTGGCACAACCGATAGCATTGCAGCATTTCTAGCAAGCGGTATCAATTCACCGGGGGAAGCAGTAACTTCTCTCGGTTCAACTTTAGCCGTCAAATTGTTAAGTCATACCCGCGTAGATGATTCGAGATACGGGATTTACAGTCACAAATTAGGTGATTTGTGGTTAGTTGGAGGCGCTTCTAATACCGGAGGTGCGGTGCTGCGACACTTTTTTACTGATGCTGAGTTAGATAATTATAGCACGCAAATCGATCCAGAGCAAGAGAGTTTGCTGGATTATTACCCATTGTTGCAAAAGGGCGATCGCTTTCCGATTAATGACCCGAATTTGCCGCCCCGACTCGAACCGCGTCCCACTGATTCAGTGGAATTTCTGCACGGTTTGCTAGAAAGCATAGCGCGGATTGAAGCGCGGGGATATCAATTATTGCAAGAATTGGGTGCGACTCCTTTGACAAAGGTTTATACTGCTGGCGGTGGCGCCCAAAATTCGGTTTGGAGTGCGATCAGAAAGCGTTATTTGAAAGTGCCGGTGGAAACTCCTGTTCAGACTGCGGCTGCTTATGGAGTGGCCCTTTTGGCGATGCGAAGTGCGATCGGATTGACCGCAGATTTAGGGCAGATAAACACGGATGAACGCAGATAGTTTTAAGTGCGATCGGGATATAATGCTAATTATCGCGTACCATCCACACTAAAAATTTTAATATGCGATCGAATGGAGTTTAACAAAGGAGAAATCGTGATCCAAACCCAAACAATAGCCAAAACAGTCACGTTTGACGAGTTCGTTACCTGGTATCCAGAGAATTCTGTCCACCGCTATGAACTACGCAACGGAGTTATTCTAGAAATGCCTTTAGGAACTGGCGACCATTCTAACGTTACAGGTTTCATCGGCTTAAAACTAGGAGTTCAAATTGACAGTCGTGAATTACCCTACTCCATTCCCGGTGACTGCTTACTTAAACCCGTCCGCAACGAGTCAGGATACCAGCCGGATGTAATTATTCTAGACCAGTCTGCACTCACAAACGAACCGCGTTGGAAAAAAGAATCCATCATCACAATGGGTAGTTCGGTGCGACTGGCTGTAGAAGTTGTCAGTACGAACTGGCGAGATGATTATTTTTTGAAAGCTTCCGACTATGAGGAAATGGGCATCCCTGAATACTGGATTGTAGACTATCTCGGTTTAGGCGGCCGCCAATTCATTGGTAATCCCAAACAACCAACTCTCTCGGTTTATCAATTGGTGGATGGGGAGTATCAGGCTAAGCAGTTTCGGGGCGATTCACGAGTTGAGTCACTGGCTTTTCCCGAGTTGAACTTGACTGCTGAACAGATTTTTCAAGCCGGTTTGTCTCCCAGCCCAAAATCAGATGACGCTTGAAACTGCGCCTACACAAACTAAGGTTTGTAGTGAGCACTTTAGTCCTTTGATAGATGAGGACTAAAGTCCCCACTACAAACCAAGCTATCACACTCGCTGCAACTTAGCAGTTCTCGGATCGATGATTTTGCGGCCCAAACCTTTAAATTGAATTGCCAGATTAGTTTTATCACCCACTCCCAAAATGTGGGTAATTTCTCCAACTCCAAAAGCATGATGAAAAACTCGTTCGCCAGTTTTCCATTCTGATGGAGAACTCCCAGAATTGGATGCTGAATTATTAGTTTTTCCCTGGGATGCAGCAGTTTTGGCCGTCTTACCTTTCTTCGCACTTCCAGCTAGCAAATGTGTCGGTAATTCGCCCAAGAATAGCGAAGGCGTGCAGTGTTCGCGATATCCTCCCCAGAGGCGGCGTTCGCGAGTGTGGGTGAGAAATAGCAATTCTTGGGCGCGAGTGATGCCGACATAGCACAAACGGCGTTCTTCTTCAACTGCTTTCGGGTCATCCAAACTGCGGAAATTGGGAAATAAACCCTGTTCCATTCCGACTAAAAATACTACCGGGAATTCTAACCCTTTTGCCGAGTGCAGCGTCATCAGCGACACGCGGGAATCGTCTTCTTTCAAGTCATCTAAATCGGATGCTAAAGATGCTTTTGCTAAAAATGATGTCAGCGTCGGTTCTTCGTTTTGTTCTTCAAATTGGATCACCGCGTTGTACAATTCTCGAACGTTTTCGATGCGATTTTCTGCTTCTTCGGTTCCTTGGTTTTTCAAATCGTCAATGTAACCAGAATCTTCGATAATTCCTTGGACAATTTGCGATGCGGGCGTGGTTTCAAGTTTTTGTTGCCAATTACCAATCATGGCGGCAAACTTAATGATAGCTTTTGCCGATCGCCCTGCTAGAGTATTGACAGAAGATTCGTCGCTGAGAATTTCCCACAGCGGAATACCTAATTGAGTTGCAGCATCTTCGATTTTACCAAATGTCGTATCGCCAATGCCGCGGCGGGGAGTGTTGATGATGCGTTTGAGGCTGACGCTATCGTCGGGATTGGCGATCGTCCGCAGGTATGCGAGAATATCTTTGATTTCTTTGCGATCGTAAAACTTGAGGCCGCCGACAATATTGTAAGCAATATCCAAGTACATTAACGCTTCTTCAAAGGAGCGAGATTGAGCGTTGGTGCGGTACAGGATCGCAAAGTTACTCCCGTGTTCGTATTCGGAATTTTGGCGCTTCAGCGTTTGAATTTGACCCGCTACAAATTGCGCTTCTTCTATTTCGTTGTCGGCCCGCCATACCACAACCGGAGCTCCGGGTTCGCGAGTCGGGCGCAGAACTTTCTCGATGCGTTCGGTATTGTGTTCGATCAAGTGGTTGGCGACTTGCAGGATGTTTTCGCGCGATCGATAATTCTCCTCTAGTTTTACCATCGTCTGAGTTTTTTCGTCCGACAAACCATCGCCGAAATCCTCTTGAAATTCCAGCAAGATGGTATAATCTGCCATCCGAAAGCTGTAAATTGATTGATCCACATCTCCCACGACAAAAATCGAGCGATTTTGCCATTTGTCGAAGTTTTTCGGGTCGCTGTTATTTGTCACCAACATCCGAATTAAATCGTATTGAGTGCGGTTGGTATCTTGGTATTCGTCAACTAAAATATGGCAAAACTTTTTATGCCAGTAATTTAAAACTTGCTCATTTTGGCGCAAAAGCTTAACCGGAACCAGAATCAAATCGTCAAAATCTAAGCCGTTGTTGGCGGCTAAAGCATCTTGGTAGCGGCTGTAAACATCGGCAATTACGCGCCCTCTGTAATCCGGTTCGGCGGCGAGGAATTCTTGAGGCGACCAACCTTTATTTTTAGCGTTACTGATGACGTAGCGCACTTTGCGCGGGTCAAATTTCTTATCATCAAGGTTGAGGACTTTGGTAACAATTTGTTTGACGACAGTTTGAGCATCTGACTCGTCAAAAATCGAAAAATTCTTCTTCCATTGGCGGCCTTTTTCGTCTTGATATTTCTCAATATCGTAGCGGAGAATCCGGCCGCACAGAGAGTGGAAGGTTCCCATCCAAATCTGTTTGGTAATTCTCTGGTAAATTTGCGATCGCAATTTGGTTTGCACATCCGGCGCTAAATCTGCCAAAGGTTTCCCATATTCCGCTTCAGCTTGCTGAGTAGCCAGCAATTTCTCAATTCTTTCTTTCATCTCCCTAGCGGCTTTATTCGTAAATGTCACCGCCAGAATATTTTCGGGATCAACTCGGTTGGTGCGAACTAAGTTAGCTACGCGGTAAGTTAGAGCTCTGGTTTTTCCCGAACCAGCGCCCGCTACTACTAACAGCGGCCCGTTGTAATGGACGACTGCTTGGCGCTGGGATGGGTTGAGGTGGCTGAGGTGATCGGTAGTTTGAGTCATAGCTGAAATGTTAGTTGTTGGATTTTTTTAAGGGATAAATAATACTTAGTATCGGATACGGGGAGTTTTTTTAAGGTTGGGTGCGATCGCTATATAATATAATATCAGATAAGACGGCGGTTGAAACCGCGTCTACACAAACGATGTCCGCCTCCGCGGACTGAAGAAAATTACGTAAAACGTAATTTTCAACGCCTATTCTTCAACCTGCGGAGGCAGGTTTTGTCTGTGTAGCCGCGGTTTCAACCGCCGGGTATTCTAACGTTTCAATATTTGTTTGAGCAAAATAGCTGTTAATATTCCCAAGCCGATCCAAATAGCAATAATTACAGCAGTGGTGGCCCGATTTATCGGTTTTCCTCGCTCTATTTCTGCGGCTGCTTTTTCCCGACACTCGGCTAAAACCTGTGGTGGAATCATCTTGAGTACCAGCCAAATCCCCAAGGGTACAATTATCAAATCGTCCAAGTAGCCGAGAATTGGGATGAAGTCAGGAATTAGGTCGATCGGGCTAAAGGCATACGCAACCGTAACACCCGCTAAAACTCTCGCATACCAAGGTACTCTCTGGTCTATACTGGCTAAATAAACAGCGTAAGTCTCTTTTTTTAGTTGGCGGGCAGCTTGTTTTAAGGATTGCATATAAAAACTAATGACACATGACTAAAAATTTTAGTTGCTAAAAATGTAACAGGCTGAATATTTAGCAATTCCAGTGCGAAGGTAAAGTATAGCATCTGTTGTATGTGAGAAGAATCGAGTTTATGAATTCAAATTTGCAACGCGGTACTAGAATCAATTTCCGTAGTCTGCTAACAGCGTTATGTTTAACGTTAACTCTCGTGAGTTTTGTGAGATTAGATCCGGCGGTGGCTCAAGAACAGCGGATCAGAACGCTGACTGTGACTGGGCGGGGTATTGAAGCGATTCCGACAACTCAAACGCAAGTGCGTTTGGGGGTTGAGGTACAGGGGAAAACGGCGGCTGCGGTGCAGCAGGAAGCGGCGAGACGATCGTCCGCTGTGGTAGAGTTGCTGCGATCGCGCCAAGTGGAAAAACTCGAAACAGCAGGGATCACTCTCAACCCGAATTATAGCAACGAAAACAATCAGCAGCGGATAATAGGGTATACTGCTACAAATACCGTCAGTTTTCGCATCAATACTCAATCTGCCGGCACTTTGCTCGACGATGCGGTGAGCGCCGGAGCAACACGAATTCAAGGTGTGAGCTTTGTAGCCGCCGAAAGTGCGATCGAACAAGCTCAAAAACAAGCACTCAAAAAAGCAACTCAAGATGCTCAAGCGCAAGCAGATGCAGTCCTGAGCGCCCTAAACCTCAAGCGGGGAGAGATTCTCGGAATTCAAGTCAACGGTGCGAGCGCGCCGGCTCCTGTGTACCAGAAGTTGGAGGCTCGCAGTGCTAGTTTTGCTACAACGCCGGTGGTGGGAGGGGAACAGGAGGTAGATGCTTCTGTGACTTTGCAAATTAGCTATTAAATAGTGAGGGGTTGAACTGGCAACCTCAGCTTGACCCTAACTATTTCTCGATTTATCAAGCAGCTTTTTCTACAAAAAACTTTAGCCGTTTTAACACTTATGCCAGTAGTCGAGCAATTGTTCGCGTCCAACACAAATATTTCCGTATCTTCGCCCCCAAGAGCCACAACAATCAAAGCCTTAACAATTTTAGCGCCAAACAAAGTTTCACTCTAAGTAAGTCGGTGGAAAAATTCATAATTATCTAAGGAAATATTAAGTGGCGCGCTCTGAGTTAAAGTGTAACTGCTCACCGCAATAAAGTTGCGGTGAGCAGTTACGACAAATGGCTACAAGCTATTATGAACTATGAACGGAATCTCTCCTTATTCAGGGGGAGAGTTCCTCAATAAATAGACTGTTCGTTAAACCCTAGGCGATCGCCGTCCTCCTACAAAAAAAAGAGTGGACTCTTTTCTCAGATCCACTCTCTGTTAAACTCTCTTAGTGCTAGCTTTAAAAAGCTGGAGTTAAGTCCTTATTTTACCTAGTCCTTAATGATTCTCTTGTCATGAATGACCACTTTGTCCTTGAGTTCAGGACTGCCGGAGATGTGAATATCGCTATCCTTATTTCCCTCTGCGGCGGATGCGGCTGCATTTTGGGCAGATGACTTAACATCATGCGCTGCACCTTTAGCAGATTCGGCTGCATTTTGGGCAGATGACTTAACATCCTGCTTAACATCCTGCGCTGCACCTTTAGCAGATTCGGCTGCGCTTTTAGCAGATGACTTAACATCATGCGCTGCACCTTTAGCAGATTCGGCTGCGCTTTTAGCAGATGACTTGATTGATTCCGCTGCACTCTTGCCAGATGACTGAAGCGATTCGGTTGCACTTTTTATAGATGGCTCCACTGCCTTCGCTGTATCTTTTACAGTCGATCTAAGATCCTTAGTGGCACCCTCAATTTCCTGAGCTACAGCTTTGGCAGAAGGCTTAACTTCATCGGCAGTGTTCTTAATAGAGTTCGCTGCACTTTGTATAGAAGGCTTGACACCTTCGACTGTCTGCTTTACTGAATCTTTTACTTCTCTAATCGTAGGTTTAACTTCCTCGGATGCGCTCTTGACTGCATTTACTACAGAAGGCTTGGCTTCCTTCACTGTCTGATCGACAGATTCGGCTATACTTTTAATCGAAGGCTTAGTTTCCTCAACAGTCTCCTTGACTGCTTCTGCTGTAGCTTTGATAGATGGTTTAACTTCCTCAGCAGTTTCCTTTGCTACTGTCTCTAGCTCTTCTATAGTGTGTTTAATACCGTCTGCTACAGTGTGTGCGGCATCCCCTAAATTATCTACAGCACGGTTAACAGTATCAGCAGTACCTTTACCAATCATAGCGCCAGCAACTGAGCCTGCTACAGCACCAAGAATGCCTCCAGAACGAGCACCCAGTATACCACCGACTGCTGCTCCAGCTATCCTCGCACCAAGGCCTGAGCCTGATGATTGATCTTCCTGTGATTCTGCATTTTCGTTAGTCTGAGCCTGAAGCTGCTGGTTCTCGCTATTGTCAACATTCTTTTCCTGGAAGTCAGGATTGGCTTCAGGCTGGTTAAAAGGCTGCTTATTATCAGTCATAGATATCCTTGGGTATTACTGCTACATTTACTAGGTTAACTATATACTTCTCAGAAAGTCTACTGCCTAAGAACTAGATTTTGACTGTTACTTAAGAAGTAGATTCTTAAAGGTACTGACCAATACGGCGCTAGCGAATCGCTGTTCATTCGACCTTGAAGAAGCTGGAGGTGCGCGTTAGCGAAGCCCGCCCCTACGGGGGCTACGCCAACGAAGAGGATCGCACATCTGGAATAGTTTTAGCTTAGCGATCCAAAAACAACTCATGTATAGCAATCCTAAATCATTATCAAGACTATGATACAATTATATGCAATACTTGATTGTCACAACAAAAACATGAATAATTTACAACTGCCACAAAAAGATAGGGAAAAAGAAATAGATTGTTTAGACTCTTTCATTAA
>JANYGO010000352.1 GCA_025362325.1 Cyanobacteriota bacterium | reverse complement strand
ACGTAAGTTTTCGCCCACTACTACCAAGATGGTTGACGTTTTACTAGCTACTGCGCTTGATTTAGTTAATATTAAGCACTTTAAAAACTGGTTTACAAACTGCTGCTACTGTACTGCATAAACCTGGAATCCGCTGTAAGTCCTAACCCTGGTATCAAGGAAATAGAAACACACACCCGAAAGTTGGAGTCCAGTATTAATAAATGGCTCAACTCTCATCAGATGTACCTTATCAGAGACGAGTTATTATCCGAACTCACCGATCCACGAGAAGAAATTAGATTTATATTTAAAACAGAAAACCCAAATTTACAGCGGTTGCCTTGGCATAGCTGGGATATTTTTAATCGAAAAAACTGTGCTAAAGCCTCGGCTAGTTTATTTCTGCCCGTGCGAAAACAACCACCTATTCCTAGAGAAAGAGTTAAAGTATTAGCAGTTTTTGGCAAGAAAGAAACGATCGGCAATACCACCATAATTAAGACTGAGAAAGACTGGGAATCGCTGCAAAACTTTTTGTCTAGAAATTCCAATGGTGAAATTATTCGTTTAGATGAGCCGACTTGCGAGGAGTTAGGTGAACAGATTGAGAAGCAAAGTCCGCAGATATTTTTCTTTGCTGGCCATAGCAGCAGTGAAGATGATGCGGCTAGAGGCGTGATTGAACTCAATCATGATGAGAGTATAACGATCGATCATTTGAAACATGATATTGCAGGTGCGGTAAAGCATGGTTTGCAGTTAGCAATTTTCAATTCATGCGATGGGTTAGGAATAGCACAGCAACTTAGCAATTTAGGAGTTCCAAATGTCATCGTTATGCGAGAAATTGTGCCGGATGAGGTAGCACAGAAGTTTTTGCAGCGTTTTTTGGAAGCATTTGTGGCTGGAAATTCTGTCAGCCTTGCAGTGCGGAAGGCACGGGAAAAGCTCAACCGTCTGGAAAATAGATTTCCCGGTGTAACTTTCTTGCCAGTGAGTTTTCAGAATCCAGCAGAAGCACCTTTGACTTGGCAAGCGCTTGGGGGTGTACAAAGTCGGAGGGCTGAAAAGTCTCAAACAGGCAATCAGAATTCAATATTATGGTTGCCAAGTGCGATCGTGAATCCATCTCAAGAACAGCCAAATCACCCATCACATACGATCATTATTCCATCCCCCCAGGAGGAGCAGGAACTACCCGCACCAGGCAACAATTCATCTGAGTTAGAGCAACGGCAAGCACCAGCGACTAACATACATTCATCTCAGTCGCGACAACAACCTCCATCACCTGTTACCCATTCCTTTGAGTCTCAGCCACAGCAACAAACAAGGCATAAAATTTCTATTTTACGGTGTAGTAAGGGTCATGAAAATCCAGCAGAAAATAATTTTTGCATACATTGCCGTGAATCTCTGAAACAGCTACCAGTAAGTGGTGTTAACTCCTCTTCGCCTCAGCCGCAGCCGTCGCAGCTAAAAGCGCTGGAAAATCAATCAGCAGCGAGTGTTAATTCCTTTTTGTCGCAGCCACAGCAGTCGCAGCTAAACGTGCTTGGTAATCTATCTGCGCCTCTAGTAAAGTCGGGGTCAACAGGCGGTCTTGGTTCCTGCATCAATCCCAACTGCCAGCATTCAGAAAATCCTCAGACTCTCAACTTTTGTCAAAACTGCGGCTCAAAGTTGTTAATAGACGATCGCTATCGAGTAATTCAGTATTTGGGAGCAGGAGGGTTTGGCAGAACTTATGAAGTTAGAGATAGAGACGGGACTCGGAAAGTTTTAAAAGTCCTTACCTACACCGAACCCAAAGGGGTAGAACTGTTTCAGAAAGAAGCTAATGTTTTGCAGCGACTGAAGCATCCGGGACTTCCTAAAGTAGAACCTGACGGCTATTTTACTTTCAAGCCTAACCATAGCAGCAGCTCGTTGCACTGTCTGGTAATGGAGAAAATTGAAGGTCAGGATTTGCACCAGTGGCTGGAAATTCAGAACTATCAGCCTATAACTTCGGAACAAGCGATTGACTGGCTGACACAATTAACAGAAATTTTGAATCTCGTTCACAATCAAAATTATTTTCACCGCGATATCAAGCCAGCGAATATCATGCGTCGTCCCAATGGAAAATTAGTGTTAATTGATTTTGGGGCGGTACGGGAAGTTACAGAAACTATCCAGAGAACAAATGGAGAGGTGACGAGAATTTCTTCATCGGGCTACACTTCAGATGAACAAAAAAAGGGTCGAGCTGAACCGCGTTCTGATTTTTTTGCTCTGGGGAGGACTTTTGTTTTTTTGTTAACGGCTCAACAACCGAGAGATTTGCAGGAAGATACGCGCTCTGGTAAGTTGATTTGGCGGAATCTTGCTACTAAAACATCGCAGCCATTAGCAGATTTGATTGACGATTTAATGGGTTATTTTCCGAAAGACAGGCCGAAAGATACGCAAGTTTTGTTGCAGCGACTGGCTACACTGAATAAACAACTACCATCATCTCAAAGAACTCCTATTGCTAGCATAACTACTGGCAGAATGGCTATAGTTCTAGCATTCATCGCTGGGATAATGAGTTTACTGGCATTCTTAACTTTTGCTCAGAAACTACCTATTTCCGATCGTCCATCACAGACACCCGGACATAAAACAGGTGAGCCTCCTTTGCGCCCCTAAAGTGCGATCGCACTTTCACCTAAACATTAACCGCTGTCTGCGATCGAACTTCCATCACCTGCAAAGCTTTCAATGCAGCCTCAACTACCATTGCCCACTCAGAAGATTTAATATACTCCTCATCAGAAGCTTCTGTCCCCAACGCCTGAAATACTAAGTCTATAGCCTGACAAACTGCTGCTATCAAACGGGCTTCTTTTTCATTTTCAATAATTACTCCGATCGCCGCATCAGGGTTTTCTGCCAATACTGTATCGTCGTAAATAAAATGAACCGCCTCATCAAAACTGTCGCACTCAATCCCAGGAGGATAATCGTTTTCTAGCCAAACTTTATGTTGATATTCTATATCTGCCAAACTTCGGAGAGTTTCTAATAACTCCTCTCTCATTTTCGGATACTTTACCATACAACTTTCTCCTTTACTAAGGTGCGTACCAGGTTGACCACTGCAACCATTCATCTAAAGGGATGTGAGCTTCTGTGGGATTATTTTTGATGCTACCTGCGATCGGTTGACCATTTTTACCGATAACTTGACCGTCTTTTCTAAGAATAACGTGGTCTACCTGCTGAGAAGGAAAACTGCTATCTGCATCCCCTTTGTCAATCCTCACGCCATTTCCCTGATTTGCTGGATCTCGCCACCGCCAACCCGGTTTCTTTTTATTTGGCTGTGCATCGCCCCAGGATTCGGGTATTTTCTGGCTGGCTGCTTCTGGAAATGTCCAATCTTGAATTGAAATCACCTCGCACCTGGTTTATGCTTAATCCTGTTCCTATACAGCAATTTTAGCACAGAGGATATATCGACCTCCAATCATTTACAACAAAAAATATGAACATTAACGATAAACTTAAGAACATACTGATGCAACTTCGATCGCACTTCGAGCAACTCTACGACAGCCGCCTTGTCACAATGGTACTCTACGGTTCCCAAGCGCGAGGCGATGCACGGCCAGACTCTGACATTGATATTTTAGTCGTCCTCAAAGGACAAGTAAACCCAGGCGAAGAAATTAAAAGAACCAGCCACATTCGAGCCGATTTGTCGCTCCAAAATGATGAAGTGATTAGCTGTCTGTTTATGGACGAACAGCGATTCCTACACTACAACGGGCCTTTGTTGAGGAACATTCGCAAAGAGGGAATAGCTTTATGAAACCCGAACAATTAGACTTACTTCTGAAAGCTCGTCAAAGTCTATCGGCTGCAAAGCTATTGCTAAGTAATGGTTTCCCAGACTATGCAGCATCCCGCGCTTATTATGCCATGTTTTACATTGCTGAGGCATTTTTAGATGGTGAAGGAATGTCATTTTCTAGTCATGCCGCAGTGATTGGAGCTTTCGGCCGAGAATTTGCCCGTACAGGAAGAGTTCCTGTTGAGTTTCACAGGTTTTTAATCGATGCTCAAGACTTGCGAAATAGCGGGGATTACGGCGGACTTGATACTGTGACTGTCGAGCAAGCGGCGGAGCAAATTAACTGTGGCGAGCAATTTCTCGAATTAGCCCAAAATGCGATCGGCATTTTACCGCCATTATAAAATAGGATACCTCAGATACCAGACTTCTTGAAAAAATCGGGTATCTAAAATAGTCCTGGACGCGCGGGGCTAGAAACCGGGTTTTTTGCGAAAATATTTCGTTCTAACCCGCAGATTAGCTAAAAAACCCGGTTTCTTTGGGCACAGTGCATAAGTCCTGTCAAACAAGAACACCGCCTACAAATTAATGACCGCCCGCCGCCCCAGCCGCCCGTTTGAAAGCCTCATCCAACACTTCCGAAAGCGTCGGGTGAGTGTGCACGCGGAATGCTAAAGAGTTCACAGAATCGCGCTGGGCGATCGCATTTGCCGCCTCCTGAATCAAATCCGAAGCGTGCAAACCAAAAATGTGAACTCCCAACAATTCCCCAGTATCTTTCCGGTAAATCACCTTCGCCATACCGTCGGTTTCACCCTCCGCAATAGCCTTAGAATTTCCCTTAAAATAACTCTTGACAGAACCGACCTCAAACCCTTCAGTTTTTCCTAACTCCTTCGCCGCAGGTTCAGTCATTCCCACATAGCTAATTTCCGGGTGAGTAAACGCCGCCGCCGGGATACTCAAATAGTCAACTTCGCGAGCTCGCCCGCAAATATTTTCCACCGCGGCAATTCCCTGAGCAGACGCAGAATGCGCTAACATCATCTTGCCATTAACATCGCCGATCGCCCACAAATTCGCGATCGGTTCTCCCGCCACCAAAACCTGCATCTTATCGTTAACGGGGATATAACCGCGCATCGTTTCCACGCCAAGAGTTTCTAACCCCAAATTCTTGCTCACCGGAACTCGCCCAGTTGCTACCAAACAAGCGTCAACCTCCAAAACTTCGACAACTTCCTTCGTTTTGAAATCAGCTAATTCAATAATTACCGGGGAACCGGGAATAATCTTCTTAGCCAACAATCCCACTTTTGTTTCAATATCGCGGGGTGTAATTAACACTCGTTCGGCCAATTTAGCAATATCCGGGTCAAAAGTCGGCATCAATTGATCGAGAGCTTCAATCATCGTAATTTCGCAGCCTAATGCTGTGTAAATATCCGAAAACTCTAAACCGATGTAACCGCTACCAATAATTGCGATCCACTTTGGTAATGATTCCAATCTGACAGCATCATCGCTGGTAAATACAGTTTTGCCGTCAATTTCTATCCCTGGGGGGACAAAGGGAATTGAACCGGGAGCGAGAATAATATCCTTGGCGGTAATAGTTTTCTCGCCTTTATCGGTTTCGATGGTAATTTTTTGAGCGGCGGCAATTTTGCCCCAACCTTGGATGACATCGACGTTTAAACGTTTGAGGCTGTTGGTTAAGTCGCCGCGAAGTTTGCTAACGATTGTGTTAGCGTGATTTGCGATCGCCCCGCGATCGAAATCCACACTTCCCAACTGAATACCCAGCATCTTGAGGTGGTGGGCATTCCGCAAATCCCGCACCCGCCCGGAAGCAGCCAACAGCGCCTTGGAGGGAATGCAGCCGCGGTTGACGCAAGTTCCGCCCATATCGCCCGCTTCGATAATTGCCACTTTCAGCCCGCAGCTAACCGCGTGTATGGCCGCGCCGTGTCCGCCCACGCCAGCGCCGATAATTGCTAAATCGTAATCAAATCCCTGAGTCACCTTAAAATCTCCTAATGCCTTTGAAATCTTAGAACTCAAGCAAAAAACACCGTCTGTTCGTCATTTTAAGCTTGTAGGTTGCGATCGCAACCTTTGAACAGCGGTAATAGTTGCATAAGTCCTGTGTCCTTATTCTCGACTAGACTAGGGTTAATTAGACAGTAACTGAGATTTTTTTAGGGTCATTGATTTCGATATCGGTGCGCCCCAAGTTTCAAATCACTGACTGGGCGGGTAAAGTTAGATACAGTTTGAGGGCTGACAATGCCGATTGATGTCAACAATCACGTCAAATGCAGTGCGGGTTTAGTGTTTAATTCTATAGTCCCGATCGCCCTCGCAGCCCCTGAAGAAGGGGGGAACAAGAGGCGATCGAAGTCAACCCCTACTTCCCTTCTTAAGCCAGATCCCCCTAGCCCCCCTTCTTAAGGGAGGAACAAGAGGCGGTCAAAGTCCCCCTTGCTTTCGGGGGATGCGAGGGGGATCTGGCAAGAGGATAAAAGTGAGAATTATCAAGGGTTTTAGCTGATTGGGGTTTTGATGTCTAAATATCTGTACGCGCCGGCGGGCGGAGTTTCTCGGCAAGTTTTAGAGTCTATGGAGTTGCTTATTATGGATGACGATGATTTGAAAGATTCACGCCGGGCCTCGGCTCAATCTTTTTTTCAGTCCCTGGATGAATTGTTTGATTATATAGAAACTGCCAACGCTGAAGCGGCGCAGCCTCCGTCTCCGCCTCCTCAAGCTAAGTCTGCGAGTCAGCCTTCGAGTCCGCCGAAGAAGGCTAAACCTGCGAAAATTAATTTGTCGGATTTTGAAGATGCGATCGCGGATTTGGAACAGTTTATCCAGAATAAGCGCCAGAAACGCCCGGAATCTAATCAATAGTACGACACATTTTCAAGTAATCATGGGCGGCAAATGACGGATGATACAAGCTGGCGGGCGATCGCCCCGGTTGGATTTTGCCGTTCAAGTGTGATCGGGCCAGCGGTTATACTGGGGTTAGTCTTGGTCTTGGGATAGGCGATCGAGGCGATCGTCCGTTTCTTTAGTAAACTTGAGTAAACGCTATATAAAACAAGAGGCAGGTTGGGTTTAGCTATCTTAACCCAACCTACTAATTAAGATTACGGTGTAGGATTAGGATACTTAGCGTGCACAGAATTGATTTCTGCTAAGCTGTTCAACATCTAAACTGCATTAACTAAGTTCCCTTTATTTTTTATTTTTCGGTTCCATTTCATAATTAATCCTCCTTCATTTAAAAGTTTATTTAACAGTGATTCTAGTTTTTCAATGGATTCAAATAATCT
>JANYGO010000312.1 GCA_025362325.1 Cyanobacteriota bacterium | reverse complement strand
CTGCTTTCGCCAGCTTGCGCCAGCTTCGATCAATACCAAAGCTTCGAGCAGCGGGGCGATCATTTCCGTCAATTGTGTCTCGAATCGCTAGCTGAAAAGTAGGGCTAGATATAGATTATCCCTGACAAAAATCAGGCTTTTGTAGGGGGTAGTGTCCCGTGCCTACCCCCTACACTTGTTGAACCAAGCATATTGGGCTATAATAAAGGCAGCCTAATTAGCACTGCCAGATTTTCATGCAGTTTGAGTGGAATGAAGCGAAGAATCTAGATAATATTCGCAAACATGACATTGATTTCGTAGATGTCCCTAAGATGTTTGATAGTCCAATGCTAATTGAGCTAGACAATCGTTTTGATTACGGCGAAGACCGTTGGTTCGGTATCGGTTTCCTCGGTAACGGCATCGCGGTTGTTGTTTGGACAGAACGACAGAATGACCAGATTCGGATCGTTTCAGCACGAAGGGCAAATCGATATGAGCGCCAAAAACTTGAGCAATACCTCTCGTACTAATTGGGAAGCATTGGAGAAGATGGAAGATGAAGGGATTGATTACTCTGACATTCCACCATTGACGACAGAGTTTTTTGAACACGCTACTTTAAGAATTCCTGCGCCTCAAGCACAGCGATTAGTTCAAATTGATCCAGATGTTTTGAAGTGGTTCCAAGATCAAACCGGAGAACATAGAGCTTTAATCAACTCGGTTTTGCGTCGCTACATAGAAAGCAGTAGCGAGGGTTCATCAGTATAAAACAATACCCTTGGGTTGACAAGGTAATTGCTCAGCGCGCATCTCACAAAGATTGAGAAGTAACCTAGTCTCTGCGATTACTCTCCCGTAGCGCAATGACAAATAGCATTAACCCAAGCGTATTGATCTATGACTGTGTTTGACCTTAAGTTGACACCAATAGACAATGCCGTGTCCGGTGCGGGAACCTGCGACTTTATAGATGTGCCAGCCCTCAAATACTTTTCCAAATATCCTTAATTCTCGCCTGCTGTTCCCATTCTAGCTCACGAAAAACTAACATCATTTCCTCATGGGTGTAATCAATAATGATGGCAGCCAACTGAGCCACAGTTTTCGCTTCCAGCATGGCTAGTTTCAATTTGGTCAGTGCTTCTTTATCCATTAACGCTAAAACTTTAATTTTTTTCTCACTTCGATTTTAATTTTCCCTGCAAACCTCTTTCAGTTTTGCATTAAAACTAGAAACATCAGCAGCACTGATTGTATCAGAATACCGCGAGGGTATTTGAAAATCTTCGCGGCAAAGCTGAGAGAGCAATTTTTCATCAATCTCCAAAATCTTACCTTCGGAAGCGACTGTTTTGCGTAACAAAGCTGCGATTTCCCTTTCCAGTTGGCGATTTCCTTGCTCAAAGAAATCTTGAGAGTTAGAACGAAACAAACCGCTATTGATTTGCCCAATTTGGCTCGGTGTCAGCGATTGAGCCGAGACAGCAGCCGGAAATGCCAAGGATGCTGCTAGCCACACGCTAGGAATTATCTGTTTGAGAATGCTGTTCATAACTGTCGGGAGGACTTTTTACCTCAGTTGGTTTCTCATCTTCTGACTCGCTTGCTAATTCATCTTCTAGTGCGAGTTTTTCTTGCCACTCGGTAAGCTGCTGAAAGAGTTGCTGGTTAATTTGAAATACTGGTTTTTTGGTTTCTGACATATTTAATCCTGAACGTTCTTGAAAGAGTTATATTTACCTAAAAAGGTGCAGGCGGTGCACCCTACTAATATAAATTATAGCTGTTAAATCTTCAGCAGCGACATGATTGTGCCAATTAAGGAACCGCCCAGCAAAGTTAAAGTAGCTAAGGTACTAATGCCAAATCCTGCGGCTCGTTTTTCGGCCGCTTGATAGTATCCCCAAGCAAACAAAATGCGTCCAACTATCCAAACTGCGCCGATACCGGCGGCCCAAATTGGGCTGACAAATTGCGAAAACAGCCACAGCGAGGGCAAAAATAGAATCATTTGCTCTAAGGTATTTTGCTGGACTCGCACTACTCGCTCAAAGTCTGGGTTTCCTGTCATCTGCGGGGGAGAAATTTTGTATTTGAATCTAGCTCTGCCGACGTTGATGGTAACAACGAAGTAGAGAATTAATGCTGAAACAGTTATTAGACTAGGCCAGAGTGTGGCGTTTGCTTCTGCGAGCATGATTTGGGATTATTTGGGTGGAGTATATATCTTGATTATAAATCAATTATTGTCGATCGCGTCATTCATCGCGATCGGGTCATTCAACGCACGGGATTTGATGCAACTGCTGGCTATTCGTGGCGCGGTCAGCAAGTTTTGGGTTTTGGGACATCCTTCAAAACTTGCTGGCTGGGATTAATACCAGTTTCCCCAAAAAAACCAACCGCATACCCGCGATCGCAACCCGGATAGTCATCAGTCATTGTAAAATCTAAAATGGTAGAAGTCTTTGTTGCGAATTTAAGGAGATGATTTTGCTCAACAATATTCGAGATCGTCTTAAATATTTCACCAGGAGCAGACTCGCTCCACAGCATTTAAACCAAATACGAGTTGACTTGTTGGAAGAATCAACCCTAGATATTAACTATCTTGTCTTAATTCTAGGCTCCTGTGTAATTGCCACCTTCGGACTGCTTGCCAACAGTGCGGCCGTCATCATCGGTGCTATGATCATTGCGCCTCTGATGCTGCCAATTCGAGGGTTAGCATTTGGAGCGGTAGAAGGTAACGTTCAGCTCTTCCGCAAAGGTTTAATTGCATTAACAGTCGGGACGTTGCTAGCAATTTTTTTAGCTTGTTTCCTGGGTGCTTTGGTACAGCTTCCAGACTTTGGGAGCGAAGTTCTAGCTCGTTCTAAACCTACATTGCTAGACTTAGGAATTGCGATCGCCGCTGGGGGAATCGGCGGCTATGCCAAAGTTCAGCCGAAAGTTGCTCCTACTCTGGCGGGAACTGCGATCGCCGTGGCTCTCATGCCGCCAATTTGTGTTATAGGTTTAGGCTTATCTCAAGGTAATTGGTCGCTCAGTTTGGGAGCAAGCCTCCTCTATATCACTAATTTGCTGGGCATTACTCTCTCCTGTATGCTGGCCTCTTTAATTGCCGGCTACACCCCCCTGGATCGCGCCCGCAAAGCCCTCTTTTGGACTCTAGCATTGACGGCTATACTTGTGATTCCTCTGGGCGTGAGCTTTGTGGAATTGATCGAGCAAGGGCAACTCGAAGCCAGTCTGAAGCGGGCGCTGCTCAACCGAACTATGACTTTTCAACGGGTGGAATTGATTAAAACCGAGACTAACTGGTTGGCGAAGCCGCCGGAAGTTCGTTTGATTGTTCGCAGCAGCGAAGCTTTGACACCCAAGCAAGTGCAGCTTTTAGAGCGATTTGTCGAAAAAGAAATGGGCCAAAAATTTACTCTGATTTTTCAAGTCAGTCAAGTTGCAGAAGTGCGGGATTTGACTCTGGATAAGTCCAAATCAAAACCAAAACCTTAACTATATTTTATGATGCGATCTCAACGATTTTAGACTGCGTGGAATCTACGATGAGCAATTCGTTAACTTAGGTGCGCTGACAGACAAGCTTCAAGAGCGCGAGCAATTTTACGAAATCCCTTCGGTGTTGGGATGAACGCCATCTAGGAGATATTCAAGGCTGAGAATCGAGTATAAATCGATGAAAGCGATTGGCTTACCTGCGTGTCGTTTTTGATTGACTAACTACTGGCTCTTTTGATTGTATTCTATAAACTCGCTGATTGAATGTCGGTTGCCAAATCGGCGGAATTGAAGCGACAAAGAGTTGGAAATTGGGTGCTGTTTGAAAAATGGTGTCGATTAATTCATTGAGGCGATCGCGTGCAGTTTCCACTGGATACAATTGTGGGATATCGTTACGATCGAACATGAGGATGGCGGCCGTAATTCCAATTATGCCTCCTGCCACAATCGCGACATCCACACAGATATCGTTTTCCACAGCAGATCACCCCCTACCAACCGTTCAATCAATCCAATACGAGGCTTGTTTTCCAGGAATTTTAGATATATTTAGCTGGCGATATAAACTATCTTCCATTCAACCGAGTAACCAAGAAACTATTCATCTCTCGCGGGGATAAGATGCAGCAAAAATCGGATAATTGTACCTATTTGTATAGAAACAGTAAGCAAAGCTGAATGGAGCGTGAATTGTTAATAGGTGAGTAGAGATGTTATCCCATCCCTACTCGCTTCCGGCTCTACAATTCAATCACTGCGACTTTCTTTTTACTCTTTTCGTCGCGAAGGACTACGGTATTGTAAGGGGAAGTATCCGTCCCTAAGGGGATGGCAATTTTAACTGTACCCCTATTTTCTTTGAGTTCGCCTAGTTCTATGGATTTATTTAAATTTCCATCTGTCGCTAGGTAGGCAATCAATTTTACTTGGGAATTTGTGACTTTTAAATCTTTAAAGAGTAAGGCCTCTCCTCCATCAGGATCGATCCCGAGAATGGCCGTGCCGTGCGTGACAACGGAACTTTCTTCTTCATCTACGTTACCCATCTTGATGTCAGCCGGGTCTTGACCGTCCATAGCCAAATATCCTCAAATGTCTGTTTATTTTCCCTACTTTTTAGCTTATCTTAATGACCGAGCCATGACTCAAATCTAAAGACAGAGATTCCACATTTCGATCGCTCTACCGTTAGTAATAGAAATTTCACCCATCTGAGATTGGCCAGAGGAGTTTGAGCCGCAGATACGGGTAATATAGCAGTTGACAGTTGACAGTGGACAGTTGACAGTTGCATAACGGGAATCAAATCATTAATGCAGTACGGGTATCGGCTCTATTCATGAAGTTATTTATCTCCTCACCGATGTGGCAGTTGCTATATCATGTCCGGTCAATTACCAGAAAAGTTCGCGCGTGCGCGCGAACCAATCTTATTCCAGTTAACAGTCCTGGAGTCTCTAATATTTTAGTGCAGCTTCATGGAGAATTTCTATAAACAATTTCCCGACGATTGGAAGGACTTGCATTCCTTACTACGAACCTGTGCGATCGCACAAGTCAATGCAGCAAGTCCTCTAGTTTTTGCTGGTTCCACAAATACTGATAAAGCCCTGTTTGCCCTACCAATTCAGCGTGAGTGCCGCTTTGGACTATTTCTCCTTTCTCCATGACAAAAATGCGATCGGCACTAGCAGCAGCGGACATTTGGTGCGAGATGAAAATTACGGTTTTGCGATCGGTGCCGGTTGCCAAGTTCTGCAAAATATCGGTAGCAGTTTGATTGTCAACGCTGGAGAGCGCATCATCCAAAATTAGCACGGGAGCGTCAACTAACAAGGCTCTAGCTAGTGCTGTGCGCTGCCTTTGTCCGCCGGATAAGGTAATGCCGCGCTCGCCCACAACTGTTTTGTACTGCTGCGGAAAGTTGAGGATTTC
The DNA here is from genome assembly GCA_025362325.1 of Cyanobacteriota bacterium. GTDB lineage: Bacteria > Cyanobacteriota > Cyanobacteriia > Cyanobacteriales > Microcoleaceae > Microcoleus. The sequence continues at coordinate 32,187 of JANYGO010000312.1, read as the reverse complement.
GGGGTGAATTTGCGCTTGTTTGGCGGCTGATTCAATCTCCGGCTGTTCCGCTAAAGGATTGCCGTAGCGGATGTTATTCTTGATGGTAGTACCGAACAGAAAGCTTTCTTGGGGCACGTAGGCGATCGCCCCGCGCAACTCCCTCAACTTCACCTCGGTAATATCCTGCCCGTCTACAAATAACTCACCAGGATCGATATCCAGCAAGCGTGGCAGCGCATTAGCCAAGGTTGATTTGCCCGAGCCGATCGCCCCAACAATTGCCACTGTTTCGCCCGGTTTTATGGTAAAATTAACATCTTTGAGCGCGCGCGTTTTAGCACCGGGATAGGTGTAATTCAAGTTGCGGGCGACAATTTCGCCGATTACTGGAGTTGGCAAGTCCACTGCCGATGCAGTATCCTTAATTTGCGGTTCCACAGTCAAAATTGACTCGATGCGATCGACACTGACTTCTCCGCGCTGGTAAGCAGTAATTGTGAAACCCAACAGGGCCGTCGGAAACACCAAACGCTCGACATAAATCAGCAACGCCACAAAGTCACCAATGCTAATGTCGCCCTTAGCAATTGCTCCGCCACCGACAAAAAGCAGCACTAACAAACTGATGCTTGCCAAACCGCCCAGCAGCGGAAAAAGAAAGTTTCTAGTTTTTGCTAATTCCAAATTTGCTGAGAGCAACTTTGCGTTACAATCGGCAAAAGCTCGGCGTTCGTTTTCTTCTTGAGCGTAGATTTTAATTACGGATATCCCGCTCATATCCTCCTGAATCAAATCGCTCATCGCCGACAATTCTTCCTGCACCGTTAACTGCTGGAGGCGCAGTTTGTCGCTAAATAACTGTACCAAAACTAGCATTACAGGATAAACGGCGATCGCCAACAGCGTCAACCGTGTATCAATGCCCAACATCACCGGCAAAGTCAAAGCATAGGCAAATGCCGTATTCGCCAAACTCAGCACTGCAAAACCCACCAAGCGGCGAATATTGTCCAAATCGGAAGTAGCGCGGTTAATTAAATCCCCTACTGTATTAGCAGCAAAATAAGACGGTTCTAAGGTTAATAAATGATTAAATATTTGCTGTTTGAGGTCAAATTCTACTTGACGCCCCACACCAAACAGCAGAATCCGCGACACAATCCGAATCACCCACATAATTGAGGCGAGTACCAGAATCAGCAGCACGTAGTTGAAAACTTGGTCAAATTTAGTCGCAACTTGCAGAGTGTCAACTGCATTCCGAATCAGCAGGGGAATGTAAACGCCCACAGCATTGACGATTAATAGGGAAAAAACGCCCCAAAATGTGGGTTTCCAGTGCGGGCGCATATAAGAACCGAGTTTTTGCAGTCGAGAATAACGAGCCATTATGTTAAGTCAGTTGTCAGTTGTCAGTTGTCAGTTGTCAGTTGTCAGTTGTCATGTTTTGCGAGCGCCCCCGCTCGCGAACGTTATTAGTGCTGTCCCCGCTCGCGAACACCAGTCATCAGGAAGAGGGAAGAGGGAAAAAGTTAAGAATTTTTTGAATGAAACTTGTGCTGTGGGATGACGCGCCATCAAAATTGCGTTTGGATTTGAAGCAAAACTCGATCGCCCGAAATAGCACAAATCACATTATATCTGCGGAGAAACCGCAGTGCCGTCTCAAAAGCCACTCGCACTCCTCGCCCAAAGCCCCAATCCGCCCCGCCGTCCCCCGCACGGCTGAGGCGCGCTACAATCTAAAGTCGATCGGCTTAGCACTCAGAGTCAGAGAGTGCTAAATTTGCTAATGTAAGCCAAAGAAGACAAACATGACCAAAATAATTGCATTTAGCGACAAATCTCGGCGGGCACTAGAACGTGGCGTTAATCAACTCGCCGATGCAGTCCGCATCACCTTGGGCCCGAAAGGCCGGAACGTCCTACTCGAAAAGAAATTCGGTGCTCCCCAAATCGTTAACGATGGTATCACCGTTGCGAGAGAAATTGAACTCGAAGATCCCCTCGAAAATGCTGGCGCTCGCTTAATTCAAGAAGTTGCCTCCAAAACTAAAGATATCGCAGGCGACGGCACCACCACCGCCACGGTGATCGCTCAATCCCTGATTCGCGAAGGTTTGAAGAATGTCGCAGCAGGCGCAAATCCAGTCGCACTGCGCCGGGGTATTGAAAAAACGATCGCCCACTTAGTCCTAGAAATCGCCAAATTGGCAAAACCAGTCGAAGGATCTGCCATTGCTCAGGTCGCCACTGTCTCCGCCGGTAACGACGAAGAAGTCGGCGCCATGATTGCTCAAGCAATGGAAAAAGTCACCAAAGACGGCGTAATTACTGTTGAAGAGTCGAAATCTCTGTTGACAGAATTGGAAGTTGTCGAAGGGATGCAGTACGATCGCGGATATCTTTCCCCGTATTTCGTCACCAATAGCGATCGCATGGAAGTTGAGTATGAAAACGCTCGCATCCTGATTACCGACAAAAAAATTAATTCCATTCAAGAACTAATTCCGATTCTTGAAAAAGTCGCCCGCACCGGTTCACCGCTGATCATTATCGCCGAAGATATTGAAGGTGAAGCTTTGGCAACTTTGGTAATTAACAAAGCACGCGGCGTGTTGAACATCGCAGCTACCAAATCTCCTGGTTTTGGCGAGCGACGCAAAGCTATGCTACAAGATATCGCCGTTCTGACCGGCGGTCAATTGATTTCTGAAGAAGTCGGACTCAGCATTGATACCGCAACACTAGAAATGCTCGGTACCGCTCGCAAAATTACGATCGACAAAGAAAACACGATCATTGTTTCTGGCGACGAACACAAAGCAGACGTGCAAGCACGGATCGAGCAAATCCGCAAGCAGCTAGAAGCGACGGATTCCGACTACGACACCGAAAAATTGAGCGAACGCATTGCCAAACTCGCTGGCGGTATTGCTGTAATTAAAGTAGGCGCAGCTACCGAAACCGAGCTCAAAGACCGCAAATTGCGCATTGAAGATGCTCTCAACGCTACTAAAGCTGCTGTGGAAGAAGGTATCGTCGCTGGAGGCGGCACGACGCTGATTCACCTGATTACAAAAATAGATGCCATCAGAAAGACTTTGGACGCTGAAGAACAAATCGGCGCTGACTTGGTTGCTAAAGCTTTGGAAGCTCCTTTGCGCCAAATCGCTGATAATGCTGGCGTTGAAGGTTCGATCGCGATCGAGCGAGTGCGGGCTAGCGAGTTAAACATTGGCTACAACGCTCTTACCGACGTGTACGAAGATATGATTGCCGCCGGGATTATCGATCCGGCTAAGGTTGTGCGATCGGCTTTGCAAAATGCCGGTTCCATTGCTGGCATGGTGTTAACCACTGAAGCTGTGATTGTCGAAAAACCCGAGAAGAAAAAAGCCGGCGGCGACATGGGCGACATGGGCGGCATGGGCGGCATGGGCGGCATGGGCGGCATGGGCGGCATGGGCGGCATGGGCGGCATGGGCGGCATGGGCGGCATGGGCATGATGTAGTTATCAGTCATCAGTCATCAGTCATCAGTCATTAGTTTGCAGCTAAAAACTGCCTGGTGACTGCTGGCTTTTGAGACAAAAAAGCCGTCTGTAGCGTCTTTAAGGTGCGCACTGCGCACCTTACGCTATTGATCGACTAAGATTTTTCCCAGAAACCGCGTCTTTCCCCCTTCTCCCCATCTCCCGCAATCTCCCGCAATCTCCCGCAATCTCCCCATCTCCCCCTCTCCCCATCTCCCCCTCTCCCCATCTCCCCCTCCCTTTTGTATCCGATGCGTCTTGTGAAAAAAAAGAGCATCTGCTGTAATTAAGTTATATTCATAAAAATACTATTTCCTGAAAATATTTGTATGATAGGGAACGGCGCCGAAAATTGCATCGGGAACCGCAGCAATAAAGTGCGCAAAAATATTTTAGTGAGTTAAACTAACTTTAGGAAAAATTTAAAGCTTAACTTGCAAGCGATCGAAAAATACCCATGCAGGAAGTTATCAACTCGTTACAGTCTTTTTTCTCTAACTCTGTTGATGCTTTCCTAGAGTGCGATCGACAGCAAAAATACCTATCTATTAATCCTATAGCTGCTGCTTGGATGGGATTGGAGCCTGCTGAAATAGTCAACCAAACTAATCAGGAATTATTGAAATCATATCCCAATAATGCTGCTCTGAAAAACATTATCTCGCAGATAGATTCCTGCCTCCAACAAGTATTTATAACCGGGGAAACAAAGCTGGCAATCCACGAGGTGATGGCGGCAGACGGCGGGATTAAAATTTACGAAACGGCTTACACGCCGGCGGTGGATGCCTCTAGCAACGAGATGCGGGTGTTGGGCGTCGGTAGAGATATCACCAGGCACTACCGCTGGCAGCAGCAGAAAACTCAACAGTTGCGCCGCTCGAACCATTTACTATGGTTGAATGCAGCTAACAGTCCCCTGGCAATGGTAGGCTGGGATGAAGATTTTCGGATCGTTCAGTGGTCGAAACGCGCCCAAGAAATCTTTGGCTGGACATCGGATGATATGATGGGCAAGCAATTCGGCGATTTGGATTTGGTTTGCGAGGAAGATCGAGAGGCTGTAAGTGCGATCGAACTCGAACTAGCCTCCGGCAACGGCAATACTTCCATCAATCAAAATAAAACTAAAAGCGGACAGGTAATTTGGTGTCGCTGGTTCAACTCGATTATTGGCAGCGGCGACTCTTTTACCGTGCTTTCTTTGGTGGAAGATATCACCGATCGCAAACGGTTGGAAGCAGAAAAAGCCCAAGCTTCTCGCCTCACAGCAATGGTTGCCGATGTCGGTATTGCCCTCACCAAACACCCTCAAGATATTCTGCTGCCCTGCTGCGAAGCAATGGTGCGAAATCTCGATGTCGCCTCTGCTGAAATTTGGACTTTCAATACTCAAACTCTCGTTTTGGAATTGCAAGCAGTCTCTGGAATCTACAGCCGCACAGACGATCGGGCTAGCTTTATTGAAAGTAAGGTTAACTCGATCGCCCAACAGCAAAAACCGCAATTTGAGTGCGGATTTGAACTGAATCATTTTGGACTCCCAGAAGAATCCGCAGCAACAGCGGCATACAGTTCCGAAATAGCCATTATCAACAGCAGTCAAAATCCGGCTAATTGCCAAATTACCCAGCAAATTCTCACCTTCGCAGGCTACCCTTTAATTGTCGAAGAAAGGCTGGTGGGAGTCATGGTAATTATCAGCAGCCAACCGCTGACAGCGCCTTTTCAGGAAACTTTAGCATCGGTTGCCGATGTCATCGCTTTAGGCATCGAACGCAAGCGCGCAGAAGCTGAATTAAAATCAGCTAGAGGGTTCTTCAATTCTGTAGTAGAAAATCTGCCGGTGGGAGTTTTTGCTAAAGATGCTTCTTCGCTGAAATTTGTGCTGTGGAATAAAGCGGGAGAAACGATCGCAGGTGTGACATCTCAAGAGGCGATCGGCAAAAATGACTATGATATTTATTCCAAAGAACAAGCTGATGTTTTCACCGCTCAAGATAGGGAAATATTGACCGCTCATCACAACCACTCTACTGTTAAAGAAATAGCCGAAGAGCCGATCCAAACTCGCCACAAAGGCATGAGAATTCTGCACACCCGCAAAGTGCCAATTCTCGACGCTCAGGGCTATCCTCAGTACGTGTTGGGCATTACTGAAGATATTACCGAACGCAGGCAGGTAGACGAAAGCGTGCGCCTCTACGACCAAATTGTCGAGAATATGCAAATTGGTTTGTATGTCTACCATTTGGAAAATATAGACGATGATAGCACCTTAAGGGCGATCGCCTCGAATCCAGCAGCTACGCGGTTTACCGGGTTAGAAATGGCCGACGTTTTGGGGATGACAATCGACGAGATTTTTCCCAATTGGCGATCGAAAAACATTCCCCAAGCATTTGCTGCGGTAATTCGCAGCCAAAAAGCCGTAGAAGTTGAAGATATTGACTGCGATGAAGGCGGCCAAATAACTCGCGCTTTTTCTATTAAAGCTTTTCCCTTACCGAACAACTCTGTCGGCGTTGCTTTTGAAAACATTACCAAGCGCAAGTGCCTCGAAGTAGAATTGCAGGTAGCTTTGGCACAAACCGAACGTTCCGAACAACTGCTGCGCACGGTAATTGACAAAACCAGCGACTGGATTTTTGCCAAAAATAAAGATTTTCGTTATATCTTGGCAAACAACAGTTTAGCTGAAGCGATCGGCAAAACAGTCGAAGAAATCCTTGGTAAAACAGATGTAGAATTAGGATTTTCAGAAGATATCATATTTGGGAATTCCGCCAAGAATATCCGAGGATTCCGCAACGATGACTCTGCTGTACTTGCCGGAGAAATCATCCACAATCCCTGCGATGCGGCAACTGTTGCTGACGGTTCCCTACATATTTTTGACACCCAAAAACTTCCCCTGCGCGACGCTGAAGGCAATATATTTGCAGTGCTAGCTTTCGCTCACGATATTACAGAACGCCATGAATCGGAAGCAGCTTTGCGCAGGAGTGAAGCCAGATTTAGGTCTTTGGTAGCTAATATTCCCGGAGTGGTTTATCGCTGGCGGTGCGATTTTTCGACAAGTTTTATTAGCGAGGCTATTTACTTACTATCTGGCTACCCTGCTGCGGATTTCATTTCGCCTTGGGACAGGGAAAGCCGGACTTTTGCTAGCATCATTTACCCGGAAGATTTGGCAAAAGTAGAAGCAACAATTCGGCAAGGAATCGAAAATAAAAATTCTTATAACTTGGAATACCGCTTGCTAGCAGCAGACGGCACGGTTAAATGGGTGTGGGATAAAGGTTCTCCCGTGTTCGACGCAGATGGGAGTGTTTGCTGTTTGGATGGGGTGATTTTGGATATTAGCGATCGCTACTGCGCCCAAGAAGCGTTGCGCCAAAAAACTTCCGAGTTGGAAGCTGTTTTCCTAGCATTGCCCGATTTGTATTTCCGCCTGAATGCTGACGGCATTATTTTGGATTACTTGTCAGGAAATTCAGCGGATTTGTACCTTAGTCCCGAGCATTTTATGGGCAAACGAATAACCGATATATTGCCGAAAACCGCCGCCAGCCAGTTCGAGCAGGCAATACTTGAAGTTTCAGAAAACAGAACTCCAGTTAACATAGAGTATTCGCTAACCATGCCGTCAGGAGAAGAAACTTATGAAGCGAGATTGCTGCCTCTTAACTCGAATCAGGCGATCGCGATCGCCCGCAATATTACCAAGCGCAAACAGGCAGAATCTCAATTAAAACATAAAAATCGCGAGCTAGAGCAAACATTGCAACAATTAGGAAAAACTCAAGCTCAACTAATTCAAGCCGAAAAAATGTCGAGTTTGGGACAGCTAGTCGCCGGAATTGCTCACGAAATTAATAATCCTGTCAGTTTTATCTACGGTAATATCATTTACGCTAGCGAGTATGCCAAAAACTTGCTGCAACTGTACAGTTTGTATCAAGAACATTACCCGGAACCTGTTTCTGCGATCTCGGAGTTTGCTGAGAAGATAGAAGTGGAATTTATGAAAGACGATTTTCCGCACCTGCTGAATTCAATTCAAACAGGAGCCGATCGGATTCGAGAAATTGTTCTGTCTCTGCGCAACTTTTCGCGCCTGGAAGAATCAGATATTAAGCGTGTTGATATTCATGAAGGAATTGATAGCGCTTTGTTGATTTTGCAGCACCGACTTAAAGAAAACGGCAGAAATCGCCAGATTGAAATAGTTAAAGAATATGGCACACTGCCACCAGTAATGTGCTACGTCGGACAGTTAAATCAAGTGTTTATGAATATACTAAGTAATGCCATTGATGCTTTGGGAAGTGTTAGAAATAGAAAGTTAGAATTGGCGAGTGCAACGGATGGGGAACGACCAAATTTTCCTAGTTTACCTTTGGCTGGTGACGCATTACCTTCGATTCGGATTCGCACGGAGGTTTTGGATAACAATCGGGTGGCGATCGCAATTTCCGATAATGGCCCCGGAATGGCAGAGTCTGTTAAATCTCGGATATTTGACCCGTTTTTTACTACTAAACCAGTCGGTAAAGGTACTGGTTTGGGACTGTCTATCTCCTATCAGATTGTGGTGGAAAGACACAAAGGCGGGCTGCGCTGCATTTCCGCACCTGGTGGGGGAACTGAATTCGCGATCGAGATTCCAATTCGGCAGAGGTAATTGGTAATTGGTAATTGGTAATTGGTAGCTGTAGAAAAAAAGTGATAACCTAATTAAAGATGCTAAAAGTCAGGAAGATAGACATGATATACAAAAACATACATACTTCTAGTGCAGTTACAAAACCAATTAAAGATGATGATGATTCCTACGTTGACTATTTTTACGACGATCCGGGGGCGCCGCCAGGAACTCTCGACTTAGAACCAGATGCGCCACCTCCCGAGATTGTATTAATTGACTATTGCGACACAGCAGCTACTCGCGCCCAATTGGCAAATCCCAAAGAAGCTGCTGCCTATTTAGATACAGCATCTGTTTCTTGGGTTGATATGTTGGGATTGGGAAATAAAGAAACTTGGCGGCAAATGGGCGAAGTGTTTAATTTGCACGTAATGGCTCAAGAAGATGTAGTTAATGTTCCCCAGCGCCCTAAAGTTGTAGACTATGAAGAACACATTTTAATCATTGCCTGGATGGTGATGGTTAAGCCGAATTCAGATAATTTTCATAAAGAACAAGTAAGTTTTATTTTGGGCAAGCATTACCTGTTAACTGTTCAGGAAGAACCGGACTATGATTGTTTTGGCCCCGTGCGCGATCGCATTCGCAAAGGACAAGGAACTATTCGCAAGCACGGAGCCGATTATCTGGCTTATACTCTCCTAGATTCGATTATAGATGGATTTTTCCCTGTATTAGAAATTTACGGAGAGCGGATTGAAGAATTAGAGGATGAAGTGGTGGTGCGCCCTACCCGAAAAACTCTGGAAAAGATTTATAAAATCCGGCGAGAATTGCTGACGCTACGCCGCGCAATTTGGCCGCAGCGGGATGCAATTAACGTGCTAATTCGCGATAGCAGCGATTTGATTAGTCCAGAGGTGCGAGTTTACCTGCGCGACTGTTACGATCACACGGTGCAGGTGATGGATATGGTGGAAACTTACCGGGAACTTTCTTCGGGTTTGATGGATGTTTACTTGTCTTCGGTTGGCAATAAGATGAATGAAATCATGAAATTGCTGACGGTGATTTCGACGATATTTATTCCCTTAACTTTTGTGGTGGGAGTGTACGGGATGAATTTCAATACAGAGAAATCGCCATTGAATATGCCGGAACTGAATTGGTATTTTGGCTATCCGCTTTGTTGGGGGCTGATGATCGCGATCGCCTCTACTTTAATTTACTTCTTCTGGCGGCGCGGCTGGTTTGAAAATTTTTCTACTATCAAAGATGACTGAGAGGGCAGTATCTCTAGGTACACCCCTACCAAAATCGGTTTATTTGTACTTGACATAAGTAAAAAGTGCGGTGCATTCAAGGGAATAAATTGTTTTAAAATCGCTATAAACTTCTTGGCAAACTTGATATGTTTGTTAGCTGTGATTTATTTTAGTGGGGAGATGCTTCGGTTCATGTACAATAAATCTGGGGAAAAAGTAGGCGCAGGCGGTTGCAGATTAGCGAAAGCTTGTCTGAGGAAAGTCCGGGCTCCTGAAAAACCAAACTTGCTGGGTAACGCCCAGTGCGAGCGATCGTGAGGATAGTGCCACAGAAAGATACCGCCCCCAATTTGAGATTTGAGATTTGAGATTTGAGATTGCATCAAAAATCGAACATCGAACTTCAAAAAATTTTAGGGGTAAGGGTGCAAAGGTGCGGTAAGAGCGCACCAGCAGCATCGAGAGGTGCTGGCTCGGTAAACCCCGGTTGGGAGCAAGGTCGGAGGAACTATGGTTGGTTTTTTACCAGTTCCGTTTTTTGGTACCGCTTGAGGCGTCTGGTAACAGGCGTCCCAGATAGATAACTGCCGTCGAAAACTGCTTGCAGTTGAGATAACAGAACCCGGCTTATGTCCGACTTTTTCCCCCCAAATCTTGAGTAAGGTGCTCGGTAGTCTACAAAGCGGGAATATTTAGCGCCGCTAGCACCGGGAGAAGTATTTAGGGTAAGTCGCTGATGGCGTACCCTAGGATGAATTTAGTTTTTTCAGGCAAAGTTTTTTGAGGAATATGAATCTGATACCAATTTTACTAAAAAAATGCAACTATAGACAAGTTTAAAACCATGATAGCAATCAGTTATTCCCAATTATCAAATCTCAAATCTCAAATCTAGAATAGTATGATTTATCCGGGTCGCCAAAAGCAACTTGAAACTTTAATTTTAAAGTTGGGACTGTCGAAGGATGCTGCGATTAAATGGCATCTGGTCGATTTAGCTTTGACTCATGCGAGTGCGTCAGCTAAGGCAAATTATGAGCAACTAGAGTTTGTCGGGGATGCAGTGGTGCGGCTGGCGGCGTCTGAATTGTTGTTTGAGATTTATCCTGACTGTACAGTGGGAGAATTTGCTGCTATTCGATCGATCTTGGTGAGCGATCGCATTCTTGCTAAAATCGCTGAAAGTTACGGGTTCGATCGCTATTTAATTGTTTCCAGCAGCGCCGCCGCAGACAAAACAGGCGCCGTACCCCGGCTGGCGGATGCTTTGGAAGCCTTACTCGCCGCCCTTTATTTGAGCGCCCAGACGTTAGAATTAATTCGCCCTTGGCTCGACGGTCACTTTCAACGCTTAGCGGCGGAAATTCGTAGCGATCCGGCCCGCCAAAATTACAAAGCTGCTCTCCAAGAGTTGACTCAAGGTAAATACAAAACTTTGCCCAAATATACCGTGCGAGAAACGGGGACAGTACAGGGCGGCGAGGATCGTTTTACCGCCGAGGTTCACATTCAGGGAGATTTGGTAGCAGAGGGAAAAGGTCGATCGATCAAAGCAGCGGAACAAGCAGCGGCTCAGGCAGCTTTTAGTCAGTTGACAGTTGGCAGTTGACAGTTGACAGTTGACAGTTGACAGTTGGCAGTAGTTATTAGTCATTGGGAATTGGGAATTAGAATTGGAAATCTTTAGTATTAAAAGAAACCTAAAAATTACAAATTATGTTATAATTACTGTGCGATTTTTGAAATTTATAATCAATGAAAATCGGAATAGCTGTATTGGGTGCGGGCCGCTGGGGAGTTAACTTAATTCGCAATTTTCTTGAACATCCCAACAGTCAAGTTTTAGCAGTGATAGACCCAAATCGAGATGCGTTGGTGGCTGTCCAAAAACAGTTTAATCTCGATGCCTCGGTGATGCTAGCTACCAATTGGTCACAATTGCAAGGATTGCCGGGACTGGATGCTGTGGCGATCGCCACTCCAGCTTCCACACACTACACCCTCGCAGCAACAGCCCTGCAACAAAGCTACCACGTTTTAGTAGAAAAACCCCTCGCCCTCAACCTCAGTGAAGCAATAGAACTCTGCGAATTAGCCCAAAAACAGCAGCGGCAACTATTAGTTGACCATACTTATCTGTTCCATCCCGCAGTCGATCGCGGCCAAAGGATTATTCAGCAGCATCAACTCGGAAAATTGCGCTACGGTTACGCCCAGCGCACTCATTTTGAACCGGTGCGACACGACGTTGATGCCCTTTGGGACTTGGCCGTTCACGATATCGCTATTTTCAACACTTGGCTAGAACAAAGCCCAATTCAAGTCAGCGCTACGGGGACTGTATTTCCCAAGTCAGAAGTCACAAGTCAGAGTGAAGAAGGAATAAATCAAGAACCAGGATTAGCAGATTTAGTTTGGGTAACGCTGACTTATCCCGACGGATTTCAAGCATTCATTCACCTGTGCTGGCTAAATCCCGACAAACAAAGGCGCTTAACTGTTGTCGGTAGTTTGGGAACTTTGATTTTTGATGAAATGTTGCCGGAAACTCCCCTGATTTTGCAGCGCGGTAGTTCAAATCGGGGGGGCGAAGAGCAGAATTTTTGGGAAAGTGCGATTCCCTACGGGATAGCTTCGCAGCGCGTACCGCAGCCAAATACTAGCATCGCAAGTCGCGACATATTAAGTTTAGAACAAGTAGAACCGCTGCGCCGAGTGTGCGATCGTTTCCTTAACTGCGTGCAAACAAATACCCCTTGTCCTACCTCTTCCGGCTCCGGCTCCGTAGAATTAATCCGCATTCTCAGCGCTTTGAGCAAATCCCTCGAAGTCGGCGGACAGCCCCTCATGCTATTTTAGATTTTAGATTTGAGATTTTCCCTGGGAAAAATCACTCAAAATTTTTGAAATTTCCCTTTTCCGTCACCAAATCCTGGCTGTGAAAATAAAAACTGGACTGCTGATTGACAGGTAAAGAAATCATTACCGAAGTACCTAGATTCACACCAACGCTGTGCAGGGTAATGCTTCCGATCATAGATTCCATAATCCTGCGCGAGATAGCCAAGCCCAAACCGTTACCGCCAAACCTGCGAGTTGTAGAACCGTCAGCCATCACAAAAGGTTGAAACAATTTCTGCTGCTGAGCCGGATCGATACCAATTCCCGTATCTTTAATCGTCACCACCACCCAATCGCTTTGAGCGTTCTGAGCGATCGCACTTTCCGGCCCACTGCCGTTAAAACCAGCAGAATTAGTCCTTGATTCTAGCCGCACGGATATACTAATGCTGCCCGACTCGGTAAACTTAACAGCATTGCTCAACACGTTCAAAAAAACTTGTTTTAGCTTCTCTGGATCGGCATGAACAATAATCGGATCGTGAGGAGCTGGCAAGCTTAATTTCAAACCTTTTTCCTGAATTTGAGTTGCTTGCAAATCAATCGCGTCTTCAAGTACCTGGGTAATATCAACTATTTCTAACATCAGCGAGAAGGTGCCGGATTCTATTTTAGCAATATCCAAAATATCATTAATAATATTCAGCAATTGCATTGCTGAGTCGTGAGCCCGCTGCAAGAACTCCATCTCTTCATCTCGGTCATCGCAGTAGCCGTCCCGCACAATTTGAATAAAACCAATAATCCCGTTGAGCGGCGTTCTCAATTCGTGAGAAATATTGCCCAAAAATTCATTTTTTAACTGATTGGCAACTTGCGCTTCCTTGGTTGCGACTTCCAATTCTGTGGCCCAGGATCTCAGGCGTTGCACCATGCTATTGAGTGCTTCTGATAGTTGATTGAATTCCCTGATTTGGAAATTTTGCGGCACTGCTTGCGGCGCTTCTGTATCCACTTTCAGCGCGTAGTCTCTCAGTTTTTCCAAAGGACGCGCCAAGTCGCGAGACAGATATAAAGTGGCGATGACACTAGCAGCAACCAAGCCAACAATTAAATTAAATAAAACTTGCTGAATTTCTTCCAAACCCGACAGAGCGCTATCTAAACGAGAGACAGCTAAAATAATCCACTTGCTGTTTTCCTCTTTAGTGGAAGGACTCGGGATAGCAGCGTATCCTGCGAGCAACTCTACACCATTTTTGTCAAAGGAAAACAGGTGGAGAAAAGCTTGTCCGCCGGCGATCGCCCTTCTGACAATACTTTTTAGTCGATCGGCATCTGCTTCTTGGTCGATATTGCGGCCGACGCGGTTGATATTCGGGTGCGCCAAAATCGTCCCATCTTGGTCGATCGCCACCGTGTAGCCGGCTAGAGAACCCTTGGGAGCGCTGGTTTGCACCGGCAGGGCAGACTGCAAACTCAAAGCATAACTCAACTGTCGGCTGTTGCCGCGACGAATGTAAACAGGAGCGCTCAACACCAAACTCACTTGGCTGTCGCGGCCTTCTTTACCAGCCTCGGGAAAATCTTCCGCACCCAAAGCCAGCTTTTTGTTGTTTGCTTTCCCCTGTCGCTGCATAGGCCACGCCAGACTGATGTAAACGCTCTTGTCATCCAGCAGCGTTTGCTGCTGCTGCACTCGCGGCCAAAAATTGGGAGGCAGGGACTGAATCGACTGCTGCCCGCAAGTGCTGGCTATCACTTGATTTGTCTGTAAATTAGTCAATTGCAAGCAATCAACCTGCGCTGGCAACCGCTGCCCTAATTGCGCGATAAACTTTTGATAATCCTTCGGCTCTACAGACTGCAACATCGAGTTTTCCGAAGCACCAATCAGATTCGACTTCAGGGATTTGGCCCACTGTTCAATAGTTTCTGCTTTTCTGACGGCACTTTCTGTCAAGTTTTGACGAGCAGTTTCCAGAAGCGTCGAGCGTGCCTTGCGATAGGTAACATACTCCCCCACCAGTAAAACAGGTACGCTGAGCAACAAAATCCGCGACAGTAAAATACGGCGAAAGGAGGATTGACCTAACTTAACCATAGGAAATATCTAAATTAAGGTGCAACACCCAACAGCGACCATAGTGTAATAAACCAAGCGAAAGCGGGAACCTGTCTGGGGCGATCTGCTGACGGGACAACACAGCTTCGGAACCACAGTTAAACACAATTATAGAAGCCAGTGTAGTAATCTCGATTCTAAGTGTCTTCACTTAAAGATACTCAGCAATTTGTTTGGCAAATGCCTGTGATTTCGGTCACACTGGGAGCTTCCCTTCTCGGATCGACCTACACATGACGATCGCGCCCGCGCCCAAATTTTCCAGGCTGCAAAAAAGTTTCGGGTTGACAGACCGCTGTTCCTTGAAGGTAGAATCGCAGGGATGCACGGTTGTCGCCGAAGGTCAGAGGCAAACAGTTCTGTCTCCGGCTAGCGATCGAAAGATAATTCCTGCTCTAGCGGATTTTTTCTTTGCGAATGCCTTCGCGATCGGCCCGATCGAATGGGCGATTAGAGATTTTGCACCCTGTGAAAAATTTCTTTTCACATCCGATTGATTCGGTGACCACAATTCACTGTCAAACAATGAGAGGATCGAGTCGCCGATCGACTCTCACAACCCGTCAGGTGGCGAACATTGACCCAAACTCTGCACCCACTTTCCGTAAATTTGCGGTCTCGGCAATAGTCTTCATAGCTTAATCGATGAAAAAAAACTTTACCAATTATACGTATTATTACACAAACAACCGTCCCAGATATCATCACGCTTATTTGATATCTCCCCTTTTAGAAATGCTGGCGACACTTCAGGAGACCAGCCCCACAAAACTGCGAGTTTTAGATCTCGGCTGCGGCAATGGCAGCCTCAGTCACGTCATAGCAGAGCACGGCTGCGAAGTTGTGGGCGTTGACACTTCTGCACCCGGAATTGCCATCTCCCGTCAAAGTTTCCCGGAGTGTCAGTTTCTCCAAGCAGATATTTACGAACTCCCCGATACGGATATGGTGCACTCATTTGATGTTGTCTTAGCCGTTGAAGTAATCGAACACTTACTTTATCCGAAAGAACTGGCAAAAAATGCCAAAAAATGCCTCAAACCGGGAGGGATGCTAATTATTTCCACACCCTATCACGGCTATTTAAAAAACCTGGCTTTAGCTCTTACTGGCAAACTAGACAAACATTTTACCGTACTTTGGGATAACGGTCACATTAAATTTTTTTCATTAGATACCATGACAAAGTTATTAACATCCGAAGGATACACCGACATTAAATTTAAATTTGCTGGTCGGTGTCCCTATCTTTGGAAATCAATGTTATGCTCTAGTAAAATTTCCGGAGAACCTGAAAGTTTATAATAATTTTCAACTCGCGATTCGTCAGTCAATTAAATTTTGTCAATTGACCGCAACTAGCACAAGTAAAACATAATTTTCCCGATAAAAATGTCTGTGAATATTGGCTTGCTGTATCCTTTAGAAGTTATTCAAGCTGCGGAAACAGCCTACACCGACAACTTAAATTTAAACGGTGTCGAAGGTCTGATCCGCCAAATTCTGGGCTGGCGAGAATACATTCGCGGTGTATTTTTAGGTAAATGCTGATTATTTTCAGCATAATTGGTTCAACCATACTCAGCCGCTGCCGGAGTTTTTTTGGGATGCTAGCAAAACTGATATGAACTGTTTGCGCCAAGTTTTAACTCAGGTTGAAGGCAGCGGTTACGCGCACCACATCCAGCGGTTGATGATTTTGAGCAATTTTGGTCTAATTGCGGGAATCTCGCCCCAAGAGCTAGAAAACTGGTTCCACAGTGCATTTATTGATGCCTATGACTGGGTAATGCAGACTAATGTGCTGGGCATGGGTTTGTTTGCTGACGGCGGTGTGTTGGCGTCGAAACCCTATGCTGCGTCTGCGAATTACATCAATAAAATGAGCGATTATTGTGGTGGGTGCAAGTTCGATCGCCAAGTGCGATCGGGCGACAACGCCTGTCCATTCAATTTTTTCTATTGGGACTTCCTGGCGCGCCACCGGGACAAGCTTGAGTCGATCGGTCGCATGAGCTTTATCTTAGCCAATCTCGACAAAATGCCGCCCCAAGAATTGGCAACCATCCGCCAAAAAGCCGCCGACTGGCACTCTTAGAAGGAAGTTCGGCAACGAGCAATGTGCGGGATTTAACGGATGTAGCGGATGGATGTTGAGGGCTGAAGGCAGAGGGCTGAAAACACCGATGACCAATGACTAATGACCAATGACCAATGACTAATGACCGATGACCAATGACCAATGACCAATGACCAATGACCAATGATTAATGAAATCTGACTGCTTCCCTGTCAACTGTCGAGCGGTCAACTGTCAACTGTCGAGCGGTCAACTGTCGAGCGGTCAACTGTCAACTGACCAATAACTCCCCTTTGCAATTCTTATTTTTTCTCTAACTTTTCCCTAAACATTCCACAGCGTTTCCACAGGCTAGTCTGAGGTTTTCCACAGAATGGAGAAAGTTTTCCACAGAAATTAACGGCACGGTCGGATCTTGCTGCGGAATTGGGGATTTCGTTAACCTGCTCCCCCATCCTTCATACAAACTCCAAGATATAAAGTTATGTAACAAAAAATGTGCTTAAAGGCTTATTGTTTCGTAAATATTTTTTTGAGTTCAAGGAGTTTGTAATATTTCGCAACATTGACAAACTCACCTCCTGATACGCACAATGATGCGACCGACCTAAAAAAAAGCGCTCTGATTTCGGCTGTGCCTGCACCTGTATCCGGCCGAAAGGGGGTTCTGTTTTCAATTTATTAGCGAGACTAAAAAAATGATGAACCCGACAGTCAGTATTTTTGCCGAAATTCCCGAAACGCTGCACGATTCTCTCAAAACTTACCTGGAAACTCATCCCGAATGGGATCTAGACCGAGTGTTCTCCGCCTCCCTGTCGCTGTTTTTGTTGCAGAATGCCGACAGCGGTACGCCGGAAGCTTCGCGCAGCTACCGCCAAGCTGCAAGAGTTTATCTCGAAACTCTGTTTCAATCTCCTCAAGATGTGCACAGCAATAATGCAACTCCGTTCTCGTGAAGGATATGGGAAAAGGGGGAGAGGGGGAGAGAGAGAGAGGGAGAGAGGGAGATGGGAAGAGGGGGAGAGGGGGAGAGAGGGAGAGGGGAAGAGGGGGAGAGGGGGAGAGAGGGAGGGGGAGAGGTTAATCCACAACCTTCGAGCAAAATGCTTGAGAAATGCGGGACAGCTTACCAATTCCCAATTACCGATTCCCAATTACCGATTACCGATTACCAATTCCCAATTCCCGATTCCCGATTCCCAATTCCCGATTCCCAATTCCCGATTCGGTAATCGGAAAGCGGTTTTGCAGTAGATTCAGCAAAGAACGCAAGCCGTGCAAACCCATGTAACATAAAGATTGTGATATTTTTATATGTAACATGGAAATTTTAGATACCTTGATTGTGGGTGCGGGGATTAGCGGTTTAAGTTTGGCGCACGCACTTCAAAAAGAAGCAACGAGTGCATCGCCGCGGGCGATTTTGGTCGCTGAGAGTCAGGGACGTGTGGGTGGCAATATCACAACTGTCACAGCGGAGGGGTTTCTCTGGGAGGAGGGCCCGAATAGTTTTTCGCCGACGCCGGAGTTGATGAAGTTGGCTGTGGATGTGGGACTTAAGCAGGATTTGATTTTTGCCGATCGCAAATTGCCTCGTTATGTTTATTGGCAAAATAAGCTGCAACCGGTGCCGATGACTCCTGGGGCGATGATTCAGTCTCAGTTGCTGAGTTTTCCGGGGAAACTGCGGGCTTTGTTCGGGGCTTTGGGGTTTGTGGCGCCAGCAATGGGTTCTCAACTTTCGCAGCAGGGTGATCAGGAAACTGTTTCTCAATTTTTCCGCCGCCATCTGGGGACGGAAGTGATGCAGCGTTTGGTGGAACCTTTTGTTTCTGGGGTGTATGCGGGTGATCCGCAACAACTTAGCGCGGCGGCTGCTTTTGGCCGGGTAACAAAGATGGCAGATTTGGGTGGCGGGCTGGTGGCGGGGGCGCTGCTTTCTGCGAGGACTAGGCCGAAGAAAATGCCCGCAGCCCCGAATGTTCCGAAGACTAAGCCGGGGGAGTTGGGTTCGTTTAAAGGGGGGTTGAAGGCTCTGCCAGAGGCGATCGCTGCGCAATTGGGCGATCGGCTAAAACTTAACTGGCACCTGACTCGGCTCGATCGCACACAACGCGAAACTTATATTGCTGTCTTTTCGACGCCGGACGGACAGCAGGAAGTTGAGGCCCGGACTGTGGTGTTGACAACGCCGGCTTATGTTACAGCCGAGTTGTTGCAGCCTCTGCAACCGGAAATTAGCAGCGCTTTACAAGCTTTTACTTATCCTACAGTTGCCTGCGTTGTATTAGCATATCCGGTGTCGGATGTCAAGCAAAAATTAGTGGGTTTTGGGAATTTAATTCCGAGGGGGCAGGGAATTCGCACCCTCGGGACGATTTGGACATCGAGTTTATTTGCCGATCGCGCGCCTGCGGGTTGGCAAACTCTCAGCAGTTACATCGGCGGGGCTACTGATTCGGAAATTGGCAATCTCGACACAGAACAGATTGTTGGGGAGGTGCACCGCGATTTGTCTCGGATTTTGCTGAAGCCCTCAGCGGCTCCCCCGAAGGTGTTAGCGGTGAATCTGTGGAAGCGGGCGATCCCTCAGTACAATTTGGGTCATTTCGATCGGCTGCAACAGATCGATCAGGGTTTAAAATCTTTGCCAGGGCTGTATTTGTGCAGCAACTACGTTGGCGGCGTGGCTTTGGGAGATTGTGTGCGCAGGGGTTTTGAGCGGGCGCTAGAAGTGGGCGAGTATTTGAATAGATAGTGGGGAGGGCGGGTTTACAAATATCGAGTATGTGAATCAGAGATATTGGTGAACCCGCCCCGGAGGCCTTCTGACGATTGTTACTAGGTTGTTGGCTCAAACTTGTAACCCACGCCCCGGACGGTTTGAATCATGGAAATTTGATTGGCATCTGGTTCAATTTTGCGGCGAATTTGACCGATATGGACATCCACCACGCGATCGGCTCCTACATACTCGTAGTCCCACACTTCATGCAGCAATTCCGATCGCCTCCATACGCGACCGGGTTTGCTGGCCAAACAGTAGAGCAGGTCAAATTCTAAAGCAGTCAAAGCAACTATCTGATTGCTGAGAATTACCTCGCGGCGCACGGGATCTATCAGTAGGTGTCCAAAGTTCAGACTTTGTTGTTCGGCGGGAGTAACAATGCGCTTGCGCTTGAGAATAGCTGCAACGCGAGCTCCAATTTCTACAAGACTAAATGGTTTAGTAATGTAGTCGTCAGCGCCTTCGGCAAACCCTTTCATTTTGTCAGCTTCATCGGTTCGGCTGGTCAGCATCAACACAAACACGCCCGTGCGTCTTTGCATTTCTTGACAAAGTTTGTAGCCAGTCGTATCGGGTAAATTTACATCTAGAACTACTAAGTCAGGATTGAGTTGCTCAAATAATTCTAGACCAGTCTGACCGTCCTCGCCCGACTCAACTTGATAACCTTGCTGGCTCAAAAAACGATGAATTAAATTTCGGATTGCCGGGTCGTCATCAACCACAAGAATTTTTACAGGGGCCATGACCACAACTTTGCTTGAAGAATTAGGCAAGAATATTCAGCCATAATAATAGAAAACTGGATACAAATCTCGAAAAAATTGAGCTTTTAATAGTTATAGCCGTATTTATAACCTACGCAAGATTTCAGGCAATAAATCTCCGGGAACTTTGGATAAGGCTAAATTTTGGCCTTGCAGCCCACATTCACTATAAAAAGCTCTAATCGTTTTAACAATATAGCTCAATGCTGTTTGCCGGGAATCAGCAGCTTGGGAGTTTGCCGGGGCTTGCAGGTTGAGTTTATCTCCATATGTTAACCCTTTGTCCTGGAGATGTTGTCCCGATGCGGCGCACACTTGCAACTGGTGGTGCAGTGCTGCTTCGAGATGGCTGGTCTGTGCGGCTTTGTTGGCGGCGAAATTTGGGTCTGTGGCTAGTTGATAGTGGGCTAGTCCGAGATTGTTGCGGGCGGCAAGAGTGTCAAAGGTGAGTTGAGTTCGATCGAGCTTGACGGCAATATCCAGGGCAGCTTCGTAGGCGGTAATCGCCTGCTGTAAAGATTCCGTCCGGGCCTGTTTCTGCTGGAACTGGTTCGCCAAATGCCAATAAGCGGTACCCAGATTGTTGTAGGTGGCTGCTGCGGCTGCGGGTACTAATTCTCGGGTGCGGTATTTCAACGCTTCGCGGTAGGCCCCAATCGCCTTGACTAATAGGAGTTCTGAGGGTTCGTGCTGGGCGAGGTTCCAGCAGGCTGTACCGAGATTGTTTTGGACTCCGGCATAGTTGAGGGGTTCTCGTTCGGGACTGTAGCAGGAGAGGGCTTCGGTGTAAGCTGCGATCGCGCTTTTGAGATATACGATCGGCTCACCATCTTGGGCTAAATTCCAGTATGCTGTCGCCAAATTATTCTGAGCCGCAGCATACTGCTGGGGCTCCGTCGCCGGATCGAGATCCAGCAGCGCTTGTTGGTAAGCTGCAACTGCTTGCAGCAAGTTCTCTGTCTTGTCTCGATAGCGGGCTAAATCTGCCGAGGCGATTCCCAAATTTTTGTTTAATCTAACGCGGGTTTGGGGTGCGCTCTCGGCATTTGTGCGGTTCAAACCTTCAAGGTAGAGGGCGATGCTGCGTTCGAGGCAGGATTGCGGATCTGAGGCATTGGAGCCGTTGGTGCGATCACGCGACAGCATCCAGTAGAAAGTGCCGAGATCGTTGAGCAGATCGTCCATGGGCGGTAGGCTGTGGGACTCCTGGGCGCCGTCAGTTAAATTTTGTGTCAATTGGGCAATCAGCCGCGCGCATTCGTCAGTTGGTGGTTGCTTGGACTGTAAGCTGGCATCGAGTTCGAGGTACGCAATCACTTGCTCGATCGCGCCAATGGCGATTGTCAGGTTTTGTGGGGAAGCGTCGCCGCCCAGAATCCGATCGCGGTAGCAATTTCCCAAACTGTGATAAGCCAAAGCCAATGCTTCGGAACAGCACTGATGTTCTTGCAGCAGTTCAATGTATTGCAGGGTTTGCAGCGGCAGAAAATTGTCCTCCGATGCGGCATTATTTTCGGCTTCCAACTCCCCAGAAGCCGCTGCTAGCACCAAATCTGCCAGTTCAACGGATTTAGCATCTGGCGCCTGCCAGGGGGAATCGGAAATTGGGGATTGTCCCGACTTTGAAGACATTAAAAGTTTGGCACCCAAGTCTCCGTTGTCCCGCAAGTTTCCCAAGTTTTCGGAGTTCCCGAAGTCCTCGGAGTGCCCCAAATCTCCCTGAGCTGGAGTTGGTTCGCCTTCAAACTCGAATACTCCGGTGCGCCAGTGCCAAAATTCCGGAGCCGACTGCTTGATCGAACTTAGCCAAGGGCGCGACACCCACAGCAACAGAGTAGACTCGCACATTTCCAGGTGTGCTTCGATGTCCCTCAAATAGCTCAGGAACGACCACTGCACGGCTGCTGAATGCCTGGTCAGGTGTTCTGCCCCGAGAATTTGAAATCCTGGCAAACGGGTGTAGCC
Organism: Cyanobacteriota bacterium; assembly: GCA_025362325.1. Lineage (GTDB taxonomy): Bacteria > Cyanobacteriota > Cyanobacteriia > Cyanobacteriales > Microcoleaceae > Microcoleus. The sequence continues at coordinate 10,184 of JANYGO010000312.1, read as the reverse complement.
ACCCCTGTTTTGGGGCGGTGGGTGTTGGGTCAGCCACCGGGCGATCGAGTCCCAAGGATTTGGATCGCTCAAGTCGAGTTCCAAACTGACAAATCGGGGATAGTCGATCGGGGAGCGAGGAAAGGAGCCTGGGCTGTCTGCTGCTAATTCTGCCTGCAAGCGGGCTGCCAGACAGTCCCGCAAGTACAAGTCGTCGCAGGCGGCGATAAAAATTTGACGGCGTAAGTTGAGGTCGATCGCCTGTTTCAAGCGTTGGTAGATCTGCTTGTTCGAGCTAGAAACTTTTTGGGAAGGAATAGACATCACGGTCTGGCGATTTTAGATTTTAGATTTTAGATTTTAGATTTTAGATTTTAGATTTTAGAGTTGAGAGTTGAAATCGCCGATAGCCGATCGCTCGCAACACCGACCCGTTCGGCAGTCAATTGCACCATTAACCACCACAGGATTGTAGATTTTCAATTAGCAATTTTTAATTTTTGACGCTGCCGTCCGATTAATTGCAACCCAAGTCCCTGAACCCCATCGCCCCAAGCAAACCACCAAATTTCTGCTAGTCTTATTTAGTTTTTCAGCTCGCTCGGCACAGTTCAGGATTATCGCAACTACCTGCTTTTCATTGAAACACAAAAACCATGTTTCCACTGGTTGGAAAACATGGTTAGTTGAAGGATTATTTAAAATTGCGATTTCAAGCAGCCTTGAGTGTAAGCCCAGTTTTTAGACTGAAGCAGCCACATATACCAAACCGGCCACCAACATGGCTGCTGCAATACCCATGATGATGTAGTTCCGCTGCTGGTTCTTATTGGGAGGCTCTGCCCCGTACATTTTCGGCTCTTTGGCAAAGTTGTTCAAGCGTCCGTCTTCTTCGGTGGTGTAAGGCATTGGCAACAATCCTCAATATTTTTGATTGCCATCACTTTACCAAAAAACGATCTCAAAGCGCCGTTAAAAGTTGGGGAATTTATTTTGAGTTGACAGTGCCTGTTTCGGGGGAAGAGGCGATCGCATAATCTTTGACAGGCATTCTTCCTGCTAAGTACGCTAAACGCCCCGCTTCTGCTGCCATTCCCATGGCTTTTGCCATTGCCGGAGAATTTTTGGCATTGGCGATCGCCGAATTAATCAAAAGTGCATCCGCTCCCATTTCCATGGCTCGGGCAGCTTCGCTGGGAGTCCCAATCCCCGCATCCACCACCACAGGAATCTTTACCGTATCAATAATGATTTGAATGTTGGCGGCATTATTGATCCCTTGCCCGGAACCGATGGGCGAACCCAAAGGCATGACGGTTGCACAACCGACTTCTTCTAGGCGTTTGGCTAGCAGCGGATCGGCATTGATGTAAGGCAAAACGGCAAAACCTTCTTTGACTAATTGCTCTGCGGCTTCCAAAGTGCCGATCGGATCGGGCAGCAAATATTTAGCATCGGGAATCACTTCTAACTTGACAAAATTATTATCTTCCTGTCCCAAAAGCTTCGCCATTTCCCGGCCCAAACGAGCAACTCTAATCGCCTCATCCGCAGTTTGACAACCAGCAGTATTTGGCAGCATCCAAATTTTAGTCCAATCAAGAGCCTCTGCCAATCCTTCATGACCGGGAGCATTTGTTTGTACTCGGCGCACAGCTACAGTCACAATTTCGCAGCGGCTAGCGTTAACACTTTGCTGCATTTCTGCCATGCTGCGATATTTTCCCGTCCCAGTCATCAACCGAGAATGAAAAGTTTTGCCAGCAATAATTAGAGGTTTGTCTAAAGGTGGCGTTGCCGTATCTACTGGATAGCCAAAAATACTGTACTCAAGAGCCTCTTCCCACTGTGTTCTGCCGCCCATCATCTCTTCAAGCTGCCAACCTTCTTCTATGGTGATATCGTCGCGGGTAACAGCATATAAAATTTGCCCTAAAGTAATTAGTTTAGCCTCTCGCGGCATATTGTTCTGCAATCCGCGCCCTACAATCTCTTTAAATTCGCTGAAATGATCTTCCATTTTTCCACTCTTCCCTTGTGATTATTTGAATTTCTTCGCTGTTAACAACAAAAAATATTTTTTGAATTTGCTTTTGGGTATCCCAAAACAGAGCTTGTTTGATGCCGGCATTGATTTTCCAGACCTCGTAATTTTCTCGGTTGATGTGAAAAATAACGGCTGATGCACCTTGATTTTTCGCTCTACTGATGCCTTCTTGCACTCGGTCTCTGATATTTTGAGTCTGTTCTGTCAACTCCTTAAATTCGCAAATCTCACCGTCAATCTCAGCATCAGGCGTTCTCACACCCTCTGCTGCTTGCTCGCTCAACAATCTAACTCTCTTCCCTATTTTAGCCAAAACTTCAGCAACAAAGATTTCCGAATTATTAAGATTGTGTTGTTGGTGGATGAGCACAAATCCGCCAGCTATCTCATCAAAATAATATCGCTGATATTCGGGTGCGGCATTTTCGTAGATGGCTCTGCTGGTCTCGATATATTCTGAATTCACCGTTATTATACTCTCAATGGACTCCGATCGCCTAAAGTTAAATCTATGAAAGCAACCGTCGAGCAACTGGCCGAAATTGGGATATTTGCCAGCTTAAACCGAACTGAATTGGAGCGATTGCAAGAATATACAGCAATTCGGACTTACCGACAGGGAGAAGTTGTGATGTATGAGGGCGATCGCATCCCCGAAAAATTATACACGGTTTTGAGCGGTTCGCTGCGGGTGGCAAAAACAGCGGCGGCGGGCAAAGAAACAATTCTCCGCACCTTATTTCAGGGAGATATTTTTGCCGCACCTGCTTTGCTGGGTAACGGGATTGCCCCCGCAACGGTGACGGCAGAAACTGACGTGGAAGTTCTTACCACAGAACGGGAATTTTTGCTAGCAGCAATTCGGCAAAATCCTGAGATTGCTTTGCGAATATTGGCGGTTTTTAATCAGCGGTTGCAGCAACTGCACGATACTGTACATGGTTTGGTGTCGGAAAGGGCGATCGTGCGGCTGGCCCGATTCATTCATTACTTTAGTCTCGAACAAGGTACGAAGATTGTAAATAATAGTGTATGTTTAGAAAAACGTTTGCCATACTATCAAATTGCTCGCAGTATTGGCATCACCTATGAAGAATGCGTACGTTTGTTTAAGAAACTGAAGCCGTTTGTATCCTACAGTCGAGGCGGAAAAATTACTGTGTTGGATTGGCAAAAATTGGATAATCTCGCCTCGGGAGAAGAAATAGATTAAAGGTTTGTAGTAAGGACTTCAGTCCTCTCTTTTTTTGCGGACTAAAGTCCTCACTACAAACCTTTTGACATACATCAAAATTTAGGGTATTAATTACCCTCCGAAAATGTCAAAATAAACGCCAAATTTTCTTCAGCCTTCAAAGCGTGGGGAGCGCGAGCGGGCATGAACACAAATACCCCCGGTTCCAAAACTATATCCTTACCTTCCAGAGTCAAAATCCCCTTTCCTTCAACTACATTAATTGTGGCATTCCGGGCTGAATGGTGTTCAGAAATGTCCGAACCTGCGGCAAGACAAAGTAAAGTATGCTGACAATTATTGTCTTTGACTAAAATTTTGCTCAGCACTCCGGTGGCGGGATATTCAATTGCATCTCGGAGTTGGATTGCTGAAGATTGTAGCGGTAAAAGAGTAGCAGTCATAATTTTTGACTCCTTAATGTTGTTTAGTTGCACAGAGGATGATGTAGCCTAAATCCTCTTGGTACTTCTGGAAAACTCGACGCATTGCTAAGATACGATCGCGAATTTGCGATCGGCTAAAAACATTCCACAAAATCCGCACAGTACCGACAAACCCTTCATCATCAAGCATTCGCTGCAAGTTGAGGAGTCCCATCGCCCCGGTTTGACACTTTTCTACTTGCAAACCCGCGTTTTGGCAAACAGCAATCCAGCCAGACTCAGACAAAGGTGTTGAATTAACCCGAATTACTTCCGATAAAGCTTTGTGAATTTCTGATTCTCGGTTTCTGGCTAAAAGTTCGTGAGAAAGAAACTTACCACCTGGTTTTAGCCGATCGCCAATTCCTGATAAAATCTTTGCTTTCCCCGACGGCGACTGCATCGTCAGGATAGCTTCAGCCAACACCCAATCAAACTCTTGGGTAATCCGATCCAAGTGAAAAATATCTCCTTCGACAATTTCCACTCGATCGCCCAAACCCGCTGCTGCAACATTAGCACGAGCGCGCGCCACACTGTCGGGATTCTTCTCAACACCCACTACTTTAACGCCAAAACGCTCTGCAAGGGCGATCGAACTATATCCAAAACTAGCAGCCAACTCCAAAACAGTCTCGCCCGGTTGAAAATCCGCCCATTCAAATAACATTTCTGTAGCAGCTTTTCCCCCCGGCCTCAGCATTTTCTTGCCAGCCGCCGCTAGGACTTCATGTCCCGGTGCAGTCTTAAAATTGAGAGTAGTATTGGTCATAGATTTGACCTCCTATTTAACCTTACTCTCAGTTTGCCAAATTATCCCAAATCTTTCTATGATCTAGCTCATATTCAAATAAGATAAGACGTAAGTTTGAAACCGCGTCTATATAAGGGAAGACGGCGGTTGAAACCGCGTCTACACAAGGGAAGTCCGCCTCCGCGGACTGAAGAGAATAACGTAATTTTCATTGCAATATCTTCAACCCGCGGAGGTGTTCGGCGAGCGAAGTCGAGTCGCGGGTTTTGCCTGTCTAGACGCGGTTTCAACCGCCGGACGACTAAAGAATAACGTATTTTAATTGCAATGTCTTCAACCCGCGGAGGCGGGTTTTGCCTGTCTAGACGCGGTTTCAACCGCCAGACTTCTCTCTACCGAATTTGCTCGGATTGCGCGGAACATTCCAAAGCGACAAAGCCCCGCACCAAATGCTAACCGCATTAGTAAAAGTGTCGGTACTTCTCGCAGAGACTTGATGAAACCCGATACACCAAAACGTACTAATCCGGCCGGTCTAGCTATACCTTGCCAGATAGAATCTATCCATGAAGGAAGCGTTTCTTTCGTCCAATCTGCGGTGGTTACAGCGCCCTCCACAAACCCCGTTGCTTCTAAAAGTTCTGAAAAGCCCTCGATGCTTGAAAAAGCCGGATGCGACCATTGATCCAGCAGTTGTTTCATTACGGGTTTCTCCCAGAAATTGAGCGAGATTTTGCGATCGTCCCTTTGATTCCAGTCAGCTACAACCAGCACACCACCAGGCTTGACGACTCTCATCAACTCTTTCGCAAACACGGCTTTATCTGGCATATGTGGCCCAGCTTCGATCGACCAAACCACATCAAAACTCGCATCTGGAAACGAAAGTGCCATAGCATCATCCACCCGAAACTGCAAATCAAGTTCTGGGGGAGTTAATTCTTGAGCGCGTTTAACTTGTTGCGGGCTGATAGTAATTCCAGTGACTGCAAACTTATAATCCTGCGCCAGAATCCGGCTGCTACCACCAATTCCACAGCCCACATCTAGAACAGTAGTACCAGCAGGTAATTGATCTAAGCCTCCCCAACGCACCATTTCATGCACAAAATCGGATTTGGCTGTGAGGAAATCTTTCCGTTGTGGCGGCGTACCGTAATGGCCTAAGTGGATATGTTCGCCCCAATAAAATTCCAGAATCCCGTCTTCCGTCCATTCGTCGTAGGAATTGGCCACAGAATCGGATGATTGATAAGGGCGAGCCGTGGTTAAATAGATCAGAAGGGCGATCGCCAGTAGTGCAAACACCACTCCAAGTACAACAAATAAATTCATTTTTCACCTTCTCTCAAGAGCAGAATATATAGCAGTGGACAGTTGACAGGGGACAGTTGACAGTTGCATAGTAGGGGAATCAAACCATTTATGCTTGACGGGTTTCGGCTCTATTTTACTCGTTACCAGGCAGGAGCCTGGTAACGCAGATCCCGAGGAAGAGCCTCCTTTTTTTCAGCCGAGGCAGAGCCTCTGAATGTGTTTTCCCAGGCAGAGCCTTGGAACCAGTACGGTTTAAATTTACTCGTTACTAGGCTCCTGCCTGGTAACGAATATCTGGAGGCTCTGCCTCCTTAATTGGCTACACTGCTGAATTTAATTTCTGCTTGTTCTTGAAATGATTCAATTGATTGTAAACTATCTGAAGCAGCATCCCAAAGAATGAACTTAAAACAGTCAGCAATTTCGCCAAGCGTCAGGACTTTTGAATTAGCAAACAAGTGAATGTTAGCCTGATGACAAGCCTGAAGATTGTAGTTGGGTATTCGCTCAGAAAGATGATGAATATTGTGACAACCAATATCTGCCGAAAACCAATTGAGAATAGTTGGTAATTTTAGATAACTGCTGCCTTCTACGGCGCCAAGCAGATAGTCCCAGCCCTCTGTTTTGTGAGCGTAGGAACCCTCAAAGTTATGCTGCACAAAGAAGATACAGATAAATATCGCCGCCGAACAAGTCATCACAATTGAGTAAACACTCCAGAAAAACCCAAACCCAAGTAAGTTACCCAGATAAATCCAGCTACCAACCACACAAATATTGTTGAATAGTAAATCCCAAAACTCAGCCTTCGTATACCAATGTTTGGATTTGTAAGAAGCAATTATTCTAGATAAACCCCTACCAGAATCTTGATTTAGACAAGTGAAAATATGTTGAATAAAACCAACAATCCCCAATACCAGTGCGAGTCTTGGCTTGATAATCAGGTAGAAAAAACCACCGGGAAACAGCATCAAGGGGTGTCTCAGCAACTGATATATCTTTTGATTTAATGGACTTAGCGCCGCAAATTTTTCTGTAGAAATCAACGCCGAAGGGCCGCGGTACATATCCCAATTACCATTATGTTTGTGATGGTAAGCGTGTCCCCTAGACCAGGGGTACTGAGGAATTGCATTGATGATGCCTAGCAGAAAACCCACGGTGCGATTGACTTTTTTGGAACTAAACAGAGAATAGTGTCCGCAATCGTGCATCAACGAGAAACAGCGTCCTGAAAATAGTGTCATTAACACCAGGATCGGCGGCAGAAGCCATACAGAAATGGCAGCAGTTTTAAATGCTAAAAACCATAAAAATGTATAAGGAATGACGGTATTGAGTATTTGACAAGTAGCTTGGAAGTTGTTGCTCTTCATATAAGGAGCTAGCACAAAATCCGACTTGGCGATCGCGCTTTTCATTCAGTATGTCTGTAGTGTGGATAAGTGCTAAGCTTAGCATCAGGATTTGGTGGCTGTTCTTGGGATTGTTTTGTTGCAGGTAATGGGGTGAATTGCGGTTAAAATTCAGCCCGTGCTTGACAAACCTGCCGATAACATTGAGTTGATTTGCTCCTCCTTTGGGCGATCGCGCAAAAACTGCGATAATTCATAACTAGACATGATATCGTGTCCGCTTGGTTCACCGCTGTGATTGCAGGTAATTGACCGGACATAATATTATACTATACTGCAAGAGGGCTGGTTAATCGGTGAAGGCGCAAGCAAAAGGTTATTGGTCAGCGTTCAGAACCAAATCAGATAGAGACTGTTTTAGACTTGGCAAATGGTATTTTGTAGCAGAAAGTTGTGCAACCATCTGCGCGCGAGATGAAACCTCAAGCTTACGGAACATTCGCTTCAGAGCTTGCTTCACAGAATTCTCAGTAATCCAAAGTTCCGTCCCAATTTCTGCGTTGGTTAGTCCCAAAGCCACCAACTCGGCAATTTGCAATTCACGAGGCGTTAAGCGATCGCTTTTGAAAGGCTGGTATGGCCATTCCCTACGGGATAGCTTCGCCGCGCGTACTGTTGCAGCCCAGACAGACAAATCCAAACAGATTCCACTCAAATCAGCTAAATTTTGTGCATCAAAAGCAGACATTGATTGTTCGCGAGTGCAGCCCAATACACCCACTAATTTACCGCAGCTTACAATCGGCCCCGCCATCACGTGCCAATGATCGGCGCGAGGACAAATCATCGTCCAAACCTTGGGTGATGCTACCAGTGCTTCGTGGACGGGAGCATGGCGCTCCACTAGATAACGTGCAATAGGATTATGTTCGATTGATAGTGCAATTTGCAGTGTTTTATGAAAATTTTTATCTAACAAAGGCAATTGGTCAAAGAAAAAGACTCCGCATCGCTTAGCTGCAAAATACTCACCGATTTTCGGCACGACTTGCGATCGCAGGTCTTGTTCATCCTTGACCTGATTAATTACTTCAAATAAATGCTGTAAAGAATTTGTCATGGTCGTGAGGGCGAAAAGTGTACCCGATCGGGGTCTATGATTGCTGAATTACTCAGCTTATATTATCAGAAATATCAAAAATAACTTCACATGACCATCAATTCGGAACTCGATCGCGATCGCGCTCCCATGCGTTCGATGCAGATCGGCTTTTATGCGACTTCAGTCGTCTTTAACCTCTGCTTGATTGCTCAATTGTTAACGGTGGGAGTAGCTTACTTTGTCAATCCTGCATGGTGGGATATTCATATTTGGCTAGTCCGAGGATATAGCGGGCTCTCATTATTATTACTGGGATGGTCGCTCATCGCTCAATTCTCACCCCAAATACAGCGTCTCACCGCAAGTCTACCGGTGCTGCTGGGACTACAATTTTCTACCATTCATCTCAAGAGTCCTTTTCACTTAGAGGTACTCCATCCTCTGATTGGATTTACGTTACTCTTTGTTTCTTCAAGCCTTGTACATAGCGTAGGGCGGATTTTTTCGCCCGCCAATCTTCAGAACGATCGAGTTGAAAAGGTATAAATGATGCAAAATGCAATCTTCAGTCCCTTCTTTGCCATGGTGTTTCTGACACTCGTGGTTTGGGTGTATCTGTACATCCGCCGTATCAGTTTCATCACCAATACAAAGCTCAGCCAGAAGGATCTGGCAGTACCTGGTACACTGGCGCAAATCTCGCCACCAAGCGTATCTAATCCATCAGATAACTTGAAGAACCTGTTCGAGATTCCCGTCCTCTTTTATGCGCTGGTGCTATACCTGTTCATCACGAAACAGGTAGATGCAGTTTATGTGAATGCCGCTTGGATATTCGTTGGCTTTCGCGCCTTGCACAGCATCGTTCATTGTACATTCAATCTAATTCTGCTGCGGTTCTATCTCTACCTATTCTCAACTCTCATGGTGTGGTTCATTGCAATCCGTGCAGCTCTTAGCCACTTTGCTACATAGGTATAGCAGTAGACAGTTGACAGTGGACAGTTGACAGTGTATTGGAATCAAATTGTTTATGGGTGAGAAGGTGTTGGCTCTATTCATAGGGGAACACAAAGAACGATCGTTCTTTGTGTTCGGAGCTGTGACTTGCTATAATCTAATCGCACACGCGACTAGAAGCAATCATGACCGAACTCTTAGATGAGACACTTTCTATTGAAATCGCGACTCGCCTCAAAAGCAACTCTAAAAACTGCTTTGACAACGCTTGTAAAGCAGCATTAACCACCGAAGGCGCAATCTACGTCCAAGGATTTTTAGCTGCACCGGGAGCGCCCTATAAACCCATTGAGTATAGCTGGATTGAACTCGGCGATCGAATTGTTGACCCAACTTTTCCCCATCTCGGTCAAAGTGCTGGAGACATTCATTACTTCCCCGTGCAGCGATTGAGCGTGAAGAAACTCAAAGCAATTCTAGATGAGTCAAAAGAAGATTATCCCGAAGATGATCCGCTGCCGGTTTATGGGAATCAACCTTATGAATATTACGGCGATTTGATGTTAGGCGGGAGCGATTACCAAAATGCTTACGATTTGGCGGCCAGTAAATGTCGGGAATTGAACCAACCCAAAAAACCGGAATTGAACTAATACCAATTTTCAAAACTCTTGCAACATTATTCGTAGGGTGCGTCGCCCTCAAAAATCCCGAACAAAGAGCGACAATCTCATAGCGACGCACCTTAGATAATTGAATGCAAGAAATTGTTGATCGCGACGCATTCTACTTTTACTAAGAGAGAGCCCCCCTAACCCCCCTGGTTGTAGCAGGGTGGATTAATTGTCAGCGGGGGAATGTATGATAGAAGAGCTAATCAAGTCGGTCCCGTCCGGGTAGACTATAATTATGGAATGAATCAGCAATGAATTTAATTGAAGCAATAAAAGCAGTTCCCGATCATAGACATCCGAGAGGTATTAGACATGAACTTTGGCTGACATT
>JANYGO010000307.1 GCA_025362325.1 Cyanobacteriota bacterium | reverse complement strand
AAACATTATCTAAACACACCGCTTTATAGTCTTTCCAGTAACAGCTCTCGCCCTTGGTTTCGTTGCGTAGTCTAACTTTACCGCCATCCAATGTAATTTCTTTGACTCCTTGTTTAGATGTAGGCAAGTCAAATTCTTGTCGATTAACTAATCTTTGTAATGTACTGTGAAAAATTTTGATCCCGGAAATTTTTCCAAATCTTTTTCTGCCCTTTGATAAGATTCGTTAGCAGTGATTAAAAGACAGCAATTTTCCATCATTGGACTCAATTGACTGTAGGCTTTTAAGCCAAAATATTTTGCCTGATTATCTGTAATGTCGAGCGAGCCGATTATTGATTTTCTTTTTCGGGGTTTTCCTGTTTGAATTCCTGATACTGCTGAAAAAAAAAGTTACCTATTTCTGGACCCACTTCTTCTAACATTTTCTGACGGACTGATTTTTCTATACTTTCAAAAGTTTTTAACTCGGTTGGCTCTGTATTTCTGTAAAGAATTTTTGCTACCGCTTTTAAGTGGGCTTTTAGCTGTTGTTGGTCTGAGGGTGTCATTTTATTTACCTCATTTTTATTTGACGATTTTACTAGCTTTTTCATTTTAACTCTTTTTTGACACATTCGCAAAACTGAGATGCACCCCCTGAGCAAGACAATTATGGAATTCTCTACCTCCTATATATCGACAATGCGCTGTTTGCTATACAGATTTTTGGGAGGATACGTGCTTGTATTTTTCCAACCAAACGCCATAAGCCAGTTGGCAAAAATAGTGAAAAAACTAATCATATTGAAAGATTTAATAATACTTTGCGCCAACGTGTTTCTGGGCTCGTAAGAAAGACTCTCTCATTTTCTAAAAAGTTAGAAAACCCTATTGGTGCTATTTGGTATTTTATCCATCATTACAACTATGTTTTGACTCAATAAATATCTAATCACTACATATTTATTACTACCCCATTTTGATTAATTGCTCGACTGGATAGCTGTCGCTCCTGTTCAGTCCGTGTCGGCGCGCCAAATCTTGGACTTGCTCGGCAGTAAATTCGGAGAGTTTAATCGGCAATCCTACATTGAATGGAGATTGATTGAGACTCAAAGCAATATAAATTTCTGTGGAGTGAATGACGACGATGCGGAGTTTTTGCCAAGTTTCGCTCTGTCGCGCTTGCTCGTACCCAAAACGGAGCAGTGGCAGGAATTCTTGAGCAATCTTGGCGCGTTCAAATACTCGGTTTACTTCGTTGAGTACCAAGACAACGGGACTGTCAATTTGTTCGAGCAAATAGTTTTCAAAGTAAAGAGAGCAGCTTACTTTGCTCCCCATATCTTCATCCCAAAATTCATCGAAATTTGGTTCGAGTTTGAGTTGTCGAGCGACATTTACACACAGCCAGCGCAAAAATTTATCTAAACTAGCAAAAACTGCTGCGTCGGCTTGCTGAAAGTCTACAGTAACTGTGCGGTATCCCCGATCGACCGCAGCGTGAATTATCCGCAGCATCAGCGAACTTTTGCCCATTTTTCGGGGAGCTTTAATGCGAATTAGGCTCCCGGGTTTGCCAATTTCTGCACAAGCTCGGGCTTCGGCGGGCGATTGATCGATATAAAATGGAGAGTCAAGCGGTATCGGGCCGCCGGGAAATTCCAGGTCTGCAACCGTTTGCATGAAGTTTGGTGATTTTTCGATTCCTGCCATAGTGCTTCCGCGAGGCGATACCCTTACTGTATCCTACCTTTGTCAGGTTAGGGCGGTAGAGGATCGGTGTCAAAGACTTATTGACAATCCTAAAAAATGTAAGTTTTTCGGGACTTCCCACGACTGAGTTTGCTATAGTAGTGTCACTTTACCGAAAAATGGGGTTTAAAGCCCCGCCGTTCTAGGGCGGCTTTTAGTCTTTCGCACTCAGGACTAAAAAACCTATACTAAATAAAGTGGAAAGGGTAATCAACCACTGAAAAAACCCAGTTGCCGAAAGGTACAACGCTGAACCTTGAAAATTGAATCTATGCGGTTCTACTGCATTTTTCTAGATTCCACCTCGCAGTAGGTAAAAGATTCAGAGGAACTAGACGTACAGTTTTTGAAGTATCTCACTTCAAATCAAAAAAAGAACTTGGAGCAATCCAACTAGGGTAGGGCATACCCGAAGTCGCTTGGGGAGAGTCCCACCTCTGGACTAGACACTGCAAGGTATCTAGTTTAAGTGGTCTCGCTGAACCAAGAATCCCCGTGCGTTCACGCCGGGGAGTGTCAACTGAAAAATCAGTCGTCTGTCGCCAATGTCGCAGGATTCGCACCAATCAAAGGAGAAATAATCATTGTCACGCCGCTACCTGTTTACCTCTGAATCCGTCACTGAAGGCCATCCCGATAAAATCTGCGATCAAATTTCAGATACGATCTTGGATGCCTTATTGACCGAAGACCCTAAAAGTCGCGTCGCCGCCGAAGTTGTCGTCAACACTGGCTTGATGTTGCTGACGGGCGAAATTACGACTAAAGCTCATGTAAATTACATAGAATTAGCGCGGAAAAAAATAGCCGATATTGGCTATATCCACGCTGACAATGGTTTTTCGGCCAATAGCTGCTCGGTGTTGGTGGCTCTCGATACTCAGTCTGCTGATATTGCTCAAGGGGTGAATACAGCCCATGAAAGTCGGGAACAATCTAGTGAAGAGGAATTGGATGCTATTGGAGCGGGCGATCAAGGTTTGATGTTCGGCTTTGCTTGCAACGAAACGCCGGAATTGATGCCGCTCCCGATTAGTTTAGCGCACCGGATTTGCCGTCAACTGGCCGCAGTCCGCAAAACCGGTCAATTGCCTTACCTGCGTCCCGACGGCAAAAGCCAAGTTACGATTGCTTACGAGGACGGGAAACCTGTTGGCATTGATACCATCTTAATTTCTACGCAGCACACTGAGACGATCGGCGACATCACAGAAACTGCCGCAGTTCAAGCCAAAATTAAAGCAGACCTTTGGACTGCTGTTGTCGAACCCGTGTTTGCCGATATTGCCATCAAACCCAATTCAGAAACTCGCTTTCTTGTCAACCCCACAGGCAAATTTGTGGTTGGCGGGCCTCAAGGAGATTCTGGTTTGACGGGCCGCAAAATTATTGTGGATACCTACGGCGGCTATTCCCGCCACGGCGGTGGTGCTTTTTCGGGAAAAGACCCCACGAAGGTCGATCGCAGCGCGGCTTATGCTTGTCGCTATGTTGCTAAAAATATTGTGGCTGCTGGTTTGGCCGAAAAGTGCGAAGTGCAGTTGAGTTATGCGATCGGCGTGGCGCGGCCTGTGAGCATGATGATCGAAACTTTTGGTACTGGCAAAGTTGATGACGATCGCCTTTTGGAAGTTGTGAAGCAGCATTTTGAACTGCGTCCGGCGGGGATCATTCAGGCATTTAACTTGCAGAATTTGCCTGCCGAAAGAGGCGGCCGTTTCTATCAAGATGTGGCGGCTTACGGTCACTTCGGACGCACTGATTTAGATTTGCCTTGGGAGCAAACTGATAAGGTGGAACTGTTGAAAGCAGCTTTGAGCCAGCAGTTGTCAGCCGTGGCGGGATAGTAAAATTTCAGGGGCGGGTTCGCGTGCCCACCCCACAAGAAATTTGATTAATTGTGGAACGGGCTTCTAGCCCGTTGCTAATATTGATACCTAATCTACTCGTTCCCAGGCTCTGCCTGGTAACACAGATCCGGAGGCTCTGCCTCCAATTTTTCTGATTGCTATTCGAGGCAGAGCCTCTAGACATCGGTTCCCCGGCTCTGCCTGGGAACCAGTTAAAATAACAAATAACAAATAACAAATTCCTATACTAAATGCCATTTTTTCCATCTTTCCAGTCAGCAATTCGCAGTGTTTCTTCGGAAATAAAACAGCGGTTAGCGGCTGGATTCTTAGCACCAAGTCCATCAAAGCTGCCAAGTTCATTTTCGCCTCACAACACAGGAATTCGCGGCGTTTGGATACCCAGCACCGACTGCAAAGTTCTCACTTCAAAACAGCGGATTGCTGAAGCAATGAACTTTCTGGCAGATACGGGATTTAATACAGTTTTTCCTGTAGTTTGGAACCGAGGTTTCACTGCTTATCCTTCTCAAATTATGCGCGAACAATTTGGGGCAGAAATTGACGCGCGCTATCAAGGACGCGACCCTTTGGCAGAATTAATTGTTGAAGCAAATAGAGTTGGTTTAAAAGTTATTCCTTGGTTTGAATACGGATTTGTGAGTTCTTACGATCTCAATGGCGGTCATTTGCTGGCCAAAAAACCTGAGTGGGCGGCGCGCGATTGTAACGGCAATTTACTTAAGAAAAATAACTTTGAATGGATGAATTCTATTGACCCGGAAGTGCAAGACTTTTTGCTGGGGTTGATGCTGGAAGTTGCTAGGAATTATCCGGTAAACGGGGTTCAAGGAGACGATCGCATTGCGCTGCCGTGCGAAGGCGGTTATGACGAAAAAACGGTTAAACGCTACCGCCAAGAGTGCGGGAGAGAACCGCCGCAGAATCCGAGAGAGGGACATTGGCTGCACTGGCGCGCCGATTTGATTACTGAGTTTGTGGCGCGATTGTACCGAGAATTGAAGGCTATTAGTCCTGATTTGTTGCTGTCGATGTCGCCGAGTCCTTATGAATGGGGACTGGTGGAATATTTGCAAGATTCTAAGTCTTGGGTTGACAGAAAGTTGGTCGATATGCTTCACCCGCAGTTTTACCGCCGCGATTTTAACGGTTATAAACAATTGGTCGATCGACTGATTGGAGAACAACTCAGCGGCGAGCAATTACAGTGCGTGTCGCCGGGTGTTTTGTTGGCGAATCGAGGCAGCCAATATAGCATGAATCCGGAGCTGTTGTTGCAAGTAATTGCTTACAACCGCCAGAGAGGTATTCAAGGAGAAGTGCTATTTTTTTACGAAGGTTTGCGAGATCACGGTAACGCTTTGGCGGAGGTTTTGAAAAATGGGCCCTACGCTTGTTGACAGACTGTATCAAATCCGCGTGTTTCCGGTTCGCTGCGTTCAACCGATCCGCTCAATATTTGAAGCCAATCTGGTATAAAATGATATAGGGAAGCTCGCCTAGTTAAAAGCGCAGGGATGCCAAGCAGCAAGCGCTACTAATTGTTAAGCCTCGCGCCCCAAAAAAACAGATAATGAATCATTAGGGAGTTATAACAATAGTGGAATCAGAGATATTTTATCAGGGGTGCATCTTTTTTTTAGAAGTTGAGTGTTGTAGGCGCCGCCGTATTTTTTTAAAGACCGCTAATTTAAAAGAGCTATCTCACGCGATCGCCAAAATATGAGGATAAATCAATGAACTCAGCAGCAACCCTCATCCAAGAGCTACCAGAACTCAGCGACGATCAATTTAACCAAAAATATTTGAAACAAAAACAAGGGATGCACGCATTGGCGGCAATATTGCCGCAAATAGAACAGCAAAGTCTGGCTTTGCGCGCCATAAAATTAGCCCTAAAAGTAAATTTAAAACTCGGCTCGAAGCTAGCAGGAACGGTAAAGCCAGAATTTCAAACAGCCACACTAAAATTAATCGCAAAAATCAAAACTTCGCGGCTGCGAAAAATTCAACTGCTGGCACTAACTTGTTCCGACATGGCAATTCCGATGCTGGTAAAAGCATTGAACCATAAAGACAGTGCGGTGCGCCTTCATTGCATTCGGGCGATCGGCTTGATTGGCTCGACAGCAGCAGTAATTGAATTAGCCCGATCGCTCGAATCGGAAGATTCCCAAGTGCAAGCTTGGGCTGCTTGGGCCCTAGGAGAAATCGACTCGAAACCAGCCGCCGCCGCACTAATTAAAGCCCTCAACCACAAAGTCGCCGGGGTGCGCACCTGGGCGGTTTGGGCCTTGGGCAAAATTAACCCGAAAACAGCCGTCCCCGCACTGATCGAAGCCCTCAAACATCAAGACTCCGAGGTGCGCTGGCGGGCCGCTGTCAACTGCGGGAAAATCGGCGTGTCTGAGGTGGTTCCGGGGCTGCTGAACGCCCTCAGAGACGAAAATCACCTCGTCCGCGCTAGGGCTGCGGCGGCTTTGGGGAAAATTGGCGATCGCGACGCAGTACCCTGCTTAGTAGAATTGCTCCACGATCCCGACTCCTATGCAGTTTCCTTGAGGGCCGCCGAGGCCTTGGGGCAAATCGGCACGGAAACGGCTGTGGCCGGGCTGCTGCAAGCCCTCAACCATGAGGACTCAGATGTGCGCGGCAGTGCAGTTTCTGCCTTGGGGGAAATTTGCAGCGAGGTGGCTGCGGTGGCGGTAATGCGATCGCTCTCGGATCGAGATATTTTCGTGCGCGGCAGGGCGGCGGTTGCCCTCGGGAACATCAATACAGCCGGAGATGCTAACTTGCAAACCATGGTGGCGGCGGGACTGGCGATCGCGCGAGGGGATAGCGAATCCTATGTCAGGTGGAGAGTTGCTGCTGCTTTGGGGCAAATTGGGACAGAGGAGGCCGTAGCAGGTTTGGTGCGGCTGCTGGGAGACGAAACCCCTGGAGTGCGCCAAAAGGCTGTTAAATCTCTGGGTCAAATTGGGTCTCCGGCTGCTGTTTTGGCTCTGGAAGCAGCTTTAAACCGCGAAGTTGCTGACGTTCGCGCCCTGGCTGCACAATACTTGCCGGATGTCCGCGCTGAGGTAAAAACAGTTTATTTTGATTCGGAAGTTGCTGCGGGTTTCTCGGGTGAAAAACTGCCGAAAATCTTGATTGCTTCGGAAGCAGAAGCCGGCGAATACATTATCGATCGGGCTGCGGGGCGCGATCTCAAATACCTGATCTCGATCGGCACTCCCGGCGTGCCCGAACCCAAAAGTTTTCACAAAGTCCCCAACCGGCTGCGACTATCGTTTAACGACCTCGAAATCCCCGTTGACGACCCGGATCGCGTCTTACCTACACTTGATGACGTACTCCAAATTATTGACTTCGCTCAGAAAATGTCGGCGCACCCCGGCAAGCTTCTCGTTCTTTGCCAAAGCGGCATCAGCCGTTCTGCGGCTGCGGCTTTGACTGTTTGTGCTGTGCTGACCGGCCGCGGCCAAGAACGGGAAGCTTGGACTTTGGTGCTCGCCGCCAGACCCCAAGCCCGGCCGAATCGCTGGATGGTGGAATTGGCAGATCGAGCTTTGGATAGAAATGGTAAGTTAGCACTTGTGATCGAATTGACCGCTACAGAGGTCGCAATTGCCAACAGTTAACTCGTAGAAACGCGGTTTCTTTTGGTAAGTCATAAAGTTATACTCAACTTAGAGAACTTTGCCTCAGACTTGTCGAAAGCGGGGCAGCGATGCCAAAAGTCGATCGCGCCAGGGTGCAAAAGTTCGATCGACTGCCGCATTTATGACATTCTGTGCTACAACGTTGTCGGATGCTCAACACAAACCGTCAAGCAATCGTCGCATTGCTGGCAGCCAAACCCCAAAGCTGATGAATCGGGTGCATTGTCAACAGACAATATCAGCTTTGGACAACTCACAGGCAAAACACATCAGACAGAAAATTCTGTCTGTAACATTCCATGCGGCAATAATTCGCTGCGGGGATAAATTTTTATTTTTTTGCCTGCTGGAGACTTTTACGAGTCGAAAAAGTAATTTGGCAACAGCCATCAACAGCCTAATTATCTATTAGACATCAACCGAATTTAAGTTTATCCTCAGACTCGCTCGGAGTTTCAGATACTTTTTCGCAGATGTCTACTGGAAAACCAACAAGCTTTTCCGTTTGGAGAACTTAAGAGCGTGATAGATTTCAACAGAATACAGCGGTTGCATATGTCAAAAATTAACTTGCTCAAAAAAACAAGGAACGCAGCAAGTTTATCGGTTGCCGTTTGGGAAGGCAAGGATGAGTTAAATCCAGAGTTAGAACAATTTAACCAGCAGGAAAAACCTCTGGTAGCGCGAAAAGTTAACCCCAAAAATAGCAATAATCTAGGTAAACTGATGCGGCTTTTTATTTCGGAACAAGTGGCTGCTGTAGACACCGCACCCCAAAAAGCATCAATCAATGATTTTGTCAAAAAATCATCCTTGAAACTCAACAAAATTTTGCCATCTAAAATTGTCGGCTGGCCCATTCATCAAAAAATTGGCGGCGGGTATTTTCTGGCAATAGGAATCGGCTTTCTTGGCTCACTGAGCGGACTGGTGATTGCTGACTACTACCAAGGACAAGGATTAAAACAATTTAATGATGCTCACGCACAAGCGCAATTGCTCGGCAATTTTAAAGATGCAGCGCTGGCTGCACAATTGCAGGGAGCACAGCTAGATTCTTTTGTAGATAATTCGGCCAAGCTGAAACTGCAAGAAGAGCATTTTGTCAAAAGTATTGTTAAGGCAAAAAACCTGCGGTTGCGCATTGAAAAATTGACGGACAGCCAGCCCGCTTGGCTGGCAGCCAAGCCGGAAGTTCTCAAAATTTTACTGCAAGATTGCACGAAAAATTTAGAATCCTACGCCGATAATCTCTCTTTAACTTTGCAGCAAATCCAGCAATCGCAACTGTCGCCTCTGGAAATAGAGTCGGCCAGAAAATTGTTGGCTACAGAAAGTGGAGAAGCTGCAAAAGTGCTCGACAGCCACCTTGAGGAATTGAGCAAAATCGTCGATATGGCCCAGCAGCAAGAGCGGCAAGGTGCTGTAGTGATGGAGGATGCCCAAGGAATCGAAAAGGGTATAGTTATGATTAGTATGCTGCTGTCGGGGGCGATCGCCGGAATTGTGGCTTGCCGCACCAGTCGGGCGATCGCCAAACCAGTCGTCAGCGTCACTCAGGTAGCCGAACAAGTGACCGCCGAGTCGAATTTTGATTTGCGAGCACCCGTCACCGCACAAGACGAAATAGGCTCGTTAGCTGTGTCTCTCAATCATCTGATCGAACGAGTTTCGGAAAATACAAAAGAATTGGAACAAGCTAAGAAAGAGGCTTTAGTCGCCAACACTGCTAAAAGCCAGTTTTTAGCAAATATGAGCCACGAGTTGCGGACGCCTTTACACGCGATAATCGGCTACAGTCAACTACTTTTAGAAGACGCTAGGGATTCCGGCTGCAAGGATTTTATTACTGACTTAGACAAGATCCAGAATGCCGGTACACACTTACTATCTCTGGTTAACGATATCCTCAGCTTATCCAAAATTCAAGCGGGAGGAATGAAACTAGAAATCGAAGAGTTTGACATCGCATCCCTGGTGAATTGTGTGGCGATTGCGGTGAAATCGTCACTAGAAAAAAACGGCAATGTTTTAGAAATAGAGTGCGCTCGCACTGCCGGCACAATGCACGCAGATTGGGGAAAACTGCGGCAAGTGTTGCTAAATATGCTGAACAATGCTGCTAAGTTTACCCAAAACGGCAGGGTGAAAATCAGCGTCAGCCGCGTTGAGGGAAGCGGAGAATCGAATGCAGCTAAGCTGTCGGGTGTTGACAATTCAATGGTTGCGGGCTGCATGAAATCGACTTCGATTGCTTGTCCAATTGCTCATGTTGAAGCATCAGATTGGATTTGCTTTCGAGTTAAAGATACTGGGATTGGAATGTCTGAAGAACAGCAGCACCAATTATTTGAAGCCTTCGCACAAGCTGATGGTTCGGCGACGCGCCAGTACGGGGGCACTGGATTGGGGCTGACAATTAGCCGCCACTACTGTCAGATGATGGGCGGGGAAATTTTGGTGGAAAGTGAGGAGGGAAAAGGGTCTGTTTTCACTGTCCGCATACCCGCCGGAAATAGTTAATCTCAAATGCCGCGATGTTGGTTTACTCATTCCCGGGCTTTTCCTGGGAATGGGTTGGGGCGCGATCGGGCTAACTCAAACTCAGGTTAATTTTCGATTATTTAGGAGGCGCGCAGTCAGAAGGTAACATAAATAGGGCTTGCTGAATAAAAGCAGAAGGCAGACCCGATAAGGGTTTCAATCTTTTTTGGCTCGAACAAGTGCAAGTTATAGGATAAGCGAGGTTCAAAACCTTTGCACTTTCACAGGGAAGTCTCTGGGTAAATTTGGGAATTAGGCAACGAACCTACTATTTTTAAAGCTGTCTAGTCTCGTTTATCCACTCTGTACACTTTTTCAGCAAGCCCTAAATAATATATTTACCGATCGCGTATTCCAATCGGATTAAAACGCTGCTCAGTTTGTTGCCTAATTGCTGCTGCTTGATGTTGACGTTCTAGAAGATAAGCATCAACTTCAGCCTGATGTCTCAAGTAGTAACCAATGGTGGAATAAATATCTTGGATCTGAAGTGATGTATATTGCTCTCCTATCTCTTCTGCTGTAACACCTTCCAGAAAAGCCATCACAACGGTGTCTAGGGTGACGCGAGTTTTACCGACTCGTACAACGCCATGAGCATCAATTTCTAACGGTGCGGGTTCGATCGCAATTGCTAATGTCATAGGCTCTACCAAGTTGCTACTTCGATTATTTTTCGATCTTTACATCAATTGTCTCATTAGTTCTCAAAGCTAAGTCTAGAGGATAACCGCCAGTTGTTAAGCTGTTGTGCATTTAAAACGCATATTGGTATAATATAACATAATGATATTCAGAAAAAGTGAATGCCTGCTAAAAACTTTCTCAGTTCCGAGACAAAGGAAACTCTGCAACAAGTATTAAAAGACCATGAGCATC
>JANYGO010000272.1 GCA_025362325.1 Cyanobacteriota bacterium | reverse complement strand
AAGTAACAGACGAGCATTTTATTCAAGCATTCGGCAAATTTCACTGCGTGCGTCCCTTTCTCGCACTCCGCTACCACGGCTATCAATTCAACGAATACAACCCGAATTTAGGCGACGGTAGAGGCTTTTTGTACGGCCAAGTTCGCGGCAGTGACGGCAGACTTTACGACTTCGGCACTAAAGGTTCCGGTCGCACTCCCTACTCGCGAAGCGCTGATGGTAGACTCACTCTTAAAGGGGGAATTCGCGAAGTTTTGGCCGCCGAAGCTTTGCACCGATTGGGAGTTCGGACATCTCGCTGTTTTAGTTTAGTTGAAACGGGCGATGCTTTGTGGCGGGGCGACGAACCCTCTCCCACGCGATCGTCTGTAATGGTGCGTTTTAGCCACTCTCACATCCGGTTTGGCACTTTTGAAAGACTAAATTATATCCGCCGCCCGGATTTAATTAAAAAACTTTTAGATTTTGTGATTGAATATTATTATCCTGAAATTCATCTAGAATCTAGCAATGCAGGTGTTTCGCCTGCCGAAAAGTATGCGCTGTTTTATGCAGATTTAGTCAAGCGAGTAGCGGAATTAGTCGCGCAGTGGATGGCGGCAGGTTTTTGCCACGCTGTGCTGAATACTGATAATATGTCGATTACTGGTGAAAGTTTTGATTACGGGCCTTTTGCGTTTATTCCAACTTATGATCCGAAATTTACAGCAGCTTATTTTGACCATTATGGTCTTTATTGTTACGGCAATCAACCGTTTATTTGCAAGGGGAATTTAGAGAAGCTTCAGCAACCGCTAGCAGCCGCGATTCCTCAAGCTGATATGGATGCTGCTTTGGCTAAGTTTGGTGAGTATTATAATGTTGCTTACCGCCAGTTGATGCTGAATAGACTGGGATTTGAGGATTTGCCAGAGGCGGATGGTGATGAGTTGTTGAAGCTGACAATTAAACTGCTGGCGGAGTCTCAAGTTGATTATCATGATTTCTTTTGGCAATTGCGCAGACAGTTTGATCGCACTTGGCGAGATGATGTTAATCAAATTTTTAGCGAGGCGGAACCTGCGGAGTTGTTAGCACCTTGGCGGCAGTTTTATTGTCACGTTTTGCAAAGTTTGTCGGCGGACGATATGGACAAGATGGCTCAGAGGTTACGCCAGCACAATCCTGAACAATCGCTGTTGAGGCCGACGATTGAGGCTGTTTGGGAACCGATCGCTCTTGAGGATAATTGGCAACCGTTTTATGAGTTGGTGAAGAGACTTCAAAATTCTTAACGGTAGAAGACGGGGCGGTTGAAACCGCGTCTATACAGACACTCACGCGCATTGCCAAGGGTTGAAGACCGAGGGGTGAAAATTACTTCATTTTCTTCAGTCGGCGTCCGGCGGACATCGTTTGTACAGTCGCGGTTTCAACCGTACGTCCTATCTATTTGAGCTTGTCAATCTCAAATTGTGCGTCTTTGTAACCGCCCGTAAGTCCTTGATCGAGAAAGATTTTGCCCGCTTTTTCTAAGTCGCTAATCGCTCCTGCTTTGTCTCCCAATGCGCGGCGAACCATGGCTCTACCGTAGTATGCTGCTGCATAATTCGGATTGATCCGAATGGCTTGCACGTAATCGGCGATCGCACTATTGTAATTATTTAACTGCTGGTAAACCTTCGCCCGATTGGCGTAAGCCTCAGCATCGTTGGGATTGAAACCGATTGCTGCGGTAAAATCTGCGATCGCCCCTTGGGCGTCTCCCCCTCCGCTGCGAGCCAAACCGCGATTGCTCAAAGCATTAAAATCCTTGGGATTTAGTGTCACCGCTTGAGTGCAATCGGCAATTGCTTTCGGATAATCTTTCAAGTTTAAATAAGCTATACAGCGATTGTTGTAAGGAACCCCATCCTTATCGCTCAGCTCTATTGCCTGAGTGCAATCGTCAATTGCTGCTTGATACGCTGCCAAATTCAACTGCGTGCTGCAACGATTCGCGTAAGCATCTCCACTCTTGGGATCGATCGCAATTACCTGAGAATAATCCGCCAAAGCTCCCTGATAATCTCCTAGGTGAAAGCGAGCTCTCCCCCGACTGTAGAAAGCATCAACATTCTGAGCATCGAGCTTAATTGCTTCAGTATAATCTCCAATCGCCCCCTGCAAATCGCTGCTCCCAGCCCGAGCCAACCCCCGCGAATGATAAGCTTTAACCAGGTTCGCCTGCAACCGAATTACTGCGGTAAAATCCTG
The DNA here is from genome assembly GCA_025362325.1 of Cyanobacteriota bacterium. Lineage (GTDB taxonomy): Bacteria > Cyanobacteriota > Cyanobacteriia > Cyanobacteriales > Microcoleaceae > Microcoleus. The sequence goes on along the minus strand of JANYGO010000272.1, from coordinate 29,719 downwards.
AATTGCCGTCTTGTAATCTTGCAGTTCTAAATAAGCAATTCCTCTTTCATAATATGTATCAGCATCGTTGGGCTGGAGCTTCAAAACCTGAGTGTAATCCTCAATCGCCCCGCGCTTGTCGTTAAAATCGTGACGGGCTAGCCCCCGGTTAAAATAAGCCTTAAAATAGTTAGGATTGAGAGCGATCGCCTGAGAATAATCGGCAATTGCTTCTTGATATTTTTTGAGATCGTAATTAGCATTACCCCGCTGATAAAAACTCTCAGCATTGTTAGGATTTAATTGAATTGACTTATTAAAAGCCTGCAAAGCTGCTGCTGCATCTTGATTGCGAGATTTTTCTACTCCCTGTTCGTAATATTCCTTAGCTTTAATCGGATTCGGGCGGCTGCAATAATTAAACAGAAATACCAGAGAGAGCATCCCTAATCCAGCCATAATTAGCCACAAAAACCGATTTTTCCAAGGTGACACAACACTATTACTTGACAGTAAGCTTGGAGAAATACTTTTCTTTTGAGCCGCATTCCCCGGTTCTTGGCGATGTCTCAGCTTGCTGAGAGCTTCCAAAACTTGATCGGCAGATTGATAGCGTTTACCAAATTGATGACAGACCATTTTGTCAATTATATTTGCCAGTACCGTAGAACATTGAGCTCGGTTTCGCCAAACAATTTCCCCGGTGTGAGAAGGACTAGGATCTTGCAATTTTGGCAAATCCGTACCGGGCAAACCCGTGATAGCTTGGATGGCCATCATCCCCACTGCATAGAGGTCACTGCTAAATTGCGGGTTGCCTTGAAATTGTTCGATCGGCATATAAGCCGGAGTGCCAGTCGCAATGGTACGCGGAAATTCTGTATCGTACTCGCTGACGTGATTCGCAACTTCTTTAACCGAGCCGAAGTCAATTAAAACTAATTTGCCGTCTGGTTTGCGGCGGATTAAGTTGGAGGGGTTAACATCGCGGTGAATCACTCCCTGAGAGTGTACGAAGGCGAGAAGTTGTAATACTTCTTCCAATAGCGATAGCACTCGTTCTTCCCGCCAAGGTTGACCGGCCATAATTTCCCGATTTAGGGCGTGTCCGGGGACAAACTCTTCGACGAGGTAGAATTGATTGCTTTCTTCAAAATAAGCGAGTAAAAAGGGAATTTGATCGTGTTTTCCCAACTTTTCTAATATTTCTGCTTCTTGTTTAAATAAACGGTAAGCTGTTTTGAGGACTGTGGAAGTATTGCTGGGAGGGCGAAGTTGTTTGACTACGCATTGAGGGTGGCCCGGGCGGCGAGTATCGACAGCTAAATAAGTTTGTCCGAAAGCTCCCGAACTGAGAATTTGCACTACGCGATAACGCCTGTCTAAAAGTTGACCAACCATGTTCATATCGATAATTGGGAATGGGTAACGGGGAATTGGTAATTGGTAATTGGGAATGGGTACCGGGGAATGGGGAATTGGTAATTGGGAATTATTAGTAATTGGTGATTTGGGCTTCTTCCTTCTTCCTGGTTGGTTATTCATTTTTCCTGATGACTGATGACTGATGACTGATGACTGATGACTGATGACTGATGACTGATGACTGATGACTAATAGTTTATTTAGGAGCGTTGATTTGTGCTTGTGCGTTTTGGAAACCATCGGCTCTTCCTTGTTCTAGAAACAGCGTTGCAGCTTTCTGAAAATCCTCGATCGCCCCAGCCCGATCTTTGAGTTGGCGGCGGACGAGACCTCGGCTGTAAAAAGCGGTAGCATTGTTGGGATTGAGCCGCAGCGACTGAGCGAAATCCTCAACCGCTAAAGGGTAATTTTTTAGTTCTGAGTAAAGAGTACCGCGATTGCTGTAAGCTACGGCATCGCTGGGATTGAGCCTAATTGCTTGCGTGAAATCTTCCACAGCCCCGAGTTTGTCTCCCGAAGCCTCGCGAGCTAATCCTCGATTGCTGTATGCTTTGGGATTGTTGCCGTTGAGTCCGATGGTCAAACTGCAATCTTCGCTGGCCTTTTGAAATTGTTTTAAATTCAGATGAGCAATGCAGCGGTTGTTATAAGCTGCTTCATCTTTAGGATCGAGGCTGATTGCTCTGGTACAATCTTCGATCGCTTTGTCGTAGGTTGCCAAATTTAAGTAAGCGCTGCACCGATTCGTATAAGCATCAGCTTGCTCTGGTTCCAATTCGATCGCCCTACTATAATCTTCCATCGCTCCTTGATAATCTGCCAGATTAAATCTCGATCGACCGCGACTGTAGTAAACGCCAGCTTGTTTGGGGCTAATTTGAATTGCTTGGGTAAAATCTGCCATTGCTCCGGTTTTGTCGCCCGAGGCCGATCGAGCTAAACCCCGATTGCTGTAAGCTGTAGCATCATTCGGATTGAGCCGAATGGCTTGAGTGTAGTCGGAAATTGCGGTGCGGAAGTCTGCCAAATCGTAGTAGGCTAAACCGCGCTGATAGTATGCCTCACCGTCGCTAGGATTCAGGCGCAATACTTGGGTGAAATCTTCCACGGCCCCCCGCTTGTCGCCGATGTCGCGGCGGGCCAGAGCTCGATTGTAGATGGCTTTGGTGTGGCTGGGATTGACTTTAATTGCTTGGGTGTAATCCTGTATTGCTTGCTCCCGGGCGCCGATGTCGTAGCGAGCGTTAGCCCGCGTGTAATAAGTGTCGGCATCGCTGGCATTCAGGGCGATCGCTTGGGTATAATCGGCGATCGCACCTGTTTTGTCGCCTTGCTGCGCCTTTGCAACCCCCCGGGCCAACAATTCTTTTGCTCTCGCCGGACTTTGACTCTGCCAAAAGTAAATTATCAGTGCTGTCAAGATTAAAGCGGACGGTATTGCAGCCCACAGCCACAGTCTGGTGGGGCGCTGTTTGCGCAGTTGACTCGTAGCCTTCCTGATGATAGTGGCTGGCGTTCGAGCAGCCTCCGAGGTTACGGCGATTTGTTTGAGATCTGCCAAAACTTCGGCGGCTTCCTGATAGCGTTCCTCGCAGTCGGAGTCCACCATTCGATCGATCGTATCTGCTAGCGCCGCCGAACAAGTCGCCCGATTTCGCCAGGGAATTTGGCCTTTGTTGTTTGAGGCACTCAATTCTGTGGGCGAGAGTCCCGTTACGGCAAGCTGGGCGATCGTACCGAGAGCGTAAATGTCGCTATTGTAGCGGGGGTTGCCTTGCGATTGCTCGATCGGCACGTATAATTCCTGGGCCGCCAAATCCTGTTTTTTTCCCAAAGGCTTTTTCACAGAGTTCGGGGAGGTGGGCGCCAACAAATGACAATTAGCGAGTTCCGGGTTAATTTCTTTGTCTAAGCTAAAGTCAACCAATACAAATTTGCCGTCTGACTCGCGCCGGATCACTCTGTCAGGTTTAATTCTGCGGTGAATGAAGCCGTTATCGTGTATAAACACCAAAACTTCTAATATGGATGATAGCAGAGCAATTACTTGATCTTCTGACCAAGGTTCACCAGGTATAAGTTCCTGGCTTAAAGGTTGACCTGCAATAAATTCTTCAATTAAGTATAAACTTTGATTTTCCTCAAAATACGCCAATAATTCGGGGATTTTGTCGTGTTTACCCAATTTTTCAATTATTTCTGCATTTCTTTGAAATATAATTTTGACTAATTCGGGAGTTTGCGAACTTGTACCGGGAAGTCGCATTTCTCTAACCGTGCATTGCGGATACCCGGGACGGTGAGTATCTGCGGCTACATAAGTTTTTCCCACTTCACTTGAGTCTGTGACTTTAATGATGCGGTAACGTCTGTCGAGAAGTTGACCAATCATGCTCTGCCCTCTACCCTGTTAATGTTCGATTATCGCATAAAATCAGGATAGGCAAAACATTTGGCTGACTAATTTAAGTTCGCTCGCGCCGCGAATCTGGCTTGAGGGGCGATCCTCTTCGAGGGATTGACTTCGGAGCGCTTCGCGCTTCGCTAACGGATTGGCGATCGCAGTCAAGGGCGGCTATCCTCTTTTAATATCTTGGAAAAATCTCGGTGAAATTGTTTATCCTGTCAATAAGATATGTATAAATTTGGAATGTGTAAAAAATAAAAATGTCTGAATCATTAACAAAAGGAGGAACGATCGCAGCGATCGCCACCGCCATAGTCCCCCAACAAGGCAGCGTCGGCATTGTACGACTTTCCGGCGACTGCGCCTTAAAAATTGCCGAAACTCTGTTTAGCGCCCCAGGACGGCAAATTTGGGAGTCTCACCGCATTCTTTACGGTCACATCCGCAGCCCCAAAACTCAAGAATTAGTAGATGAAGCTTTGCTGCTAATCATGAAAGCGCCGCGTTCTTTCACCCGCGAAGATGTGGTGGAATTTCACTGTCACGGCGGCATTATGGCGGTGCAGCAAGTGTTGCAGTTGTGTTTGGAAAATGGGGCGAGATTGGCGCAGCCGGGAGAGTTTTCTCTCAGGGCTTTTTTGAATGGAAGACTAGATTTAACTCAAGCTGAAAGCATTTCAGATTTGGTGGGAGCCCAATCGCCGGCAGCCGCGCAAAGTGCTTTGGCGGGTTTGCAGGGAAAATTAGCCCAGCCAATTCGCCAACTGAGAACAACTTGTTTGGATGTGCTGGCAGAAATTGAGGCGAGAATTGATTTTGAGGAAGATTTGCCGCCTTTAGATGAAGCTAAAACTTGTTGGGAAATAAATCATATTTTGGCGGAATTGTCAACAATTTTGGCGACGGCAGATCGCGGTGAATTGTTGCGAAGCGGTTTGAAAGTGGCGATTGTCGGGCGGCCGAATGTGGGAAAGTCGAGTTTGTTGAATGCGTGGAGTAAGAGCGATCGGGCGATCGTCACAGATTTGCCCGGAACGACGCGGGATGTGGTAGAATCGCAGCTCGTTGTGGGCGGCATTCCGGTGCAGGTGCTGGATACTGCGGGCATTCGCGAGACGGAAGACAAGGTGGAAAAAATTGGCGTTGAGCGATCGCGCGCCGCAGCAAAACAAGCCGATTTAGTCTTGCTGACAATTGACGCGGAATCTGGCTGGACAGAGGGCGATTCGGAAATTTACGAACAAGTAAAGCACCGCCAGCTAATTATAATTATCAACAAAATCGATCTAGTAAAAACCATCCCCGAATTACCTTTTTCTTCTAAAATTCACCCGATAGTTACGGCAGCCGCCGCCCTCGATCGAGGCATAGAAGACTTAGAAACAGCCATCTTAGATGCCGTCAGCGGCGGAAATTTGCAAGCAGCAAACTCAGATTTAGCAATCAACCAGCGGCAAGCAGCAGCCTTAACTAGAGCCAAAATTTCTCTGGAACAATGCACGGAGACTATTAGCAATAAATTGCCTTTAGATTTTTGGACAATAGATTTGCGCGGTGCAATTCAAGCATTGGGCGAAGTTACGGGGGAAGAAGTGACGGAATCAGTGCTCGACAGAATATTTAGTAGGTTTTGCATTGGGAAATAGATCGGACGTACGGTTAAAACCGCGCCTACAAAAACTAAGTCCGCCGGACGCCGACTAAAGAAAACAGGTAATTTTAAGCGCCGGGTCTTCTTATCTTCAACCCGCTCCCGTCGCGTGAGTGTTTGTGTAGACGCGGTTTCAACCGCTCAGTTTTCTACGTGTTGATTATTTCCTTTAACTCATATTATGTCTACTAGAACGATCGCACTAATTCTCACGATCGCGGTCTTCCCAGCGTTGTAATATAAAGCACAGCCTCCCCCGCAGGAATACCGAGAACGTCATTGACGCGATCGTCAAAAAAGCCCGCAATACCGCTGACACCCAAACGCAGTTGAATCGCTGCTAAATTCAATCGCTGGCCCAAATGACCCGCGTCCATGTGCAAATATCGGTAAGCGCGATCGCCATATTTTGCTACCGCCCTATTCAAATCCGCCGTGTGAAACAACAGCGCCCCCGCATCTCTGCCCAAATCTTGCCCCAAACACAAAAAATGTAGCTCCCTGCGGAAATTTTTAAACCGAATTTGCCGCAATTCTTGAGCTTTCGGAGCGTAATAATAACAACCTTCTTCCAACCCGTTCACTCCCGAAACAGCAATAAAAGTCTCGATCAAACTCCGATCGAAATAGTCTGGATAACCGTCTAATCCTTGGTCGATATAGTGCTGCGGCTGGTAAGTAAAATCGAGCATGGCTAGCAGTTCGCCCAAGCTCAAAGAAGCACCTGTATAAGCACGGGTAGAACGCCTTTTGAGCATAGTGCTTTCTAAAGTTTCCAGGTTCACACCCCAAGGAATCGATGGAGTCACCGTCGAAACTTTAGTACAAAATGGAAAGTTGTATTTATCCTCTAAATCGCCTTCACTTTCATCAAATTTCCAGCCATCAGCTCCGGTGGGATCTGATTCTAACTGTGTCGCTTTGTGGAGATATCCTAATAATTGGCCTTCGGAAATCTCTGGGTAATCTGTCGTCGTTTTTCCCGGCAAAGCTGTTTTAAATTTTGGCAAGTTTTGGTCGATATCTAGCAAGTCGGCTAAAGCAATCAAACAAATCGCTCCTTCTTGCTGCGAGTCGATGTACAGTAATTGATCGATCGCTTCGTCGGCGAATCCTCCAATCAGGTGAGGTCGGTAATCGTTGATGGCGCAAGCTAACTCGATATTGCTCAATAAATGACCGGTGTCTAGGAAAATTCGCCGATAAGCTCGGTCTTCGTAACGCCAAGAAGAACGGAAGAAAACAGTCGTAACGGCGATCGCCAATTGAGTATTTTCTAGCGCCGGCGATCCGAAACAAGCTGCTTGCAACGCCGGCCAAACTTGGCTGTCCCAAAAATGAACCAGCCCATGAGTTCGGCACTGATAGTTGTAGAGTCCGGCAGGCAAATGCGGCGTCCCGCGCGAGATTAAATAAACCTCTGCTGGATAGAGCCCGCCCGCCGACGGTGCCGATCGCAAATACAGGTAGCTGTCATCTACCGTCTGCACCTTCGCTGTCAGCCCGTAGCTGCCCAACAACAAGCTGGACAAACGGTGCCACCAACCGGCATCGGGAGCCGCGTTTGGATCGTCTGAGGGGTCTTTTAGATAAGGCTTGAGGTCAAAATAGGCGCCAATTTTATATTCTTTGAACGGCACAGGTTGCTCTGTCCAATCTAGCTGTCTGCTTTTGGCAGCAATGGTTTCGGGATCGTATTTCGTCCGTTCGTGGTAGTGCTCAGCAATGGAGATGGGAAGTTCTGGCATATTTCAGTAGAGGGTCAGTTTTGGTTTATCGATCGATCTTGACATTACTGACGGCAAGCATGGTCTAGCAACGCAGAAATTTACAAATATAAAAAAAATCTTAGAAAAAATGCGATAGTTGTTACACAAGCTTAACATAAGAATTGCCTAAATATAAATACGCAAAATAATAACAACTAATTATCGTTATGGATTAGCTGCAATAGCTGTCCTCACAAACAGATGAAAATGCAAAAGCTAAGCGGCGAGCAATTGCTCGCTCAGTATTCTGAAGGCAAGCGAAATTTTGACGCAGTAGACTTAAGTGGAGATAACTTGTTTCAAGCAGATTTGGCAGAAATAAACCTTTCTGGTAGCGTGCTGAGGCGAGCTTATTTGCCCTACGGAAATCTGACTCAAGCCAATCTTTACCAAACACAGTTGCAGGATGCAGAATTAAGCGATATTCAACTTTATCAAGCAAACTTGTCGGAAGCTAATTTGAGGGGAGCTAATTTATCAAGAGCAAATTTGCGCCACGCCAATTTGCAAGGTGCTAATTTGCAAAAAGCGAATTTACAAGGTGCGGATTTGTACAATGCAGATTTGACCAATGCCGATTTGAGATATGCCGATTTGCAGAGAGCTAATTTGGAGAAAGCAAAGTTAACCAAAGCTCAATTAGCCGGCTGCAACTTATTTCGATCGCGCTTGGTGGATTTGTCGGACGCTGAGTGCGATCGCACTACCATCGGCCCCGAAGGATATTGATGCTGCTGGGCCTCAGAAGTCTGGGGGGTAGTGCGTAGGGCGATCGGCTTAAAAAGTGCGCGCTTTTGGCAGCTATCCTTCTTGGCTGAATCAGTCTTTTTGACATTTCTTAACATCTCTCGACACCGCTGACAAAGTGAGTTACAGTAGTAGATAACTTATCGCAGGGTAACATTGACAACAAACCACAGACTTTCCACCTGGAAAACCGGGTAAAATTTATGAATTCTCCAGATCCAAAAGCCAGAGAACTCCGGCACAAAAAACAACAGTTGCGGAAACGCCAACAAGAAATTCAACTAAGCGAACTAGCAGCCGAAATCGACCGCTCAGTACCAGCATATATCACCCGAAAGTACGACGAACAACCAAACAGCCAAACTAACAGCAAACTCCAACAGTGGCGGCGAAAAATCGCAGCCACAACTCAATTTGCAGGCATTATTATTGCGGTGGTAATTACAGTTTGCATCGCATCTTGGCTAGCAACAGCGCTGATAGTTGCAGGAATTGCTTTGATTGCTTACCAAACACTTTTTGAAGAAGATTGACGGCAAAATATATCAGCAAACAAATATCAAAAAAAACCATGAACATGAAAGTAGAAACTAGCAATTTTCTCAACGATTTAGAGCGAGTAGCCGCCGTGCGCCGAGAAATTGCCGATCGCCTGAGCAACATCGCCACAGCCATCGAGCGATCGGAACTAGCAGGATCGGAAGCATCGGGAAAACTAGGCTTAGAAACAGACAACGCCGACATCAATCTCGCCAGCAAAAACTTGCGTCAAGGAGTTTTTAGACTGTTAGTATTAGGCGATATGAAACGCGGCAAAAGCACTTTTCTCAATGCCTTAATCGGCGAGAACTTGCTCCCCAGCGATGTCAACCCCTGCACAGCTTTGCTGACGATTTTGCGCTACGGTTCCGAAAAAAAAGTCACCGTTTATTTCAACGATGGCAAAAGCCCCAAACAGCTAGATTTTAAAAGTTTTAAAGAGAACTACACAATTGATCCCGCTGAGGCAAAACGCCTCGAAGAAGAAAAGAAACCAGCATTTCCAGATATCGACTGTGCCGTAGTAGAATATCCTTTGCCTTTGCTAGAAAAAGGCATAGAAATAGTAGACAGTCCCGGACTGAACGACACAGAAGCCCGCAACGAATTATCTCTCGGTTACATCAACAACTGTCACGCTATTTTGTTCGTACTCAGGGCAACTCAGCCTTGTACAATGGGAGAAAGACGCTATCTAGAAAACTACATCAAGGGTCGCGGCTTGAGCATTTTCTTTCTGATCAATGCTTGGGATCAGGTGCGGGAAAGTTTGATCGATCCGGACGATGCTGAAGAAATGGCAGAAGCAGAAGAGAAACTTCGGCGCGTTTTCAAAGTAAATTTGGCTGAATATTGTTTAACAGAAGGACACGATATTTACGACGAACGGGTGTTTCCAATTACCTCAATTAAGGCGCTCAGGTTGCGGATAAAAAACCCCGATGCGGATTTGGCAGGAACCGGTTTTCCCGAGTTTATGGCGGCGCTGAATACGTTTTTGACCCAGGAAAGGGCGATTTCGGAATTGCGGCCGGCGAGGACTTTGGCGCGTCAAATTTCGGCTCGCGTCCGCGAAGCTGTCGGGCGCCGATTACCATTGCTCGATCGCGATGTCAATGAATTGAGAGAAAAGATTAATTCAGTTGAGCCGGAGTTTAAAAAGCTGACTCAGATTCGCGATGAATTTCAACAAGAAATTACCCGAGTTAGAGATAATAAATCGCGGGCGATCGCAGATTCTTTCCGCGCCTACGTTCTTAACTTAGAAAATACCTTTGAAACAGACTTTTTGCGGTATCAACCCGAGCTGAGATTTCTGGATTTCTTCAGCCAAGACAAGCGAGAAGCATTTGAAGCATCGCTCAAACGAGCATTCGAGCAGTACATCAACGACAAACTAGCAGCTTGGACTCTCACCGCTGAACAAGAGATGAATTCAGCATTTTCGCAGTTGTCACAAAGTGCAGCAAATTACGGAGCATCTTACACAAAAGTAACTGAAAAAATTACCGAAAAACTGACAGGGCAAACAATCCCCACGCCAGTCAGCAACTCGAACGAAGATAACTCGCCAGCTTGGGCCAAATGGGCGATGGGATTGTTTTCGTTAACCACAGGAAACCTGGCAGGCGTAGCAATGGCGGGAGCGGGTTTTGACTGGAAAAATATCTTGCTCAATTTAATTACTGTATTGGGCGTCAGTACAATTTTTGCGAGTTTTACGGGGATTGTTTTGGGGCCGCTGTACTTGGCTTTGTTGGGGATGGGTATTGGGGTTTTGCAAGCAGACGGAGCTCACAAACAGTTAGTGAAAGCGGCGAAAAAAGAATTGGTGAAGTATCTGCCGCAGGTGGCCCAGCAGCAGTGGCAGCCGATTCATGATGCTGTGAAAGAGTGTTTTGATGTTTATGGGCGCGAAGTGGGCGATCGCATGAACGATGATATTAATTCTCGGAAAGCTGAGTTAGATAATTTGCTGGAACAAAAGCAATCTCGCGAGATTAATTGTCAGGCTGAATCTGAGCGGTTGGAAAAGTTGGAGGCTGATGTTTCTGCTCATTCGCAGAGTATAGAATCGGTTTATCAAAGTTTCTTAGCCTCCGCTAGTTGAGTGTGTTCTTATCACATTTTCTTAATTCCTAGATGCAACAACCTACCTAAAACCAGGTTCGTAGTGAGGACTTTAGTCCTCGGGTTTAGAAGAGGACTGAAGTCCTCACTACAAACCTTTTTTGTTTAGAAGAGGACTGAAGTCCTCACAAGGTTCGTAGTGAGGACTTTAGTCCTCGGGTTTAGAAGAGGACTGAAGTCCTCACTACAAACCTTTTTTGTCATAATCAGATAATCTTAAATATGCAACAACCAGAAATTTATCAAGATTTAACTAACAATCTCAAATCAGCACTCGGCATTCTCGAACTAGATAAAAACTCCCAACTTTACCGAGATACAACCTCAATTTGCGACTATCTCGCCAAACCAACTTTTCAAATCGCTGTCTTCGGGCCGTTTAATTACGGTAAGTCAACTTTGCTGAATGCAATGCTTGGAAATCGTGCTTTGCCGATCGACCTTGTGCCCACTACAGGTGCCGCCATTTATGTCAACTACGGCGAGGAATTGCACGCAAAAATCACCCTCAAAGACGGCACAGAAGTCAGCGAACCGGGGACGGATGTGTTGAAACGCTACGCCATCCTCGACGACAACCGACAAATGCGGGATGATGTGGCAGCCGTGAATGTGTACTGTCCCCACCCATTCCTGAAAACGGGCGTGGAATTGCTGGATTTGCCGGGAACTAACGATCGCCAAGAACAGGATAACTTAGTTCGGGATAAATTGCTCACGGCTGATTTAGTTGTGCAGGTTTTGGACGCTCGCAAATTGATGACTTTAGGCGAACGGGAGAACTTGAGAGATTGGTTGAGCGATCGCCAAATAAACACAGTCGTCTTTGTTGCCAACTTCATCAATCTACTCGAACCAGACGACCAAAAACAAGTATACAATCGATTGTTGTTTGTTGCCGAAAGTTTTCGCTCCAACTTGCCGAACAACATCAGCAATATCTACCGCGTCGATGCTTTACCCGCTTTGAGAGCGAGGCTAAAAGGAGATGTAGCTGCGGCTCAAACTACCGGAATTGCCGCGTTTGAATCGGCTTTACAAAGTATTGTCGCAGCTCAACAGGAACAACTGGCTGTCAAATTGCCCAGAATTGAAGTTATAGCTACTAAGATTTGTCAATTTCTGCGAGTCAAAGCTGAAACTGTCGCCGCCGAAATAGCCACAGCTCAACAAAAGCAAAAAGACAGAGTTGAAATTAAATACAAAGCTGAAAAACTGATTTCAAAAGGCTTTCAAGCCAGCGTTTCCGACTTCGAGATTTGGCTTTACCAGCCCACACTTTTGCGGCGATATCAATCGGAAATGGCGCTGTCGCTTCAGCAAGGAACTTTTGATGCGTGGAAGACAAAATTTGAGCAAGATGTGCTGAAGCAGCAGCAAACGATCGCAGAATGGGTAAATAAAGCTTGCGAATTCTTTGATAAAGAACAGCCGATCGCCCTTTTGATCTCGTTTCCACCAGCCCCGCAAATCGCTTTACCAGAGCCACCGCCAGCTCCGGCTAGAAAGACTACGGACAGCCAAGTAGCTCCAGTGGCGATCGCCACCGGCTTAGGTTGGCTGTTGGGCGGGCCTGTGGGAGCTGCGGTAGTCGGTGGTGCTAGCTATATTTTGAACAAAAGAACTGGGTATGAAAAGCCGCCTGAATCGCCAGAAGCTTATCTAAAGCAAGTCACGGAAATTTGCAATGAGGCTGCTAAAAACTATCTTGCTCGCTTCAGTACCGATACTTTTTCCATGGTGCAACACTACAAAGAAGTTGCCGCCAAAGTTATCTGTTTTCAAGACAGCCAAGAACCATTAAAAGTTAATGTCCAGCAGCATCAATTACAGTTATTAAATAATTTGGCGGAGAACTTAGAGCAAGAATTGGCAACCATACAAGTCAGGTTATAAATCGATACAGTTTTCAATGACAAAGCTGTTAGCGATTCAAAGCTGCCATTTGCGGAGCCGCATATCGATCGCCCGCAGCAATGCCTTTGGGTGCGACGGCTTCAATTCGCTGCAAGTCGTCTGGAGTCAGCGTGATGTCAGCAGCTTCTGCGTTTTCTGCCAAATACTCGCGGCGTTTTGTCCCGGGAATCGGCACTACGTCTTCGCCCTGAGCCAAAAGCCACGCTAGCGCCAGTTGGCTGGGAGTCACGCCTTTTTCAGTCGCGATCGCTTTTACCTGTGCTACCACTTGCAAATTCTTGTGGAAATTCTCGCCCTGAAAGCGGGGAGAGCGACTGCGGTAATCGTCGGGCGCTAAGTCTTCAGGTTTGGTAATGGCGCCGGAGAGAAATCCTCGCCCTAAGGGGCTGTAGGGGACAAAGCCGATGCCCAACTCCCGCAGCGTGGGTAAGATAGTCTCTTCGGGATCGCGGCTCCACAGCGAATATTCGGTTTGTAGTGCAGTAATTGGATGAACGGCGTGGGCGCGGCGGATTGTTTCGGGCGCGGCTTCGGAAAGTCCGAGATAGCGCACTTTGCCTTGTTTTACCAATTCTGCCATGGCGCCGATCGTATCTTCAATCGGAACAGTTGGATCGACGCGGTGCTGGTAATAAAGGTCAATTGTATCTATGCCCAAGCGTTGGAGCGAAGCATCGCAGGCTTGCCGCACATATTCCGGTTTGCCGTCAATGCGCAGGAATTCACCGCCTTGCGATCGCACGTTACCAAATTTGGTCGCTAGCACTATTCGATCGCGCCGATTGCGAATCGCTTTACCCACGAGTTCTTCGTTGCGCCCCACTCCATACATATCTGCGGTATCGAGAAAGTTGATACCGAGTTCGATCGCGCGATCGATGGTGGCGATCGATTCAGCATCATCAGTATTCCCGTAGAATTCGGACATCCCCATGCAGCCGAGTCCCAGTGCTGAAACGGTGAGTCCTTGATTGCCGAGTTTTCTGGTTTTCATTGAAGTTTCTCCTAAACTTTAAAAATAGGTTCGATCGTTCGGAATGCAAGTCCTTCTTGAATGCGGACTAAAGTCCGAACGATCAAACCTATTGTGTTATCCTAGCCAGGATGGATTCAGGGCGGTACTGTCAAATTGACTGCTGGTTTTATACAGTTCGTATTGACCTTTTGCCGCAGCAGAGCGAGTGCGATCGAGCATCGCTGCAACTTGTGCCGCATCCATCGGCTTAAACGTGCGGGCTGCTTCAAATGCTTGATCGAGAAGCTGCATGGTATCAATGCCAGTAATCACCACCGAAGTCGGCAAATTCATCGCATAGTGCAGACATTCGATCGGCGTCACTGTATTGCTTCTAAGAACGTAGGAGTCGCCCATAGATTTCATCCCCAACACGCCTATTTGGTTCTGCACCAGCACCGGCAGCACTTGTTTCTCAAAACTTCTAAAATGACCGTCCATCACGTTCAGCGGCATCTGTACCGTGTCGAAACGGAAATTGTGTTGAGCGGCAAGTTCCAGCATTCGCAGGTGAACCAAAGGATCTTTGTGTCCTGTAAACCCGATGTAGCGAATCTTGCCCGCCTTCTGCGCTTCCACCAAGGCTTCCATTGCTCCGCCTGGGGCAAAAATGCGATCGGGATCTTCCATCCGAATAACTTCATGATGCTGCATCAAATCGATGCGATCCGTTTGCAATGCCTTCAGCGAGTCGTCAATCTGCATCATCGCAGCGCCTTTAGTGCGCCCGTCGATTTTCGTCATCAGAAAAACCTTTTGCCGGTAGCCATCCTTGAGCGCTTGGCCCATCCATCGGTGGCTGCGGCCGTTGTGATAATCCCAAGAGTTGTCCATGAAATTGATGCCGCGGTCGATCGCACTGCGGATCAGCTTCACACTATCTTGTTCCTCTGGCAGCCGTCCGATATGGTGTCCGCCCAACCCAATGGCAGACACCCGCTCTCCCGTGCGTCCTAGCGTCCTATAACTCATGGAGCCGCTCGCAGTCGGAGCTTGAGCAACTTCACTTTCAGCTAACACTGGTTTCAAAAATCCTTCGGAAGCTGCCAATGCTGCTGCAACTAAGCCCGAAGCAGAAGTCACTTTCAACAACTCGCGCCTGCTGATACCCACAACTAATGTCTCCTTGTTTAAAAATACTAAAACTGACTAAGTATTGGAGCAAAAATCCCCAAATCTCTGCTATTTAATGATGGTGAAATTGCTTGTTTTGAGAGCCGCTGGACTTGTCAGCAAAGGCTTGCAACTCGACAGCATCGTGACTGCAAAACAGGCTCACGTCTTTACTTTGCTCGATCGACAATGCGCGCAGCCGGTCTTGATTGAGTAACCTAGCTTTGCGATCGACCTCCATCATCCACTGGTAGGCGCGCAATCCGGGCGTGCAGCGCCGCTGGTCGGAGTCCATCTCGTGCCGGTAGAAATAGGCATCCCCAGCGTGCAGCAACCAGCCATCCGGCGTATCAATGGCGACACCCGCATGACCCCGCGTGTGACCTGCCAGCGGAATCAGCAGAATCTCCGGCGGCAACCCATCAAGATCGCGGACTGCTGCAAAACCGAACCAAGGTTCGCCACCCGCCGCATAGTATTTCCAGTGTTTGACTTCATCCCACTGGCCCGGACGGTAGCGCCCTTTGGCGATCGCACCGTGTCGATCGCGCGCGGCATCGATTTCAGCCTGCATCACGTGTACCGTTGCTTCTGGGAAGTCCTCTAAACCGCCGGCATGATCGAAATCGAGGTGTGTCAGCACGATATGGCGCACGTCGCTGGCCGAAAATCCGATCTGCTCGATTTGGGATCTCGCCGTATACTTGCGATCGAACTGGATGTTATTGAAGTGAATAAAGAACGGGCTGAGGCGGGAGTAAGGCGACTCAATATCCCGCAGTCCGAAGCCGGTATCAATCAGAACCAGCCCCTGATTCGTTTCAACCAGCAGACAGTGGCAGACGAGGTGAGCCGTCAACCCGCCACTGAAGCCGTCGAAAAGCGCCCCGCCAATTGGGCACATACAGCCGCAATTAAGATGATGAATTTGCATAAATCTGCTGCACTCTCATTAACTACGCATCAATCCCAAAAACCTAGTTTTTTCTATTATTTGCCTGTCAATTACCATAATCAAGAAGGATCGAGCGTGAGGACTTTAGTCCTACTCATGAATGCGGACTAAAGTCCTCACGGTCGATCCAATCTTATTAATTATGATCGTTCTCTTCGGACATGATTGCTTACGCAGGAACCATTTCCTTCTCAGTGCGCATCCAGTGACGGTGCTGCATAATCGCATCGATGAAAGCCTGAGAAAATTGCCCTAAATCGCCACCTGTAGGACAAATTACCACACCTCGATCGGCTGCCACCTTGCCATTTACTGAGAGGTTAACTCCCTTTAAATCTGCACTTGATAGCATATGGATACCTTCACCCGAAGCAGCGATCGCCTTGCAGTGCTTAAACGCTTCCGTGATAAAATTAATCGCATCTCCTTCTTCTTTCAAGGTATTAATGCTTTGCTTGCCGCCGGGAACGTAAATCGCATCAAACATCACCGAAGCCGCAGTCAAAAACGTCATTTCCGCATCAATTTCTTGACCGCTGGCAGTCTTAACTTTCCCGCCGTGCTTCGCCACAATTTTCGCGTGGGCGCCTGCTTTTGCTAGCGCTTGTTTGACCGCCATTACCTCGTCGCCGTTGACGCCATCGGCTGCTAAAATTGCGATTTGACGGGATTTAATCGAGGTTTTGGGCATTTTCTCCATGCTCAGGGCTGCTGAACTTTTGCCGTGATTGGGAATCACTTCTTTTTCCGGTTCAGGTAGTCCCAATCCAGCAGCAACTTGCTTGGCAAATTCGTGATCGATGTGGTTGAACAATCCCAAAACTCGCTCTTTGACTTCCTTGCTTTGAACTTTTCCTAATTCAAATTGAGCCGCTTTCACAATATGCTCTCTTTCAATTTCAGACATACTGTTGAGAAACAGTGTTGCTTGACTGAAATGGTCTTGAAAACTGTTGCTGCGTTCGCGAATTTTGTGGCCTTCGACTCGTTCGGCATAATGCACGAATCCTCCCATTGTTTCCGGCGACATCATCGGACAACCACCACCCAGTGAATTGGGAGAATAGTTCACTTTCGAGGTGTAGATGTTCGATTGCATTACGCCGTCGCGCTGATTGTTGTGTACGGGACAGACGGGACGGTTGATTGGCAATTCCGTAAAGTTTGGACTTCCCAAACGGTGCATTTGCGTGTCTGGATAGGAAAATAATCGGCTCTGCAACAGCGGATCGTTGGAAAAGTCAATACCAGAAACAACGTTGCTTGGTTGGAAGGCGACTTGTTCGGTTTCTGCGAAGAAGTTTTCGGGATTGCGATTGAGTACCATTTTGCCGATCGCCCGCACGGGAACTTCTTCTTCGGGAATCAGCTTAGTGGGATCGAGCAAGTCGAAATCGAATTTAAATTCGTCTGCTTCTTCCACAATCTGTACGCCCAATTCAAATTCTGGGTAATCGCCCATTTCGATCGCATTCCACAAATCGCGGCGAGTAAAATCTGGATCTTTGCCGGCGAGTTTTTGTGCTTCATCCCACACCAGAGAATGCACGCCCAAAATCGGTTTCCAGTGGAACTTGACAAAGCGAGATTTGCCTTCGGCGTTCACAAACCGGAAGGTATGCACGCCAAAGCCTTCCATCATGCGGAAACTTCTCGGTACAGCGCGATCGCTCAATACCCACATAATCATGTGCATCGATTCTGGCATCAAGGAAATAAAATCCCAGAAATTGTCATGGGCTGCCGCAGCTTGGGGCATTTCATTGTGCGGTTCCGGCTTGATCGCATGAACCAGATCTGGAAACTTAATCCCATCTTGAATAAAGAAGACCGGAATATTATTTCCTACTAGGTCATAATTACCTTCTTCGGTGTAGAACTTGACGGAAAAGCCGCGCGCGTCGCGGACTGTATCGGCTGAACCACGAAACCCTGTTACGGTAGAAAATCTCACAAATACGGGAGTTTTCACCGCTGGATCTTGCAGGAATTTTGCTTTGGTTAATTCTGCCAGCGATTCATAGGGTTGAAAATAGCCGTGGGCCCCCGATCCGCGCGCGTGAACAACTCGTTCGGGAATACGTTCGCGATCGAAGTGCGCCATTTTTTCGCGCAGGTGAAAGTCTTCTAGCAGAGTCGGGCCGCGCGAACCGGCGTGCACGGAATCATTGGTGTTTGTCACACCAACACCTTGATTTGTGGTAAGAGTTTCGCCTGCTTCTTGACGGGCGCGATCGAGATCGTTTTGTTTGCTTTGTTCATTGACGGGAGTGTGGTCAGTCATAATTTTTTGGTTTTGTAAGATTGTGTTGTTGTCTTTACAAATCAGTCAGCTCATCTCTTCTCAATTACCCACCACAAAATTGGTTTGTAGTGAGGACTTTAGTCCGCAAATTTTCCTCGCGGGCGATCGCACTTGCTAACAAAACTTTTTAGGGCGAGCGATCGGACAAGATATCAGTTGCGCAGGAGAACTCGAATACTCAAAAACAAGTCTCGGGCCAGCAGGATGCCTGCACCACAAGAATTATCCGAAATATCTATTTGTGAGCCGAGCCCGGTTCAGTAAGTTGGCGGTGCAGTTCCGCATTCAGAGGATCGGGCAAAATTTGGCTGGCCGCGCCCATAATCTTGGTTTTGAGCGAACCTGCAATAATGTGGTCTTTGCCTGCCATCAAAGCTTCAAAACCCTGCTTTGCAACTTCAGCCGGGTCATCTTTCCGATCGGCGCCGGCCTTGGTGTCGTCCATGTCGGCCCGGTGGAAGAAGTTGGTATCGGTTGGCCCCGGCATCAGCGCGGTGACGGTAACTCCCGTGTCTTTCAACTCGTTGCGCAGCGCCTCCGCGAAGGATTGTATAAATGCCTTTGATGCTGCGTAGACGGCCTCAAACGACCCCGGCATCAAGGCTGCAATGGATGAAGTGAATAGAATCCGTCCTTGGCCGCGATCGACCATATCCTTCACTACCCGTTTGGCAAGGTGGACGGAAGACACGACGTTGAGATTGATCAGATTGAGTTCTTCTTTCAAGTCGGTTTCGCGAGCAAAGTCGCCGCCGACGCCGACACCTGCGTTAATCGCGATCGCATCCACCGATCGGCCAGTTGCCTTAATCTTGTTGTAGAGCCTCTCAACACCGTCATAGGTAGCAAGATCGGCCTGCACCGTCTCGACTTTTGCGCCCAGCTTCTCAAAAGCTTGAGCGGCTTCGTTGATGCTCGGGCCGGTGGCTGTGACTAGCAGATCGAAGTTGTGTTGAGCGAACTGTTTGGCCAGTTCGTAGCCGATGCCGTTAGAGGCACCCGTCACAACAGCCAAGGGGCGGGTCAACGAACTGTTCATAACCTCCAAACTCCTGTTTAACTCTCTACCAGACAATCTGTGGACTCTAAAATTTCAACTTTTATAATTCTAGAGAAGCGGTCGGCAGATTGCATCTTTCTAAAGAGGTACTGAGCTTGTTTTGTTTGAGATGCTAAGCTGTGGGAAATAATTAAAAATTGAGGCCGAACAAGCGGGAGCGAGCGGCGAGGTATTAGGAAATTTCCCCCAAGTTTTTTCGCATCAGGCTGCAATTTTCGGCTCGGCGTGAAATTGAGATAAATGACTCTAAAGTTTATGAATAATTCTCCTCTACAAGTGCAGAAAATTCGAGCTATTGCATTGACGGTGACAGATGCCGATCGCTCCCAGGATTTTTATACCAAAGCGCTCTCCTTTAAATTTGTTTCGGATATTACGGTTGAAGGGCAAAATTACAGCGACCTCGAAGGTGTTGAGCAGGCAAAAATCCGCATTGTTACTTTGCAGCTTGGAGATGAACAGATTGAGTTGATGCAATATCTTAATGTTGAGGGAAAACCCATCCCCAAAGATTCCCAAAGTAATGATTTGTGGTTTCAACATCTGGCAATTGCTGTCAGCGATATCGATCGCGCCTTTGCACACCTGCGCTCTTTTCCCATTGTCCCCATCTCCACTGCACCCCAGACAATACCGCCGGAAAATCAAGAAGCTGCTGGCGTGCGAGCTTTTAAATTTAAAGACATTGACGGCCACAATTTAGAGCTAATTTGGTTCCCGGAGGACAAAGGACAAGAAAAGTGGCATCAAAAGAGCGATCGCTGCTTTTTAGGAATCGATCACAGCGCGATCGCGATTAGCAACACCGAGCAAAGTCTCCACTTTTACCGCGACTTACTGGGAATGCAAATTAAGGGAGGCAGCCTCAACCAAGGCGAAACCCAAGTACGCCTCGATAATTTGCCAGAAGCTAAAGTCAAAATCACCGCACTGCGGCCGATTCAAGGCGGTTTAGGACTTGAACTATTAGACTATTTAGTTACTCCAAAAGGCCGCCCCATACCGAGGGATTGGAAAAGTTGCGATATTGCTCATATGCAAGTCCAACTAATTGTTAACGATCTCGATCGACTCTTGGAAAAGTTGCGACAAAATGGGGTTGAGTTTATCTCGCCGCAGCTCGTGCAATTTGGAGATAATTCCAGTTTTTCCCGCCAAAGTTGCCTCGTCAAAGATCCTAACGGACACGCAATCTTACTGACATCTCCTGTCGCTGAGGGCGATCGCCATCGCCACTAATATTCCCGTTCGTAGTGCGGAGTTAAGTCCGCCCCAAATGCGATCGTACCCACCGCAAAAGCCTGAGCGCGCTCCCGTTCGTAGTGCGGACTTCAGTCCGTTCCATGAAAACGGACTGAAGTCCGCACTACGAACCATGTTTGTTATGGTAATCGACCAGACATAATTTCACAAACTAAGCTATTTCAAAATATTGCTAAATTTTAGCCATTAACTAGCTGTATTGTCCTTGCTATCCCCTAACATTTGCATCAATTTTCTAGCCACGACAACGCCCACTACTGCACCGCCAACCCATTTAACCACATCAGCAGTGTGAATCGGGTGCAAGTGGCGATCGAAAATTTCATCCTTCAGCCATTCCTCTGTTACTTTTAAATTATGAACGGGAGTGGGCAATAACTCTAAATAAGTACCTTGGCGGATTAAATGACCGACCTCTCCGGTAACTTCAAAGCTATTGTAAATGTTAGCCACACTTTCTTCTATCCCTAGTTTTAACAGCGTTCCCCGCAGATTAACTTCCGCAGGTTTTAGCTCATTTCCTAAAGCCAGAGCATTCAAATTGTGAGCGATTGCAGCTCCCTGCTGGTAAGCAACTTGAGCGGTGGGAGGTAAAGAATTGCCTTGCACTGCTGCACAATCTCCCCCTGCAAAAACTTCAGGAAAATCTAGCAGTTGCAGTGTAGGGCTCACTAAAGGGCGACCGTGTTTGTCTCGGGATTCATCAGAAATTGTTAAACCTTTAATCAGCGAATTAATGTTAGTTCCGGTAGTCCAAATTACTGTACCTGTTGATAAAGTTTTCGCCTGTCCGTGGCGCTGGTATTCTACTTGGTTGGGGCGAATAGCAGTCGCTTTTGCCTCCATAATAAATTCTACTGGTACTGTGCGTTTTTGCAGAGCATTTGTCGCAATTTCGCGCAGGTGACTGTTAATATCGTTCTCCAGGATTTGCTCGCCGTGATTGAGTAAAACGACCCGCACTTCCTCTGCATTGCCGCCCATTGCAGCATACCAATTTGGCAGTAAATCGCCTAATGTACCTGCCATTTCCACCCCGGAAGCTCCAGCACCTATGACGGTGACAGTCAGGAATTTGCGGCGCTTTTGGGCACCTTGAATCTGAAGAGCTTGTTGCAAGCAGTCGCGCAGGTGTTTGTCAATGGCGATCGCATCTTCTCCGGTACGGAAAGGAAACGCATTCTCTTGAGCTCCCTCTATGCCAAAATATCCTGTAACGCTGCCTAAACCCAAAACTAAATTGCTGTAATTGTAAGCAGCTCCCGATGTTACTTTCACTTCCCGCTCATGCAAATCAATGGATTCAACCGCATCTTTAACAAAGATGACACCGCTACCTTTGAGCAATTCCTCATAGCGTGGCCAAACTTCTGCTGCACCCATCTCGCCGCTAAAATATTCGTATAGTAAGGGTTTAAAGCAAAAGCGATCTTCTTTTTCGATCAAGATGACAGAGCGGGGATAGTGGTGGTGGCTCAAGTGTAAAGCTGTAAGCAGCCCTGCAAAGCCGCCACCTACAATCACTGTTTGATAGATTGTGTTGTTCATAATACTGTATACTGTTGGCTAAACTCGATATAATTTATGGCAGCATAAACTTTTTGAGCTTTGTAGAAAAGGAGAAAGTTATTAATCTCGCTCGCCTCTTGTGTTTAAGACTAAATCAGTCCTCCTGGCCAGCTTGTTTGTTGACTCAGTTAAAAAGTGTTGTCAGACCAAGTTTTAATCTTTAGACGGTATTATTTTTCACTTTTAAATCCTTTTAAATATGCAATTTCACAAAAACTAAGATCAAGTCTGAGGTAATTAGTGAAAAAAAGAATCTGCCTTAAGAAAGAGATAACCTTAAAATATACTTCTTAAGATATAAATATTTTTTTACTGAAAATGACGGGACGCTATAATTAGCAAGACTTTGAGCTCAAGCAATTTCTTAGATTAGCTTTTTTGTAACAAACTTAACACAAGATTGTTACCAAGATGAGGAGTAAACTCTTGATCGGAGTCAAATAAATTAAAAACATGATGGAGGAACAATCATGAGCTTTTCCCCTTCCCTTCTCAAAGGTCAAAAAGCTCTGGTAACGGGCGCAAGTTCTGGCATCGGCGAAGCGATCGCTCGTGCTCTAGCTGCTGCGGGTGCATCTGTTGCAGTCAATTACCACTCGGAGGTCCAAGCAGCGCAGAAAATTGTCGAGGACATTAAAGCTGGGGGCGTAGAGGCGATCGCCCTGAGCGCCAATGTCAGCAAAGAAGACGAAGTTCAGGCTATGTTCAGCCAGATGTTCAAGGAATTTGGTACTATTGACATCCTGGTTAATAACGCAGGTATGCAAAAAGATTCGCCCTTGGTAGACATGACACTCGACCACTGGAACCAGGTGATTGGAGTGAACCTAACCGGACAGTTTTTATGTGCTCGCGAAGCTGCGAAAGAATTTCTGCGACGGGGCGTACAACCCCATATTTCATCGGCTGCTGGTAAAATTATTTGCATGAGTTCAGTACATGAGGTAATTCCTTGGGCTGGCCACGTCAACTATGCTGCTAGTAAAGGCGGAATTAATATGTTGATGCGGAGTATTGCGCAAGAACTTGCACCCCAGAGAATTCGAGTTAATAGTATTGCGCCAGGGGCTATTAAAACCCCAATCAATACATCAGCATGGAATACACCGGAAGCCGAAGCAAAGTTGTTAAAACTGATTCCTTACGGTCGAGTTGGGGAAGTAGAAGATATCGCTAAAACTGCTGTTTGGCTGGCTTCTGATGACTCGGATTATGTCTGCGGTGCAACCCTGTTTGTGGATGGCGGAATGACTTTGTATCCAGGGTTTGCTACAGGCGGCTAATCGAGATTGTGCAATCGGAAATCTGGGGGGATAAACTAAATGAGTGCTGAAGACAAGCGAATTCAGGAAAACAGCGAAATGAAAGCGCACTGGAACCGCTGGGGCTCTTATTTGAGCGATCGCCAGTGGGGAACTGTCCGCGAAGATTATTCGCCCAACGGTACGGCTTGGGAGTATTTCCCTCACGATATGGCGCGATCGCGCGCTTACCGCTGGGGCGAAGATGGGTTAGGGGGATTTTGCGATCGCCACTGTCAAATTTGTTTCGCCCTAGCGCTGTGGAACGGCCGAGATCCGATTTTGAAAGAGCGTTTATTTGGACTTACCAACAGTGAAGGAAATCACGGAGAAGATGTTAAAGAATACTACTTTTATTTAGACAATACGCCAACTCATTCTTATATGCGCTGGCTGTACAAATATCCGCAGCAGGAATATCCCTACACTTTGTTGGTTGAGGAAAATGCCAAGCGCGACAAATGTCAGTCAGAATATGAGTTAATGGATACGGGAATTTTTGAGGGCGATCGCTATTTCGACATCGTTGCTGAATACGCCAAAGCATCCCCAGAAGATATTTGCATTCGCATCAGCGCTACTAACCGAAGTTCAGAAACAGCAAATCTTGACTTATTGCCGACTTTATGGTTTCGCAATACTTGGTCTTGGACTGATAGCCAAAAATCAGCGTATGTGGCTCGATCGGGCGATGGAGTTATCAAAGCTCACCATCAAGAATATGGCGATCGCTGGCTATTTTGTCAAGGCAATCCCCCGCTGCTATTTACCGAAAACGAGACCAACCTACAGCGTGTGTACGGGGCAGCTAATACCTCACCTTATGTTAAAGATGCTTTCCACGAGTTCCTGATTGGCGATCGCCAAGAAGCTGTAAATCCCGCTCAAATCGGCACTAAAGCCACCGCCCACTATCACCTAGAAATTGCTGCTGGAGAAACGGCAGTTATTCAGCTCAGATTTACTGATACTTACACCGATACTCCTTTTAACCAAGAGTTTGCAGACACATTCATTCATAGGCAAAAAGAAGCCGATGAATTTTACGACTCCTTGACTCCAAATCTTGATCAAGATGTCCGCAATGTACAGCGTCAAGCCTTTGCGGGCTTATTGTGGGCTAAGCAGTTTTATTCCTACGATGTTCGCACTTGGTTGCAAGGCGATCCAGCAGAACCAATACCACCGACTCAGCGTTTAAATAGTCGCAATGCTGACTGGCGAAATTTCCATGCAGAAGAAGTCATTTCCATGCCAGATAAATGGGAATATCCTTGGTTTGCGGCCTGGGATTTGGCATTTCACTGCATTCCGCTCGCCTTAATCGATGCTGACTTTGCCAAGCGGCAATTGCTACAGCTAACTCGCGAGTGGTATATGCACCCAAACGGTCAAATTCCCGCTTATGAATGGGCATTTGGAGATGTCAACCCGCCCGTGCAAGCTTGGGCGGCATGGCGAGTTTATAAAATTGAACAAAAGCGAGTAGGTAAAGGCGATCGCGACTTCCTCGAACGGATGTTTCACAGACTGCTGCTGAACTTTATTTGGTGGGTAAACCGCAAAGATCCTCAAGGTGCAAACCTCTTTCAAGGTGGCTTTTTAGGCTTAGATAATATTGGGGTATTTGACCGCAGCAAACCCTTGCCAACAGGCGGCCATTTGGAACAAGCAGATGGTACTGCATGGATGGGAATGTTTTCGTTAAATATGTTAGCAATCGCCTTAGAACTTGCCTGCGAAGATCAAGTTTACTCCGACATGGCGCTCAAATTTTTTGAACACTTCCTCTACATAGCTGATGCTGTTAACCATGTCGGCCCCCAAAAAATTGCTTTGTGGGACGAGGAAGATGGATTTTACTACGATGCCCTGTCTCTGCCTAACGGTGAATGTTCCTTGCTAAAAGTCCGCTCGATGGTGGGGATGACGCTTTTATTTGCTGTCGATACCATGGAAGCTGACTTATTACAAACTGTCCCAGGATTTAAAGAGCAAATCGATTGGTTTCTCAAGAACCGCCCAGAACTAGCAAAGAATATTGCCAGTATGGAAATTCCAGGAGTCGGTGAGCGCAGGCTGCTTTCAATTACTACGCCCGAAGGATTGCGGCGCGTCCTCAAAAGGCTGTTAGATGAAAATGAATTTCTCTCGCCCTATGGCATCCGTTCTCTCTCTCGTTATCATTTAGAACATCCGTTTATCTTTGAGTGGGATGGTACGAAATATCAGGTAGACTATGAGCCTGCTGAGTCTACAACTGAGCAATTTGGTGGCAACTCAAACTGGCGCGGTCCGATTTGGTTTCCGTTGAACTTCTTGTTAATTGAATCCTTGCAAAAATACTATCATTATTTCGGCGATGACTTCAAAGTAGAATTTCCTACTGGTTCGGGCGTGCTGCTGAATTTATGGGAAATTGCTTTGCAATTAGAGCAGCGGCTAAACAGCATTTTTCTGAAAGGTAAAGATGGCAAAAGACCTATTTATGGGGGTTTGGAAAAGTTTCATAACGACCCTCACTGGGGCGATTTGATTTTGTTTTACGAATATTTCCACGGCGACAACGGTGCAGGCTTGGGCGCGTCGCACCAGACGGGATGGACTGCACTGGTAGCGAAACTGATTCAGCAAGTGAGCGAAAAGCCATAAAACTAACACTATTTTAGTTATATCAATCTTTAGATAGATATAAAATTGGCAACTTTCAGCAAATAGTGATTAGCAAGACCAGCTTAATTTTGCCGCTGCGATCGAAAGTAACCATAACGCCTTGATGCCGTAAGGACAAAGCAATGCCTGCTCTACCTCTCAATAGCGCCAATCTGCCGTACCCCGATCCGCTCCATCCGATTCTTGTCCACTTTGTAATTGCGATGGTTTTTTTCTCGTTTTTCTGCGACGTAGTTGGCTATTTTACCCGCAATCACCGCTTGTTTGAGGTGAGTTTTTGGAACTTGTTTGTGGCGACAGTTTCCATATTCCTAGCTGTGATGTTCGGTCAGTTTGAAGCTGGTTTGGCGCAACCTTACGAGGCGGCTAAGCCTGCACTGGATTTGCACACAATTACTGGCTGGTCGCTGGCGGCAATTCTGGCTGCGATTACGGGTTGGCGGTTCGTAATTCGCAGGCGCGATCGCGCCAAAGTACCGCCTGCATATCTGGGGGCTGCAACTTTTTTGAGTTGCTTGGTTTTCTTCCAAACATATCTGGGAACTCGGCTGGTTTGGGTTTACGGGTTGCACGTAGAGCCGATCGTGGAAGCGACGAAAAGAGGAATTTTGCAATGAACTCGCAACTCGTGCAGCAACTTGTCGATCAGTTGGGGTTCAAACTAGGTGCAAATCGGCTGCCCTACGAAGTGCCAATTCATCCGAATTTGGTGCATTTTACCCTTGGTTTGTTTATAATTGCCATCTTGTTTGATATAGCAGGAAATCTTTTTCCGTTAGAAAGACCGATATTGAAATTTTTGGCAATCCCTGCGGTGCGATCGAGCTTTTATGATGTGGGCTGGTACAATTTGGTGGCAAGTGCGATCGTCACATTTTTTACTGTAGCAGCCGGATTTTTCGAGATTATGCTCGCAGATCCGCCAGCGAATGTGAAGAGTGCGTGGGGGTTGGGAGCCGCGCCGACGATGATTTTGCACGGTGTCGGCGGAGTTTTGCTGTTGGGGGCGATCGTGGCCCTGACCGTGTGGAGGGGGTTTCAGCGCTACCGCTGGCGCCAAGAAGCCAGCAGACAAGTGCAGTGGAGCTATTTGCTAGCAGGGGTTGTCATGCTGGGTTTACTCTTCGTTCACGGCACGCTGGGAGCACACATGGGAGACGGGTTTGGGATTCACAATACGGCTGCGGGTTTGCTCCGACAGGGATTAAATCCTAGTTCTACGCTCAAGTAAATAGGTAAAGAAATTAAGAGTTTCGAGTTAGAATAGGCATCTTTAAAAGCAGCAGGAATTTTATGAAAGTTTTCATGAGCTTGCTATTGGCGATCGCGATCGCCTTAGATATGATAGCCAGCCACTGGGTGGGACAGCAGGCCTATTCTTGGATGCCCAGTCAGGGAACCGCAGAAGCCCAACAAGTTGACAATCTGTTTAGCTTCTTGGTGTCTATCGGAACGTTTATTTTTATCGGAATTGCTGCCATTATCCTCTATTCTATCCTCACTTCCCGCGCACCGAAAGGAGACTTTAGCCACGGTCATCCTGCGAGGGGAAATTGGAAAATCGAGGTTCTTTGGGTAGTTGTTCCGGTGTTGTTAGTGACGTGGGTTGCCGCTCAAAGCTACATGATTTATCAGAAAATCAACATCCAAGGTTTGACGCCGATCGCCCACTTGCACCTGCCTCTAGAAGAACCTGTTTATGCCGCCGAAAAACCCACGGAAAAAAACAACAATTCTAAATTAGTTGCTGAAAATATTGAGGTAATTGCTAAACAGTGGTCTTGGTCTTTCCGCTATCCGCGCCAGAATGTTACCAGTACAGAATTGCACCTACCAGCTAATCAAAACGTGCGGCTGACATTGCAATCGCTGGATGTTATTCACGGTTTCTACGTTCCTGAATTCCGCATCAAGCAAGATATCATTCCCAACCGCAGTATTAATTTTGTGTTTGCGCCGATCCGAGAAGGCAAATATCGGTTGAGAGATTCTCAATTCAGCGGCACTTACTTTGCCCTGATGGATGCGGATGTGTACGTTGAATCCCCCGCAGCTTACGATCGCTGGCTGACCAAAGCTGCGACACAATCGCCAACTCCTGCAAGCAATCAGGCGGTTTCCGAACACACAAAGCAAGTGCAGAACGCCAGAGGCAGCTTCTGGCCAACTGTGAAACCTGCTCCGCCTCCTGTGGTGAATCATCCCAACTGATCGAACTATTCGGCAAAAAACAGAATTGGCTCTCGATTAATAACTAAGTAACTGAAAAATGACAAATAACTCGATTGAAAACATAGCCAACGGTGGCGATCGTAAAAGCGATCTCCGTGAAAATCAGATTGATTGGCGGCGCTACATCAGCTTCAGCAAAGATCACAAAGTTATCGGCATTCAGTACCTAATTACTGCTTTTATCTTCTTTTTAATCGCGGGTTTATTCTCGATGATTATGCGCGCCGAACTGATCTCTCCAGCATTAAATCTAGTCGATCGCCCGCTCTACAATGGTTTGTTCACCATGCACGGGACAATAATGATCTTCCTGTGGGTTTTCCCCTGCATGGTGGGTCTAGGCAACTACCTGATACCGCTGATGATCGGGGCGCGGGACATGGCGTTTCCCCTCCTCAATGCCATCTCCTTCTGGATAATTCCCTTCGCAGGCATCCTGCTGATTTCCAGCTTCTTGCTGCCCAGCGGCACCGCCCAGGCCGGCTGGTGGTCTTACCCGCCGGTCAGCATCCAGAACCCGTCGGGCGATTTAATCAACGGCCAATTTATCTGGCTGGTGAGTGTGGCGCTGCTAGGCATTTCGTCGATTATGGGGGGAATTAACTTTGTAACGACGATCGTCAGAATGCGAGCACCAGGCATGACTTGGTTCCGAATGCCAATCTTTGTGTGGACGGTTTTGAGCGCCCAGTTGCTGCAACTGTTTTGCCTGCCAGCCCTGACAGCGGCTGCGGTGCTGATGTTGTTCGATTTAGCCTTGGGGACAACCTTTTTCGATCCTTTTAACGAAGGCAGCCCGATTCTCTACCAGCACTTATTCTGGTTTTACTCGCACCCCGCAGTTTACGTGATGGCGCTGCCGGCCTTCGGTATTTTCTCGGAGATTTTGCCTGCTTTTTCCCGCAACCCTTTGTTTGGCTATAAATCCGTAGCGGTTGCATCCTTTGCAATTTCTCTACTCAGCATCTTCGTTTGGGTACACCATATGTTCGCCAGCGGCACTCCCGGCTGGATGCGGATGCTGTTCATGTTCTCCACCATGTTAGTCGCCGTGCCGACTGGCGTTAAGGTATTCGCTTGGACTGCTACCGTTTGGGGCGGAAAGCTGCACCTACAAACGCCGATGCTGTTTGCCTTGGGTGGCGTAGTCATGTTTCTGTTCGGTGGCATCACGGGCGTTATGCTGGGAGCAGTGCCTTTTAATCTGCACGTAAATAATACTTATTTTATAGTCGGCCACTTCCACTACATTGTTTTCAACACCATCACAATTGCGATTTTTGGAGCAATTTACTACTGGTTTCCCAAGATGACTGGGCGGAGGTACGCCGAGGGCTGGGGCAAAATCCACTTCTGGCTAACTTTTATCGGGGCTAATCTGACTTTCTTTCCGATGCACCCATTGGGCTTGCAAGGGATGGTGCGCCGGGTTGCTTCCTACGATCCGCAATACCAAGGGTTGAACGTCATTGCCAGTTTGGGGGGATTTCTGCTGGGGGTATCGACGCTGCCTTTTATCGTCAATATGGTGGTTTCCGCGCTACAGGGCCCGAAAGCAACTGACAATCCTTGGCACGCTACGGGGTTGGAGTGGACTGTTTCTTCGCCGCCGCCTGTTGAGAATTTTGCCCAGATTCCGATTGTGACTTTGCCGCCCTACCACTATGT
>JANYGO010000338.1 GCA_025362325.1 Cyanobacteriota bacterium | reverse complement strand
TCTATGATCGGGAACTGCTTTTATTGCTTCAATTAAATTCATTGCTGATTCATTCCATAATTATAGTCTACCCGGACGGGACCGACTTGATTAGCTCTTCTATCATACATTCCCCCGCTGACAATTAATCCACCCTGCTTTTTAAGGGGGGCGAGGGGGGAGCGAGGTTGCTCATCGTCAGACGGTATACTTATCGTTTAACCTGTTTGTTGACAGCAATGGCGGGGTGTGGCTGGCCCTACAACTACTAATCAAAGCCTTGATTGTCGATCGATACTGCTTTCAATCGAACACCGCCGTAAATTGTATTTTCTTCCTCGAACTTGGCATGAATTGCGTCAATACCCTGCTGCATCGAGCCCGCCAGTTCAGGAGAACGCAGCCGCTGCCAGAAAAACCATCCGCAAGTAGCCACCAAGTACATCAAGAACAAGTAAGGAAACGCATCGTAAGGAGCTTCTGGAGGTGGGAACATAGTGCTGCCGGGAATGCCCACGCTGCCCGCAATCGGAATCATCATAAATGCGATCGCCACAGCCGAAAACGCGACATCTCGCACGCGCAACTTACCCATTTTGTGCAGGTAAACCGGAGCCGCGAGCGAAATTAAGACGTACACCGTTAAAAATCCGTAGCTGCAAATTGCCCCCAAATAACCCATACAATCGAACAGTTTGATGTTAAACATAGACATCACAGCAGGCACCAAGAATGTCAGAAATGTACACATCGTTACTGCAACGTGGGGAGTTTTATTAGACGAATGCGCTACACCTAATGAAGAATGAAACAAACCGTGGCGCGCCATCATAAAAAACACTCTAGCCGCTGGATTGATGCTGCCGAGCACGCAAGCAAAAAAGCTAAATAAAGCGCCGACAGCCACTAACTGTCCCAGCCAACCCATGCCCACTTGTTGCGCTAGAAAAGTCAGAGGTTCTTCACTATTAGTAATAGAAACTCCAGTACCGCTAAAACCCAAAACCTCAATATAGGTCATCAGAATGAAGAATAAGCCTGCCATGACAGCACTGCCCATGACAGCTCTGGGGATATTTTTTAAGGGTTTTTTCGCTTCGTCGCCCAGAGATGTAGCGCTTTCAAAACCAGAGAAACCAAACATGACTAATACAAGTCCCGTCGCTACGCTGCCGGGAGTTACGCCTTGCAAAGTCAGTTGCGACATATCCAAAGCAAAACCTTTGTGCGCCCAGATGATGATTCCTAAAACTGAAATCATTAAAATGGAAATTCCCTCCAGCCACAGCATCGCCATAGCTGAAAGCTGGATATCTTTATAACCTGCATACCAAGCAACACCGGCCCCGATCGATAACAGGGTAATCGGTGACGGATGGATGCCTAAATGACCGATGAAAGTACCCGTAAAGTTGGCAAAACCACACAAAACGGACATCGCAGTAAATAGATAAGCGAGTACCAAACTCCAGCCGCAAATTACGCCGGCAGTCGGGCCAAGTCCTTTAACAATATAAGAATAAAGAGAACCTGCAGAAGCCGATCGACTCGCAAATTGGTTGATATTGATGCTGACAAATACTAGGCCTATCAAGCCGATGAGAAAGCTCAGCCAAGTCCCGTTACCCGAAAGAGCGACAATTAACCCTATATTAGATGCGGGTATAGTTGTAGGTGCAATGACGGCAAAGGATTGAGCTAAAACCTCCCCGAAGGAGAGGCAGTCCGGCTTTAAGCCGTGTGCACTCTGATTTTTTGGCGTTTTCTTGGTCATTTATCTTCTCTCTTTTTGTCGATCGACTTTTGGCTATCGGCTTTCAAAAATGGGTTTTGCTTCAGCGTCGAGTTCAGTGTTCAGACGCTTGAGTATAACTCTAATTCACCTGAACAGTATAATCAAATGTTCTTTTTTATTGAATTCATAAATACAAGTGATGCAGTGGAGCCTAACAAATTACCCTTGGCTAGACAAAGGCGATCGGGCGCTGCAAGCTGAAAGCCTTGAGGCTGTGAGAATAATTTAAATAACTGTTAGCAACCTGATTGACTGACAAAAGTTTAATTAGCCCAAACTACAGTGGTAGCTTGAAACTCAATTCGGTAAGTTCTTTGCTGATGTTGTAAACGAGAAGCTTTGACTGGTTCGGGGTCAATATTAGTAGAAAAAGAGATAACAGAAATTAAATTCCAGCCCTTGTTCAGAGCTTGTTTGACCCAACTCCAGCCAATTTTCAAGTAGCTAGCACCCCGATACCAATGTGGATCTACACAGCGACGCTGACCTAAAATGACAACTTCAACACCTTGAGCAGTCAAGAACAAAGTAGTCATCGCTAACACCAAGCACAGTCGAGAAAGAGCTGAAGCGGAACGGAGTTTAGAGTCTTCGAGATTGAATCCAGAGGATTTATCATCCAGAAAATTTTCCTCAATGGTAAAGCGTTGGCCATATTCCCGAAAAGTTTGGAGATTAGTAGGTTCCGTACTAATAATGTACCAGTGTTCGCCCGAAGTAGATTCCCACGCAATTGCTAGATGGACATCTGTGAGCGAGTTACATTTGTGAATTTTAACGTTGTGGATCAGTTTTGCCTCGCCGATGGCTACCGGAAATTGACTCACTCGCTGCCACCCCTGCCGTGGATGACGCAGCCAAAAATTGCCTTTAATCCGGATTCGACAGTGCCAGCCTAATTTTCTGACATAACGGACTAATTCGGCATTGGCAAACCCCCTGTCAGCCAAGAGAATGACTTTGACATTGACTGGTAGGAGCCTAGAGACACGCTTGAGGAGATCCTGATAAGTATCGATTTTGACACTACTACTTTTGTGTTTGAGTACTCGCCAGCCCACCGGAATCCCTCTGCCCAAATGTACAACACAGATCCGAATGATGCAATATTTATCCCATAACATACTGGTATCAAAACTCAGATAAATTTCTGAGTCTTTCCAGTTGGCAAATACGGCCTTCACTACAGGACTATAAAGTTTTGCTGGGTTGATGCGAGGATTATTTACCCATCGAGACAATCTTCGTTGTGTGCTTTGGGCTATTTGTGCTTTGGTGCAAACATGGTCGATCCATTTGGTTAGATTTACCTTGCCTTCTACAATCAAACCAACCATCATCCAACACATCACTCCTAGATGTCTTAAATCTGACCACTGACTGTATTGACCTGCAAATTTCATTAGTTTATGATGAAGATGAGAGGGGCGATCGATCATTTCGATTCATACTGGTTTTTTTGTTAAAAACAGTTGATCCCTCTTTTTCTCTTTAATCCAGTCTGGGTCAGCTTTTATCCCGATCTTGACTGACTTTTGTCAGTCAACCAG
>JANYGO010000337.1 GCA_025362325.1 Cyanobacteriota bacterium | reverse complement strand
AGATTATTTGAATCCATTGAAAAACTAGAATCACTGTTAAATAAACTTTTAAATGAAGGAGGATTAATTATGAAATGGAACCGAAAAATAAAAAATAAAGGGAACTTAGTTAATGCAGTTTAGATGTTGAACAGCTTAGCGCATCTTGCAATAGTCGTGAGTCTCGCCAGCATTCGCCAAATTCCACAGCCACAAAATCACTCGAATGTTAACACTTCTGGGAGTATTTTCGATAGTTGACAACCGACGTGCCAAGTCTTAAACCAATCTTCTGCTCATCGATCGATTGCTGCCTTTTCCAACCTTGCTAATATCGGCAGCAAAATTTCATCGCCTCTATCTAACAATACTACAGCTTTCAGATGCTCGTTAAAATCTTCAGCTTTAGCTGCTCCCAAACTCAAAGTTTGTAGTTACGCTTGTGACAAATAAAACAAATCGTTAAACACCATCAGACTCAGCAAATAGCACCAATCTACCAATTTTTGCAGCGCGCTGTAAAGTTGACCCCCTCAATCGGAAGCACTAATAATAAAAACGCCCATGTCGTGACGTTTAGCAGCTTTAATTGCCGGGAAATTAATTTAATTGAGGTAGTGCCAGTGCAAGTTAAGATAATCAAATTGATTGGTTTGAATTGTTTTAACAATCACATCCGGTGGCCTGTGAATTGAAAAACCAATAAATTTAACTTTGCCTTCTGCTGTATCATGCAACCCCGTGCGATCGACCTTGAGACTGGCATCACACACTTAAGTAAAACTACTTGCATACAACACTTAGACTCACTTGAGCCAAGTTCGAGAGGAAATTGTATTTTTTGCGGCTGTCGAATCACCAATTTTTTCGTCAACCGCATACCATGTATAACACTCGGCAACAATCTGTTTTAAAAAGCCCCTCAAGTTAACTGACACTCTTGTAAAGATTCTGTAAACTCAACTTTACCCTACCTATATATAAATACTCATATTGTGTCGCTTGCAATGTTTTATTAACTTAAATAAAGCCTGAATTACTAACTTATATGAGTTTTAATTATTAACTAAATATTTTCGATAGTTTTTTTTAATAACCATTGCCAATCTATTTAATTACCGCTTACTGTTGTGGCATCGCTATGAATCTCTTCGTTCATTATCAGGGACATAAAAAGGAAGAGTTATGAACTACAGCCAAGAACACTACTGTGACCAGCATGACTGCAACAAATATGATTGTAGACACCCCTTAAAGCTCGAATACCATCAATTTTGTAGCAGTTTCTCTCAAACTATTAGACCTCATCCGACTGGCGAGTATAAGTTGGAGTTTGTACCACTGACGGCGAAGCAAATTGCCGAACAACAGCGCCTACCGCAGCATTGGCGCATACCATTATCCTACGGTTTTCCACAGGGTGGAGTTCGGACGCCGGAAGATCGGTCGAAATCTGTGTTTGATTGGCCGATGTCTAGATTAGTTCACGATTATACTCAGCCAGTGCAGGGATATTACAAGTACACTTTGATTGAGCCGCCGGGAGAGTCGAGTGGCAGTGGCGGGAAACTATTTTGGCTGACGGTAATTGGTGCGGCGGTGTGGTTGTGGTTTGTTCGCTGATTGTCCGGTAATTCAGGGAGCGAGCTATGAGGTATTTTCTCCGGTTTTTATTAGCTTTAGTAATGGCGGCGCTCCTGGTAGTAACCTATGGGAGTATACAAGCTGTTGGCAATGAAAATTCAAAAGTTGAAAAGATAACAAACATGGCATCTAGAAAATCTAAGCGCAGCAATAAATTTCAACAAAATAGCCTTCTAATGAAAGAAAATGGCCTTCAACTTGAAATCAGATGGCCAGAAAATGTGGCAATATCCATCCCCGAAAACAAGCCCGGTGTCACTGCTGAATTGAGCTTTACTGTCAGCCTTACTAATAATACACCAGCCCCTATTCCCTTGGCTATAGATTATGATGCTTTAATTCCAGAAATATTCGGGCCAGATGGTCAAGCACTGCACCGAAGAGAACCGATAAATAGGCAAGTTGGGAACGGAGAATATCATGGCTCGTTAGTTGGGGTCAGACAGCAGATATCCACCTCTATGAAGGGAAGACTGTCTTGGGAAAATAATTTACTTCAACTGATATTACATCGCCCCACCTACGATGAAAGCCCTATTGATCTCGATAAATCTTGGTCTTTTGATACTCTTGGGTCTGGGGAATATCAGGTTCGATTCACTTATGAAACTCCGACTGGGAAAATAGTATACACAAATCCCTTCACTGTTTTTAATATTAAAGAACTACTAGAGGGAAAAGAAGTGCCGCTAGAGAGAATAGAAGTAGCTGGGACAGGTCAGTTGGTAACTCCCTTAGCTAATTTTCGCCTACTTCAACCTGTTGGGTTGAATAACAGTGCAGTGGAAGTAGATGGTATTCGTTTTGAAACTTTCATACCGGAGCCATTCTTAACTGTGCCAAATAAGAGTGACAATTCATACCAATCTGTGCAGATTGGTATGCGGATTACCAACAACACGCTAACCTCATTTTACTTCAGCTTTTATGGCAGTTTTGCCCCAAGTCTTGTCATACCAGATGGTCAAATATTGCGGGGAGGCTATATTAGCGACTGGATGAGAGGGCCTGAAGAATCTGATTTTCTGTTAGTCACACCTGGAAAAAGTGTGACACTTTTTCCAGATATCGACCTCTCCTGGAGGAAGTGCGACCAACTTTCGCTTGGTGTCTCTGACGGCAGTGGTGGTGCATGGTCTTTTAACGAACTCAAGCCAGGTATATATCACTTCCGCTTCCGGTATGAAAATATCAGTAATACCATACAGAAGAAAAACCTTGCAGGGCAGTCGATCACAAGTCGGCCAATAGAAAAAGTTTGGACTGGGCGGGTGGATACTCCCTTTGTTGAATTCCGTATAACCCAGCCTTGAATGGCGAATCACTATTTCTTTTTGTTTAATTTCCCAAACAGGTAAAAACAATGCAAGTCAGAGATTTTTTTTTCGTATTATCAACTAGCTTAATAGCCACGCTTTCCTGTCAATCTAGTAGTGCGTTTACTCTCACACAGAATCGTGGACTATTCAATTACATATCTGAGTCTGAGTTGCCCAATGGAAAAGGCTATACTTCTTTAAATGTACTAGATCCAGATGACCCTTTTAACTTAAGTAAGGCTAGCCCCTTCGTTAGCGAGATAAAACTAGGAGGTAGAAACAGATTCCTAGAAAACTTAAGAATAGTTTACGGAGAAGAAGGTTGGACTTTTAAGAAAGGACAGAATTTAAAAGGGAGTTTTAATGTCAAGCTTCAGTACCCATGCGGTATTAAGACTAATTGCGGTCAGGGTACTAAATTAACCCCAAGTGAGGGGGGAATTGGCTCTGCACTTAGTTTGATTTACCGTCCCGGTACAAGCAAAAGACAGCCTAATCCTGACCCTAAAAATAGCAAAAATTTACTTTATTGGATTCAGCGCGTTACTACTAACTACCCAGGAAGCGATAAAATTGGACCAGTCGGTGCTACGATAAGCTATATTGACAACATTCCTCTTCGGGGGCCGAATGAGGGGAGAAATAGTCTCGCTCCATACTATGGTTCAGGCGATCCTCTGAAGCCAAATGGTTTATTTGAAGATCGCCCCTTTCGCCCCTATGAAATCACAAATTTAAATCGAAATTATTTCTGGACTGCGGAACTTTACCTAGCTCAAGCGAATCCAAAGAATCAACAAGAAGTCACGATTTATAACGGAGTCAAATGGGGTTGGGTGTACGAGTATTTTCCTGATAAAAATCCCGTTCCCGTCCCTGCTCCCGTTCCAAAGCCAACTCCGACTCCAGTTCCCATTCTAATTCCAATTCCCGTAATTCCAATTCCATCATTTCCACCAATTCCAAATCTAAATCCATCTCCATCTGCACTTTGTCCGCCCGGTTTCTCTCCTAAAAGCGGTAGCGTGATTATCGCCAGCAGTAGCAGCGGTGGCGGCGGGATAGTTTGTGTAGCATCATTACCAACACCAAGTCCGCTTCCAGCGCCGAGTCCCATTCCAGCGCCCACTCCTCGTCCTACCCCCGTTCCCAGCCCCAATCCTGCTCCTATATGTTCCGGTGCCAGCGGAGGCGGTGGGTGTGTAACTCCCACACCATTACCCACCCCCAAACCAACTCCCACACCCACCCCCAAACCAACTCCCACACCTAAACCCGGTTCAGGAGGTCCAAAAGGTACGTGGCAACTTGTTCTCAACGACAATTGCAGCAAAGGCGTGAACGTCCAGATACCCGGATTTAAAAAAGACAATCCTTATGTAGGAGGCAATACAAAAAGAGCAGTCACAAGTGCATGGGATGGTCGAGTCATGGGCGGTGACGGTAATGTTGCTTGCGGCCCGGCTGTAATTGTCTCAAAAAACTTTAAGAACTCAGCCACTAAAGCAAGTTCAAAATTTGCATCATCCTCATCTCCCTCACCTGTCGTTACACCGCTAATTAGCACAAAAAACGTTAACGGAGTTTTTACCACTCCAAGTAATAAAGTCAATTTAGCAAACATCAGCAGCGACTTACTTAAAGACCCAGAATTATCATCAACAGACAGTAACGAAAACCAAGTTGATTTAGCAAACATCAGCAGCGACTTACTTGAAGACCCCGAACTATCATCAACCGACAGTCACGAAAACAAACTTGATTTAGCAAATATCAGCAGCGACCTACTGGAAGACCCAGAACTATCATCAACTGACAGTAACGAAAATGAACTTGATTTAGCAGGCATAAGCAGCGACTTACTGGAAGACCCAGAATTATCATCAACTGACAGTAACGCAAATGAACTTGATTTAGCAGCCATCAGCAGCGACTTACTTGAAGACCCAGAACTAGCCTCAGAGGATAACAACTCCCTAGCCTCCAAAACTACAAACCCTGACGACGATGCCCTCCCCGCGGAAGCCGTTCCCGAACCCACCACCGGATTAGGTACTCTCTTGGCACTCAGTGGATTAGGTCTACTCAAAAAGCTCAAAAACAGGAAAACCAAAGAGTAATGAAAACCCTTTACACCATCCTGTATGCCCTCAGCATCATCCTCATCAACCCCTGGGCAACTACCCGCGGTCTGATCTGGACATCGCCCAAAGTATTGATTATTTGGCTGATAATTTCCCTCAACATCGCCCTTTTATTATCGCACAAAAAATCCCTCACGATTCCCCAAAACTGGATTCATAGCCTGATACTTTGGACGATATTTCTCTCCATAGGAGCCATCTCCACGCTGCACAGTCCCTTCCCTTTAACCTCTTTTCTCGGTCAAGACCAAATGGGCGACGGTTGGCTGTACTGGCTGTTAATCGCTGCCTTTACTCTCAGCAACAGCTTGCTCTTAATCGCACGCCCGCAACTGATCAATTCCCAATTCCAAGGATTGCTAATTGGCGCAATCATCCTTGATCTGAGCATCTTTCCCCAAATCATCGACTGGCGGATTGACTACACCGCTACAATGGGCAAACTTATCCGAGAAGATGTTCTAGCCAGCAGCATTTTTGAAGGACAACAACCTATAGGATTGTACTCCCACCGTAGCCACGGAGTAATCGCGGTGATGGAATCCTAGTTCTTGCTGGTTGTGTTCTACTTCAATGCTTTGTCAGAACTATGAGATCCAAAGAATCTTTTGATCTGGGTAACTTGTTTTTTTCCTCTGGATTCAAGCTGTAGAAAATCAACCCGCTCTCTAGTAAGGATCGGATTTATACACAAAAAACAGTATCTCTTAATACTTTTTGAACAAATGAGCCGATATTTTTATTGAATCCTTCTTTTGGCATAAGTAATCTTACGCAGCTAAAATTTAATTTGGTGGTCGGGATATGGCTAAATTAAGTAAATTATCTGATTGTGGTGAGTATTGTTTTTCTGATATTCTTTTAAATTATCCAAGCAAGCTTGTTTTAAATCTAAATATGCACATCAGGTACACAAAAAAAGCTGAGACATGAAGCATTTTTTCCTGTTTATATTGGCTCTAATCCTTTGTGGGACAATGACGTTAGACGATGTATCCAAGAAATTGATATTGCCTGCCAATCTGAAAGTAGATAGAGTAGCTAATGTGATGTTTGGAGAATTGCAGGAAGTCAATGCCGTTGAAAAAGATGGCATAAAATTTGAAATTTTAGCCTCAAATCAGATATTGACAATTCCAGCAAACATACTAGGAGCCTATACCCACGAGAACGTCGGTATTCGTATTACCAATAATACATCAAGACTCCTTCAATTCCCTCGCTATTTTTCTTTAGAACCAACAGTTATGACTCAGGATGGTAAATCCGTAAGGATGATTTATCCGCCTGGTAGAATTTACAGACCTAATGAACCGGTTTGTCAGTTGGTAAAGCCAGGAGGTAGTTTAACTTTCTTGCAGGATATTAGTATTGGCATGGTTAATGACCAGCTTCAATTATCAGTTGGTGATAGATATAGTGGGTTTCTAGTTTTTTATATTAACCCTGATATTTATCGGCTTAGATTCACATACAGGAGCGATCCTCTGAAACAGTGTGTCATGGTCACGGACGGAATGGAAATTAGCTCAAAACCAAATACTTGGCAAGGTGAGATAGTTACTCCATTTTTGGATTTCCGTATAGTTCCATAGTCAACTGTATTAATATCATAAAAATCCGATCGAAGCGTTTAGGATCTAAACAAATGAAATTTCAACATTGTCTACCAGTATTTTTGGCAACGCCTTTGCTGGTTGCGATAACGGGTCAGTCAAGCTTAGCATTCTCTTTGACGATGCCCGCATCACAACCTTCTTGTAGTGGCTCAGCTCCAGTGTGGTGTTCCTCCACCTCGTATACCTTCCAAGGTATAGGCACTACAACAACTACTCTGACACCAATCGTCAAGCTGCCATTAGGTGGGACAGAGCGGTTGTATAACCTCCTGAGTACCTCTGTTTGGGCAAAGGATGGTTATCAATTTGTCAAATCAACACAGGACTTAAAAGGCACTTTAAATATTTTAAAGTATAGTGCTGTAGCGGGCAACCCCAATTCTAACTCCAGTAATCTTCCTACAACACAAGGAGGTCCTGTTACATTTCAAAATAGACGATTTTCTCCTTTAGGAGCGCTCGTAGGGGCTTTTTTAGAACTTTCGTACCAAGCTGAAAAGACAGAACAAACATCTGAATACCACTGGATTCAGCTTTATGATACTAACCACGGCTTTATATCTAGTATTCAAGGAGTCCTAGACCTAGGATACCCTAGTCTGCAAACCATAATTGATGTCCCTACAGAGCAGATTCATAAAAGTTACAAAGACGGTTATAACCCTCAGAAGCAAACATTTAACCCCTATTATGATACCTATGGTGTTGCCACCTCAACTAAATTTTTTGATTATCCTAGATTGACCAATTTCTTTAATCCTAATTACTTTAACCTTGAGAGTTATTTGGTTAAAGAGAGCCAAAATAACCAAACTAAACAAAAGACAGTTACAATTTACAACGGTATTTCCTGGGGCTATAGCAACAAATTTACCCCTTGTTCCGCGGGCAGCGGCGGCGGTGGATGTGTGTCTCTTGCACCCTCCCCCTCACCAACACCAAGGCCAGCCCCTAGCCCGACACCAAGACCAGCCCCTACCCCGACCCCAAGACCATCCCCTACCCCAAGTCCGCGTCCAGCCCTCAGCCCCAGTCCGACACCAAGACCAGCCCCTAGCCCGACACCAAGACCAGCCCCTAGCCCGACACCAAGACCAGCCCCTAGCCCGACACCAAGACCAGCCCCTAGCCCCAGTCCAGGGCGCGGTCATCCTATTCAGGCGTTTCCCAGTTCTTATCTCAGAAACGCTAAGGCTCTTACCTTACCGCAAGCGTCACTTTTTGAAAGCGAAGGTGTTGATAGCAATGACTACGAAAGTAGTAACCTGCAGGTAGCAAGCGACAGCCAGGACTTGCTTGCTGATTCGGAGTTGTCAACAGACAGCAACTCTAACGACATAGACTTACCAAGCATCAGCAGCGACCTACTTCTTGACCCTGAACTATCATCCAAAGAAGGCAACAACCCTCACGCCCTCAAACCCAAAAATGCGTCAGCGAATGATAACGACGATGCACTCCCCGCCGAAGCCGTTCCCGAACCCACCACCGGATTAGGTACTCTCTTGGCACTCGGTGGATTAGGTTTACTTAAAAAGCTCAAAAACAGGAAAACCAAAGAGTAATGAAAACCCTTTACACCATCCTGTATGCGCTCAGCATCATCCTCGTTAACCCCTGGGCAACTACCCGCGGTCTGATCTGGACATCGCCCAAAGTATTGATTATTTGGCTGATAATTTCCCTCAACATCGCCCTTTTATTATCGCACAAAAAATCCCTCGCGATTCCCAAAAACTGGATTCACAGCCTGATACTTTGGACGATATTTCTCTCAATAGGAGCCATCTCTACCCTGCACAGTCCCTTCCCATTAACCTCTTTTCTCGGTCAAGATCAAATGGGAGACGGTTGGCTGTACTGGCTGTTAATCGCCGCCTTCACTCTCAGCAACAGCTTGCTGCTAATTGCACGCCCGCAACTGATCAATTCCCAATTCCAAGGATTGCTAATTGGTAGCATCATTCTTGATCTAAGCATCTTCCCCCAAATCATCGACTGGCGGATTGACTACACCGCTACCATGGGCCAACTTATCCGAGAAGATGTTCTAGCCAGCAGCATTTTTCAAGGACAGCAACCCATAGGATTGTATTCCCACCGCGGCCACGCAGCCATAGTTCTAGCGTTGACGGCAATTACTGCTCTTGTCGGTTGGTTTTGGAGATTTACGAATACTAAATTAACTGCAATTACTTTGATTTTAACTGTTCCCGCACTGCTGCTCACATCTACCCGCAGTGCAATTGTAGCTTTGATTGTTGCCTGTGCTTATTTGTTGGGACGCCCTTATTACAAAATTCTCACCGGTATAGCCCTGATGGGCGCCCTCGCTGTGGGCATCATGACGCTTAACAGACCCCTCAACTGGCAAAAACCGAGCATCGAACAAGTCATGTCCAGCCGTTCCCCGATGTGGGAACTCGCAGCGCGAGGAATTAAAAAGCGCCCGCTATTTGGATGGGGATTTGACGGCTTAGGGATTGCCTATCCCTACATCAGAAATCCTCAACTAACTCCGAGAGTTGTCAACTTAAACGAGTTTACCTACGACTATATTAACACAAAAGGTGAAATTAGCACCAGAGAAATTCCTACTTATAAAGCTCACAATTGGATTCTGGATACAACCGTATCAGTTGGTATTTTGGGGCTGCTAGCCGGCATCGCACTTTGGGGATATTATTTATCTTTAGCACTGCAATCATCTATTCGCGGTATTGCAGCAGTTGCTATTGCTTATCTGGTTTTTTCTCTGACTTGGTTCGATTGCGCTCAATACGCACATATTGCCTGGTGGACGCTGAGTTTCGCCGCAGTTAGATATCCTCGATCTCTAGATAACGAGAAGAGAAGATAGATTTTAAATTAAGTTCATTTTTATAGGTTTTTGGGGATATTTATTCTGTCACTAATTGGAATTTTTCATGTGATTAATTTCGATCACGCGAACAACTTTAAAGTTTTGCTAATATAGAAGTTTTGGGCGGAGTGAACGTCCGGGTTGTTTACACGCAGGAGAGTTTGTGAGGCGCGTCGCTATAAGATTGTTGATATTTGTTTGGGATTTTTTGAGGGCGACACACCCTACGAATTCTTCAACCCGCGTCGGCGGGTTTTGTTTGTATAGACGCGGTTTCAACCGCCCAGTCTTCTTGTTAGTGTTTCTTCGGATTTTTGGGAAAGGGAATGTTCAAACTTTCGTGAAAAACAAGCTGAGTTTTATAAGTCAAGCGGCGGTTGACTTGTTTGATGATTTTTTCCAAAAGCGCATCGCCGGTTTTTTCAATTAAAGGTTGAGACATCGATCGAATAAACTTGGGAAAGCAAACCCCTACAGCTAAATCCAGCTTCCACGTAGCACTGGTAATCGCAGGCGGTAGCTGAGCGCGTTGCGATGCAGGCCAATCGGCGGCAAACTCTTCAGACGGTATCTCCACTAGCTTCATTGCCGATCGAAAATCCACTTCATATCCGGGCGAGGTATAATTCGGAACCGGGATTGTCTTAATCAAATAGCAGCCTTCAGCGTCAGGCGGTAGCAACTCTAAACCAATTCTCGCCTCAACTCGGTAGCCGAAGGCCCCAAAACGCCCGATTAATAGATCGTAGCCGTTTTCGCCGATCGGCTCAGCTTTCATCGGCGAAGCGCACTGACAAAACCAAGTCTTGTGATTGTTCAAATGCTCAGCCACCGTAGCAGCATCGGCGTACATCTCCATGCTGTCTTCAAAATGCGTGTGAAACCAAATCGGCTCAACTTCCTCGCCTGCATCCGCACCTGCACTTTCGGGCTGTCTCAAACTCGCATCTGGGTAGCAATTTTCGTCACAAGCTTCAACAGTTTGATATTCAGCGGAATCCTGCCTCATCATATGCTCTCCTGTAATACACGCCAATCGATCGGCTTGGGGATGTGGTAAGGGAGTTTCCTCCCTACAATTGAGAAATAGATAGCAAAAAAACTTACCCTAGAACAGCATAACTTGACTTATGAAAGCATTTGTAGCAGGAGCCACAGGCCAGACTGGCCGCCGAATTGTCACAGAATTAGTCAAGCGGGGCATTCCCGTGCGCGCCCTAGTCCGAAATCTAGAGACAGCTAGGCAAATTTTACCACCGGAGGTAGAGTTAGTTACTGGCGATGTATTAAATGCGACTTCTCTGGGGGATGCGATCGGCGACAGTACGGTGTTGCTGTGCGCGACGGGGGCGGCCCCCGGTTTTGACCCGACTGCGCCTTACAAGGTGGATTTGGAGGGTACTAAAAATTTGGTGGAGGCAGCTAAGGCTAAGGGAATTGAGCATTTTGTGCTGGTGACTTCTCTGTGCGTTTCTCAGTTTTTTCACCCGCTGAATTTGTTTTGGCTGATTCTGGTTTGGAAAAAGCAGGCCGAGGAGTATTTGCAAAAAAGCGGCTTGACTTATACGATCGTCCGTCCGGGCGGTCTCAAAAATGAGGATAATTCAGATGCGATCGTCATGACGGGCGCAGACACAATGTTTGAGAGCAGCATTCCCCGCACTAAGGTAGCTGAAGTCTGCGTGGAGGCGCTGTTTCAGCCGGCTTCTCGCAACAAGGTTGTGGAAATTGTGGCGAAGCCGGAGGCTCCGCAAAAGAGTTTTGAGGAGTTGTTTGCCGGTGTGGTTTGATTGAATTAGGGCTGGCGCACAGGTGTCCAGAAACCGGGTTGTTTTACGAAAAGACGGGTTGCAGCCAGCAGTTTAGGTAAAAAACTCGGTTTCTTTAGCCCCTGGTAGCTAACAAAGAAACCGTTT
Source organism: Cyanobacteriota bacterium (assembly GCA_025362325.1). Lineage (GTDB taxonomy): Bacteria > Cyanobacteriota > Cyanobacteriia > Cyanobacteriales > Microcoleaceae > Microcoleus. Next base: position 11,620 of record JANYGO010000337.1, on the reverse strand, counting down.
TTTTAACCGATAAAATCGCATCAATCGGGTTTTTCCAAAGTCCAAAATCTTTTTGATGAATATCGGACTTGAAAAAACCCGGTTTTTGTCTAAATTATGAACTATCTGAAGTTGAGCGCTGGTTCTTTACAAAGGTTAACAGCATCCAACTCTGTGGATTTGCCATCCGAGTATTCGGCTCTGACATCAAAAATACAGCCCGCATCCACGCCTTCGTAGTCACCTTGATTCCACGCAAAATCTGCCTTTTCCCGATCGGCAATGGGCTCACCTAGCTCGTTTTCTCCCCACGTATTCTTACTGGGAGCAGACATATAAACGGCTGTCATCGTCTTGCCGCTGTTGTTGATCACGGCAATTCTGACCGTGCGAGCGAAAACGCTAGGTGCTGTCAACGCTAACAGTGGCAGCGACAGCCCCGCAGCGATCATTACTTTGCTTAATAACTTGTTAACCATTGAGCCATCTACCTCAAGTTAGATATTTATTCAAGCTTACGCGTAGAAGTCAAAAGCCACAAGTCTCTTGGTAGGGTGCGTCAGGTACAAAACTGTTCGAGTTGAGTCAAACATTTGGGCTGATGCACCCTACAATCGGTAGCTTGGTAGGTGCCTCAGGTACAAAACTGTTTGAGTTGAGTCAAAAATTTGGGCTGACGCACCCTAGATATCTAGATTTATCTCTAATTTTTCGATCGCAAAATCTGGCAAAATCTTAAGAGTTTGACAATCCGCCATTGAAATTTCCCCTTCCCCGCATGATGAAAACTCTCAAGTGGCCAGCTTGGTTCCCCTATCCGATTTCGTGGTTAAGGGCATTTGCTCTCGCTCAGAGTTTTAGTTTTGTCCTTCGCAGGGGGATTCCTTTCGCCAGCGACGAGATCGGCTTTCTGACTCTGCTGCTGGCGGCTTGGCTAATTCAGTTACCTTTGTTCTTTGTCGCTCACTTTGTAGCCGTCAAAATCTTAAATCCCTTACTGACTGTGCTGCCGGGCCGCAACGCGAAAGCGCGCAAGTTCCAGCGGCGGCATACTGGTATTCGATCGCACTTCCGAGAAGGCTTGAATGCTGTTGTAGTGCTTTTTTTTGCATTTAATCTGTCGCTGTTGGTGCAACTTGCGATTTTTTATTGGCCCGCGCGATCGATCGATCCGGCGCAAATGCTCGCAGGCATCTCTACTTTAACAAATGTGGCGATCGCCGGTGAATTCGATTTCTGGCTCATCAAATTGGCGGGGGCTTTATCGAGTTTAACCCTGTTAGCCGCGCCACTATACCAACACGATTTTCGGGTGCGCCGACTGCGGGTGGCTCGAAAATTAGCCGAAATTGCGGAAATGGAAATGACTGTATTTGAAACTGAGAAATTCCGCCGTCAGAAAAGAGGTTTGCTGAGGCGATCGGAAATTCAAATCCTCGGATTTTTACTTGCAATCGGCGCTGTAATTAGCGGCGCTGTTTTTTTGGTTGCCAATTTGCGGGGAAATCAGCAGTTTTCGCCTGCGGCGAGTCAGGTTAGCAAATCGCCGCCGCTGGCTATGAAAACTGGCGATCCTTACATTCGAGCTTTGATGCGCACTATTTCTGCTAGCGAGTCGAATGTTTCTCGGCCTTATCACGTTGTTTACGGCGGCAAATATGTGTTGGATTTGAGCCGTCATCCTGACTGGTGCGTGAAGATTGTTAACGGCCCAAATCGTGGCAAGTGTACTACGGCGGCGGGCAGGTATCAATTTTTGACTACGACTTGGAAGGATAAGGCGAAGCGCTATCATCCGCGGCCTGGTAATTTTTTATTGTGGCAAGATTACAGTTTTGAACCCGAAGATCAGGATGCTGTGGTTTATGCTTGGTTGAGCGATCGCAAGTTTTGGAAAGCTGATATTCCTGAGATGTTGCGGCAGGAAAAATTAACTGAGGTTTTGCGGATGCTTTCGGGAACTTGGACGAGTTTGGGATATGGAATTGAGAACAATTCTATGAGTTCTAGTTTGCCAAAAGTTTACCAGAAGATGCTGCGGGAAGAATTGGCAAATGCTCGTTCTTAGGGATTTCTATCAAATCCCTAAGAACGACAACAATACAATTGGTTTGATCGTTCGGACTTTAGTCCGCAGATGAGTACGGTCGTAGTCACTACAAACTTATGCGTTAGTCTCTGTCTGGCAAGTTTTGGACAGTCAGCCTGATTAGAGCTAGAACTGTTGCTGCACAGAGAGTTAGCATCATTTATCTGAGTTCCTCCTGTGAAATCGGCGATTGCGGTGGCTGGTGTTTGGGCCGCTGCGGGCGATCGGCTTAAATAAACGCGCCCTGTAACAATTTATTAAGAGTTATTATGCAGTTTAAATCGATCCCTGCCTATCGTGAATAATTATTTCATGGTTTCGTGTCTATTACCGAATATGAGTAATAATAGAAATATTGAGCAAGCCCTGAGCAATTCGGCGCATATCTAGTGATTAATTGAGGATACTGTTATGTTTGACCTGACGCGAAAAACGAAAAATTTAGGGCTGGTTGAAACCGGAAATTCGGAACGCGGAGGCTCTGCGTCCAAAAGTATCCGTGCTGTGCGATCGCGAGTTTACAAAGATGAGGCTTTGGTGTCGGCCTCGCTGGCGGGACTTCCGGCTCTTTTGGCATCCTTGGAAAGCTTTTGCGAAGAGTAGAGTTTGACAATTTATGTTGTTGAACATCGGGAGTTGACTCAGCTAATTATTGCCAGACGCCGGAAAAGATATTCTTGACTGCGATCGCAATTCGACTTAAGTCTTCTTTCAGCAGCGGCGGCCAAGAAACTCCTCTGCGAAGTCCGGCTTCAAATTGCAGCAAACTTTCTACTGAGAGTAAATGCAGTGCCGAGATTAATTGTCGGTCGAGCATTGGAGATTCTTGCAGCCCTTCAAACAATATTTTTAAAGCTAATAAAATCGATGTCACCTGTCCGGGTATGGGCGGCTGACCTTGTTTCAGGCGCATCAGAAAGGCGTCGGAATTTTTCTTAGTTTCGAGGGCGGTTCCTTGGTCGATCAGAAAACTGCGGGCTGTCTTGTAATCCATGGGACGTGCGATCGATACTCTTGCAATTAATTAGCTAGCATTATATCATCTTTTGTCGCCCTCAATTTGGTAAAATAGCAGAAGGCAGAAGGCAGCAGCAACTCGTGAGGTGCGGATTGCCGTGTAGCGTACAGCTCTCCGAAGGCGGGCATTGCGCACCCTACAGCTACTCTTGGTAGGTTTTTCAGAATCCGAAAATAAAACAATGGCAAAACGGCTGGAAAATAGCAGAAAATCAAAGATTTATCGCTACTTGTGGCTGCTTTTTTTATGTCTGAGCTTTCTGTTAGTTCCAGCTCTCAAAAAAATAACTGCTGAGACGGCATTTCCCCCGCCCGCTCCTATGGCAAATAATGCTAGTTTTGGAGCTAGGATTCAAAGAACAATGGGTTTACTTGCCGCCAGCACTCCCACAGAACGCCGCCAAGTCCGTATCCTATTTTACGGTCAATCCATCACTCAGCAAGATTGGTGGCAAGATGTAGCGCAGGATTTGAAACAGCGATTTCCCTATGCAGATTTGATTATTGAAAATCGCGCGATCGGAGGATTCTCATCCCCGATTTTAATCCGTCCCAGCGAACACGATTTATATCCTTTTTATCCCGACTTGCTAATTTTTCACGTTTACGGAGGCGATGAAGATTACGAAGCGATAATTGCCAATGTCCGCCGCCGCACAGCTAGCGAAATACTCTTGCATTCTGACCACATCGACTGGGTGCCGACAGGCAACAGCGACGATCCAGAACAAGTCAAAAGATATGAATGGCACAACACTCATTCTACTAAATGGCTACCTGAGTTGGCAGATAAATACGGCTGCGAAATCGCGGAAATTCGCGCACCTTGGCTCAGGTATTTGCAAGACAATCACTTGCAGCCAAAACAGCTATTGATCGACGGCATTCACCTCAACGATTGGGGGAATTTTCTGCTGGCTGCTCTGATCAAACCGCACCTGCGATACAACCCAAATTCTCCTCAAGCAGCGCCGCAGGATTTAGTCAAAACCTATACGGTTGGTAGCGATGTTAAGTGGCAAGATGGTAAGTTGGTTTTGGAGTTTGAAGGAAATCGGATAGATGCGATCGCCGATAAAAACTTTAACGGTAAGGCAATTGCTGCTAAAATTGCGATCGACCGCAAAAAACCCTCAGAATTTCCCGAACTGTACAGCATCACCAGACCCAGCCCTAGTCAGGGCGTCGGTTGGCCCGCAATCATCCAAATATCAAATCAAAAACCGCTCATCGTCGAAGATTGGAAAGCCGTAATTACCGAGATCAACAGCGACGCCAGCAAGTTCAAATTTGACGTAGTAGGTTCTAAAACAGGTTACGACGGCAGCGGTACAAACGACCAAATGTTTGTCTCAAACTCGGGCCGCGTCGTGATTGAACCGAAAAACTGGTGGCTGCAAAATGCCTATGAATACTCGAAAAAGCCGACTCCGAAAGGGTTTGAGATTTTCTGGCAGGTTAAGCCGATGTTTGTTGATTCCTACATTCCGCCACAAATTGCCGATCGCGCCCGCGAGTATTCTACAACATTGGCTCAGAATTTGAGCAACTCCAAACACATCCTCGAAATCATCCCCGAAGCAAACGGGAAAGTTCCAATTCAGGCAATTCGAGTCTATCGCCCTCCTTATATTCCTTCGCCATGAAGAAGGACTAAAGTCCTGAATACGAACTTAATTTATGTAGTTATTTCTTAATCCGCGGAGGCGGACTTCGTTTGTATAGTCGCGGTTTCAACCGCCGAGTCTTATCGAAGATTTATGAATTTCTCGTAATCCCCAACTCGTGAAACATCAACAGCGATAAAAAGAAATCCGCCACAAAGATAAACACCCAAGAAGTCACCACCGCCGCCGTTGCAGCTTGGCCTACCCCTTTCCCTCCGCCCGCCGTCGTCAACCCCCAACCGCAACCGACAAGCGCAATTATCAACCCAAAAATTACACTCTTAATCGCCACAGTTACTAAATCCCAAGGTCCCAAAAAAGTCCGCACCGATTCCAAAAATACCGACGGTTCCAACTCGTAAAAATAAACCGCCACAAATAGCCCTCCCAAAATCCCCACCGCTACCGAAAAAATTGTTAAAATCGGCAGCATGACGCAGCAAGCTATCACCCTCGGTACTACTAAATAATCAACCGGATTTGTTCTCAACATATACAGGGCGTCTATTTGTTCCGTCACCTGCATTTCTCCTATCTCCGCCGCAAAAGCCGAACCTACTTGTCCCGCCACCACCCCCCCCGTTAAAACTGGTGCTAATTCGCGGCAAAATGCCACAGCAAAAGCACCTCCCACCGCCCCAACCGCCCCAAACCGAATCAATTCTCTGGCGGATTGAACGGTAAAAATCATGCCCGCAAAAAAGGCTATTAGCAGCACGGAGCGCAAAGAATCCAGGCCTACTGTTACTAAATGTTCCATGATTTTGCGGCGGTCAATTTTGCCTTGGAGTACGCGCAGCAAAACTTGGCCGCCCAGGAACAGGGTGACTAAAAATCGCTGAAACCACCTGTTATTGAAGGTTTCATCTAAATGTCGATCGCGCTTTTGGTATTTTTTAACCAATGACTGACGGCTGGCGATTAATTGCAAACAGAGCGAAGCACTGTCACATAGAGATTATCGCCAATTGTACAGCAATTATTGCACGATTTGTCAACATATATTTTCAGTCTGTCTGCCCTGCGGTTGGTGGATTAGACGATTTTCCATTTTCGATTTGAGATTGGTACTGATTGATTCTGTACGATTTTGGAGCTAACCTCAAGTTACATTCTTTTTTTAAATTGGTGGGTAGGGCGCGTTTTAAGATTTATTTATTGGTGATTTAAGTTAATCGCCGCGCCCCACCCACCGACAATTTGACTGATTACTCTGCCAGCAACAAATCGATAAATTTATCCAACTGTTCGCTATACTTTTCCGCTTGCTCCTTGCCAATTCTCACGAGTTCCAATATTTTTGGTTCCGAAGCATCATCAATTGGCAGAGGTTGTTCCTTGCTCAAATCAGGAGTAATTCTCAAATATTGATCGGGTTTTTCAATCGCATCAAAAATTTGCAGCATTTGATAATTTACCGTTTCAGCAACTCCCGTCATCATGATACTAATCAAAGGCTCAACCCACTCAACTTGACCCCAGTTTTTCACTTCTTCGTAGGGGAATTTTTTCTGAGCTTCTCCCGTCCCCAGCGATAAAATTACCATGTCTTTGGCTGTGGGGCCTCTGTCCGGACGGTCGTCGGGAATTCTTAATTTATTTCTCACTTCCGCATAGGCACAAAGTGCGGGATTGTTTGCGAATACTCCCCCGTCAATTAAAGCGTAGGATTCGTTTGTCAAAGAGTAGATTTTGGGAATTTCAAAGTAAGAAGGAGCGGCAGATGTGGCTCGGGCGATATCTCTGATAAAATAGTTAGCTTCTGGATATTTTTTAGCATCTATTTGATTGAAAAAGGTAGCTTTTCTCCTTTCGACATCGTAACTGGTAATTAAACAAGGTTTCAGCAGTTGGCTGAGCTTATAATCTCTAAAGTTTTCCCGAAAAAATTGTTCTAAGGCATCGCTGGGATATTTCTCATCTATTAAACCGTCTAGAGAGCGAAGTTTTTGCCACAATGAACTCTTAAAAACGTCGCGGCCGCTCTTGATGGAAAAATTAACAGCCTCTTGGGCCGTCCACCGAGGCCTGCTGGGATTTTCGGCATCGGGACACAAATAGAGGCAAGTTAAAATTCCTCCCGCACTTGTGCCGGCGATTAAATCAAAATAGTCAGCTATTCTCGCATCGGGGTTGCCGCTTTTTTGTTGCAGCTTTGACTCAATGCTAACTCCAACTTGCGCGGGGATAATTCCTCTAATTCCGCCTCCATCTATGGATAAGACTCTGGTATATTTAGCCATAATGTTTGTTGCCTCTTCTTGATGTGTGCTCGTTTCCTAAGTTGGTGGACGCAAAAGGTGGTTTGACAGGTTACTGATAGCGGTAATGCTTTATGCAGCGCCCACCCTACAGCAGTTAAGGTGCGCGGTACCCACCTTCCATAATTAGGTTTTGCGTTTCAGACTGTCCTAATCTAACATTTTAAATCTAAATTTAATTGGTGGGCTGCGATCGTGTAGCGAAAAATGTATTCTACAATTTCTACGTAATTGTAGGCGGCGGCTGGCGAGTTCGCCCAGACTGTGATGCCGTGATCGCGAATTAACAAAGCGGGTACAGATGGTGTACAAACGGCAAAATATTCGCAAATTTCCTGGGCGATCTTCGGCACTTCCAAATAATTTGCAAAGAGGGGTATCGCCACTTGCGGGTTTTCCTCCCACACCCCCAAACCTTTCAGCATTTCGATCGCGGGTAAAGGCACTGCATCGCCGGAGACTATCCGAGAAACTAAGTTTGCCTCGATCGAGTGAACGTGATAGCAAGCTTGAGCGTCTGGAAAACAATTGTAAACGGCTAAATGAATGCTGGTTTCGGCCGACGGGCGGCTGTCGGGAACAGGTTGCTCGACGATCGCACCGTCGGAGCTCATTCTGATAAAATCTGCTTCAGTTAACTGCCCTTTGGCGCGCCCGCTAGCAGTAATCCAGAAACTGCCGTCTGGCAAGCGGGCTGAAAGATTGCCAGCAGTCCCGGCCATCCAACCGCGATCGTAAAAATGTTTGGCTGCTGCAATTAAATCCGATCTCAAATCGCCACTCATTCTGTGCAAATCCTCAGCTTTCGATTTATTTTTATCTATCTTTTACGTGGATAGGACTTGCCCTTGCCTATCTAAACGTAGGGTGCTTATGGGCGCACCTTACCAATACATATAGCCTAAACTGCGATTTTTGCGCAATTCTTAGTTTAGTTTCACTTCCATTTCTGGGACAAATGTTCTAATACGTCAAAAAAATTATCCCATTTAGTATAAGGCTTTTGCTGTTCGTCCAGATATTCGGCAAGCCGATCGCGCGCAAACACCGAATTCGCCTGCAAAGCCATATTAAAATCCGTCAACGAATCTCCGATCGCCACCTGTTCAGAAGCCGGGTGCAGGCGCATCACCCGCACCTTAGACACCAATTCTGCATCTCCTTCAAACTCAGAATTGACTTGCAAGTGGAGACCGCTAGCGTCCACATCCACAGCGTAAATAGCGATCGCCCGGTGTGCCAAATCGCCCATCACCGCCTCTACCATAATCCGCAGACCACCGGAAACGATCGCAAAATCCACCTTTTGCGCGTCCAAAAAATCCAGCAATTCCACCAATCCCGGCCGCATCAGCTTTCCCCTAGAAAATTCCACAATTTCCCCGTAACATTCCGAGGGAATAGACTCTAGTAACTGCCGCACTCCCGATCGCAAACTCAGCCTTCTAGCGTTAATTTCCGGCATCAGTTGAGCCGACAATTCCGGTGCGAAACGCTTCAGCATTGCCACAAAAGTTTCTTCAACAGTTATTGTGCCGTCAAAGTCGCAGAACACCACCCGTTTCTGATTATTTGGGGTGGAATATTTTTGCTTGTCATCGGTCGTCATTGTCAGTCGCACCTTTCGAGAACGGAAAAAGTTTACACAATTTGCAGAAAGCAGAAGTCAGATGGAAATCGTCCGATGGAAGAGGGAAGAGGGAAGGCTTGAGTTATCCTCGCGAGATCGACAATCGATCGCTGATATTTCAGCAATTAACAACTTCCCACCATTTCGGCGATTTCTCTAATAGCGATGCGCTATTTGTGGGGAATCACCCGCAGGATTGTAGGCAAATTATTCAAGAGAATCGTCTTCAATATCGTCTTCAATATCGTCTTCGAGATCGTCTTCGAGATCGTCTTCGAGGAATGCTTCTACATCCTGCTTTTGATTTTTAGTCTTTTGGGGCGTAGACTTAGCCGGCAAACAGATCAAATTATCATCCTCAGTATTAATCAAACCTTTCGATCGCAATTTCCCCATCAGCCGCGTCACCGTCACCCGCGTCGAGCCAATGGCGCTGCCAATTTGAGCGTGAGTCAAGGCCCAAGGTAAGCGATAGCCCCGAACCACATCCGGTTCTGCCTCACCTACGTAAGGTTCGCCGAACTCTTCGATCAACAAAGTGAGAAAACCCAGCAGTCGGTCGATCGTGCGGCGCTGTCCCAAAGTGCTCAGCCAGAGCAGTTTCCGCTGGTGCTGGTAGCGAAACGCATCCAAAATTTCCCGGCGGAAGTGAGGCCAATTATCCAAATCGTGCCAATACATCCACACTACGTGAGTTTGATCGGCGTGAGCGAAAGCTTGGAGCGTAAACGGGGACTGAGCAACCAGTTCAAAGGGCTGACCCGCGCCGACGAAGCCCAAAAAAGCTTCTTCTGTAGTTTTGCTAGCGGATTTTAACCCCGGCTTCGCAGTAGCGCTAACTTGAGCGCTACCTACGAGCCGCACAGAACCTTTCTGCACTAAATACAGCAGTCCGGGTCTGGCGGGAATCTTTTCGTCTTTGCTAAAAGTGCGGCAGCGGTAGTGTTCCTGGGCCCAGTCGATAATTCGCTGCCAAGTGATAAAAGGTCGATCGATAGTCTCTAGAGGCGTGGAAGTTGATTGCATAAGTGAGGCTCTGGGATATATTGAAGTGAGAAAAACAGCTTTGGCGAGCATTGCGATACAAAGTGAGACAACCCACCCCCACTCGAGCTTGCACGCTGGTTAACTGTGCTGACTCTTCTCAGTTTTACCAAAAAATTCAATGTAGCAAAAAATACATCAAAATGGTAGAATTCAGCAATGAGTCGATCGTAAATTATTGTATATTTAGCCAAAAAATCGCTAGAGAGCCGATAAATGCGATGTAGCTCTACCCGGGCGAGCCGATCGACCCTATCTGATATCAGCAGTTTAACGTACAAGAACAGCGCCAGCGGTAACACTGAGAGAGTCACTTTTACCGCAGGAGCAACCGATATGGATACAACAAATATCTCCGAGTACCCGGAACTTACGGTGAAGTCTTTCTTGTTTTCCAGGTTGCAGGGCGCGATCGTCCAACAGGGGACAGTGCCAGAAATTCCGTTAAATCGGGCAAAAGATCGGGCGCGGGTGCTGTACGTATCTGCGATCGCCCTGAAATTGGCTAAAACTTGGCAGCAGACACCGCAGGCTATCGCCGCACAGTTGGTCGAAACTCTCGAACCGCTATGTTACCCAGATTTCGCCGTTAAAGTCGCACCGGCGGGAATTATTGAGCTGGAGTTAACTGATGCGGGTTTAGCCGTCTGGTTGCAGCGTTTAGCTCAAATTCCCCTACCTGTTCCTGAATCTCGCATATTCTCTCCTGTGGTGTCAGCCGATCGACTGTTTCCGATTCAGTACAGCCACGCGCGCTGCTGTTCCCTGCTGCGAATGGCCCACCGCGATCGCCTAATCTCGATCGCGCAGCCGGATGTCGCTACAGCACCGCAAATTTGGTCGCTGGCGGCCCCAAATCCCATACCCTGGGTTGACGGGGGCGATCGGCTGTGGTTAGTGCATTCAGCAGAACGCAATTTAATTTTGCAACTAATCACAGTGCTAGATAATTTAGCACCTGCGATCGCCAATTGCAGCCGCGAAAAACCAGTCAATTATCTAAAATTGGCTGATAATTTGAGTGCGACATTTCAGACTTTTTACAGTCAATGTTGAATTTGGGGCGAAGTTAAAATAGAAACACCAAAACTCGCTCAAGCCAGATTGGGTTTAGTATTAGCAACTCAATCTTTACTCAGATTTATCCTAGAAGAATTATTGAACGCCGTTGCTCCTTTAGAACTTTGAGTTAGCATCGCCATTAATATTACCCGAAATCAGGAGACTGCACGTGCCGTGTCCCTACAATTCATCTGGCGTAGGGAAACTCCAAGAGCCTTTCGTCGTATCAACAATCGCCTAAAACCCTTGATAAATCTCGTTTATATCCGAGTCCATATCCCCCTAAATCCCCCTTCTTAAGGGGGACTTAAAGAGGCTTCCTGTTCCCCCCTTCTTAAGGGGGGCTAGGGGGGATCTGGATTTAATAGTCTTGCCAGCAATCTCTGACTGGATTTGACCTGGTTGTTGACACCTATGGGCACTGCCGTTTCCTCGCTTGTCATTCCGCCGCAGCCGGAATTGATATTAGTCATAAACAAAAAAGTATATTTCGCTCCCTATCAAAAGTCGTCAAATCCTCTTCCCCTCTAATAGACGCACAACAGCTTATATTTTCGGGGCTGGTTTCGGACAAGTTTTATATTTAAAATCGCACTGATAGAGGTGTTCTTTTTGCCAGCTCAAAGGAATTTCCAACAAATCGCGAGTACCCGTAACACCTTGACCGAAAAATAGCAGCAGGGCGATGCAGTTTAAAGCAGTGTGAATTTTCCGCCAGCGGTGCGATCGATCCTGATAAATTTCCGGTGCAATTGCCAACGAAAAAACCATCAACAGCGCCGCCGCAATCCCGTAATAAAAATGAGAAACCAGCCATTCGTCATCCCTGCGAAAAATCCCGTCTTGGAATCCCAAAACCACCAAACCGACA
>JANYGO010000235.1 GCA_025362325.1 Cyanobacteriota bacterium | reverse complement strand
TAGATTATTTGAATCCATTGAAAAACTAGAATCACTGTTAAATAAACTTTTAAATGAAGGAGGATTAATTATGAAATGGAACCGAAAAATAAAAAATAAAGGGAACTTAGTTAATGCAGTTTAGATGTTGAACAGCTTATCAGATCGCCAGCATCTTCACTTACCTGAGCCAAAAAGTATTTGGCTGCATCATCACAACTCAGCATAACTTACTTGGTTATCATTAAACGGCTTATTTCCCTGATACTAGATGCGATCGCCCTAGACGACATTCAACTTCACAAAATCAACCACCGACGCTAAGCCATCCTGAGTCTTCAAGTTAGTAAAAACAAAAGGTTTCTCTCCGCGCATCTTTTTAGCATCCCGTTCCATCACGCCCAAATCTGCTCCCACAAAAGGTGCGAGGTCTATTTTATTAATTACCAATAAATCCGACTTAGTAATTCCCGGCCCGCCCTTGCGCGGAATTTTATCACCCGCAGCCACATCGATTACATAAATTGTCAAATCTACCAACTCCGGGCTAAAAGTTGCCGCCAAATTGTCGCCGCCGCTTTCTACAAAGACTAAATCTAAATCAGTAAATTTGTGTTCTAACTCTTCTATAGCTACCAAGTTGATCGAAGCATCTTCGCGGATGGCTGTGTGGGGACAGCCTCCCGTTTCTACGCCCAAAATGCGATCGCTCTCCAAAGCTTGACTCCGAACCAAAAACTGTGCATCTTCCTGAGTATAGATATCATTAGTAACCACAGCAATCTGGTACTGCTGTCGCAGCGCCTTACACAAAGCATCAAGCAAAGCAGTTTTTCCCGAACCAACCGGGCCAGCAATTCCTACACGAAAAGCACCCATAGCGATTTTAGATTTTAGATTTTAGATTTTCTGATTTGGGATTTGGGATTGAGGGATTTGGGATTGAAGGATTTTCAACTGCGAAACAACCGAGTGTACTGAGTTTCATGAGCCATGCTAGCCAGTCCCAATCCCCAGCTACAACTAGCAAGGTCATCATCTTCTAATTGTAAAACTTCTTGCGCCGTCAAACTAATTTGAGACTGCAAATCTAACAGCAACTGCTGGCCCGCAGTTTGACCAAGAGGAATCAGTTTCACGCCCGCACTTGCCAAATTTGCGGCCCAACTGTACAAATATCCTACCACGGCTGCTTCCTCTTCAATCTGCCAGCAAGCAGCGGCCATCCCAAAGCCGATCGCAAAATTGCACTGATTGCCGCCAACTTCCACCAAATCTTTTACACTTGTGGTTAACGCAGAAGCAACGGGCGATTCCCTGCGGGATAGCTTCGCTTCACGCAAATGCAGCAACAACCGCGTCAAAGTCCGCCCCATCTGCCAACTTTGCAAACGCAACTCTTCAGTTTCCTTAGCAGCAGTCGCCCAAGCATTCCAATAACTCAAAGCCCTCAAATCCCCAATCTTCGCCGCCCTCAAAGCCCGTACCGCCACAGCAGCCTCTACTCGCACCGCCCCGAATTCCAGGGAATTTTCCAACCAATTCCTCAAAGCAATCTCGCTGTCGATCGCCCCAGTTTCTACCAGACTCTCAATTCCCTCAGAATAACTATAAGCTCCCACAGGTGCAAAAGCTAACTGCAACAAACATAAAAGTTGATTGTTCACTGTGGACGGTTGACTGTTGACGGTTGTCAGTTGACTGTTGTTATTTGTTGGTTCCAATTCCCTGCGCGGGCCAATGCCCTGCGCGGGCCAATGCCCTGCGCGGGCCCATGCCCTGCGCGGGCCCATGCCCTGCGCGGCCCAATTCCTAGTGACTGTGCCCGTAAGCGCCCATATCCGGCTGAAACGGCGCAATTTCCTCTATTACTTCCAAACCCATCTTTTCCAGCATTCCCTGCAAAACAGAATCAGGAGAAAGCCTTAAATAATTATCAGCAACCTCTAAAGCTACGTGGCGGTTTCCTAAATGATAAGCCGCCCGCATCAGTAGCAGCCCAGTCGAGGCCCGCGCTGTCAGTACCGGTTCGGGTTTTGCGCTTACCAGTACCAAACAGCTACCGTCTTCCGACTGCAATAAATCTCGATCGCGCAACACCGTACCTCTAGGCAAACGCAAGTTTAGCACTTCTCCGGCATCTGTCTCGAATCTGTGGCGGCTGCGAGTGCGATCGTCCGCTGTCATCGCTAAACTAAAGCTGACAACAGCATCGGGATTTGCAGGCAAATGTTTTGTGAAAGTTAGCATTTTCTTATTCTATTGCGAGATAGTAATTCACTTCACCTCTACTTTTTGAGGAAGATCTTTCAATCTCGAATTGCGATTTACCAGAAAGAATTGGTTTAAAGTCGGAACCCCTAAAGGCGAGAAATTAAAATCAGACTATTCATTGCTCCAATCCTCTTGCTTCCAGGTAGAGGTCGGCCTCAAGCAGTCAACTGTCAACTGTCGAGCGGTCAACTGTCAACTGAATGAAAGCGAGTTGCAAAATTGTCATCTCTCTGAACCGCTCCCGTTCTTGTTTGCATACCACATTTAGGTCATTTTGTCAAGCACTTCTTTACAGACGATCGCCCTTTTCTCAAAAATTATTGCATAACGTCCAGTAACTCGAACCATAGAACGGGAGAGGAAGAAAGACTCAAACCCTAGATTTTATTGATTCCCCGTTTGTTGCAGCCGCAGCAGTTCGGCTTGAATTCGCTGTTTTACTGCCGGATTCGCTTGCTGGAGCAAAGTGAGCTGGTTGAAGCGGCTAACTGTCAAACCATTGGTTTCAATAATTTTTTTAGCTAGTTGGCAGTAATTCACCGCCATGCCGCGCACACCTCCAGACAGGCTGTTAATTGCCTGAGTTTCGTTGCAGACTATTCTAGGAAGCGAGCCTCCAGTCATGCCTTTAATTTCCTTAATAGTTTCCAGCCGGCCCGGTTCTATGCCCAAGACAGCGCGAGCGTAGCTAGTAATTTCGGTATTGCTAATTTCTTGAGCTTGGGCGGCTCCTCCGAAAACCAGGCTGGATGATTGTGCGTACCAGCCCGGAGCCCATCCGCTAGCCAAAGCAGCAGCGGAAATCATGCCTGCGAACAGCGATTGCCGCAGCACCCGGTTGAGGCGAAATTGAGAGTTGTTGGTTGAGATGTTCATGGGCGTCGGTGATTGCTTGCGTGTAGAAAAAAATGACACAGCACTGAGCGGCTTAATCTTTTTGAATAATGTGGCGGCAAGAAAGTTCCTGCCCTTGGTAACAATCTTTCTATTCAAGCAGGAAGATTTGCTACTTGTTAGGGCGATTCATGCTCGCGATAGCTACAGCGCGCACTTTTTAGCAAATTCCCTCATTAGATCCATAGTAACCTCTTTGATAAGTTGACATAACACAAAACTTAGACAGTAACTTTCTTTACAGAGCGTTCCCGAATTGCCTCTACAAATAATTTTTAAACCCGAAATATTAAATTATTCTAAGATTACTTGACAAATTACTCGCATTTAGGTGACTCGCGTGCAAGTAAAAATCCTATTATTTGAGATTTTCGCATTGAAGATTTGAGAGTAAAAGATTGGGAATTACTTACGCTCTAAGGCTTTGAACCGTGGGCTGGCAGTTTGATTCTTTTTTTCGGGTGTCAAATTTAGCAGCAATCACACTCATCAATTCCCTGGATGATTAAATGTTAAGCTGCGACGCAGAATGTCGATGGAGAAAACCTCCGGCCCGTTTGTCTGCTGAGTGCGCCAGCACCCGAACCAACGCCAATTTTACTACCCGAAGACAGAGGCAGCATTCGGGAATTAGACATTAAAATCTGGGTATCAAAAGAGCCACTATCTGTGGCAGCAATCAACGCACCAGCCTGCGATTCCAGTCCGACTTCCTTAAGTATGGGGCTGCAAAAACTGGTTCGGGACTTATAGCGCATTGAAGATTGAATAATTGGGAATGACTGATGACTGCCAGAGTTTCGAGCGCCAACCTCCAAGGGGATGCTTTTGGGAAACTGGTATTACTGAGAAACCTGATTTTTATACGAAAAACGTATCCTTACAACCACCAGTAAGACAAGAAAAACCCGGAAGGCAGGAATTTTTATGCCTCAGTCCTCTTGTCATCAAGATCGCAGATAGCGAATTTTAGCAAGCGTTTTCGCAGCAACTTAACAATTATTAACTACCGATTCCCCATGACAGCTCAAAAACAAATCTGGCGCGTTATCCTCGCAGTAGCTATCAGTATTGTAGGCGTGCTGCATTTTGCAGTACCCGCACCCTTTATCAGAATCGTGCCGCCTCAGCTTCCTTACCCGGAAGCATTGGTTTATATCAGCGGTTTTTTCGAGATTTTGGGCGGAATTGGGCTGTTAATTCCTGCCGTTAGCAGAGCGGCGGCGTGGGGCTTAATTGCCCTGTTTATTGCCGTGTTTCCAGCTAATATCAATCAAGCCGTCAACAGCATTGCGATCGAAGGGATTCCGCACAACCCATTATTGTATTGGTTCAGGCTGCCTTTTCAAGCTGTCTTGATTGCTTGGGCCTGGGTTTATACCCAACCAGACGAAGGTAAACCGCGGGCTTCTCTAGTTCCAGATACAACCGAAAATGCCCAATGAAGCAGTTTGACTACTCTTTAGATTTTAAGAATATTGACTTTCGGGAGCACCCGGAATTTTATCGGGTGGGAAAAGGAGAACAGGGAGTGCTGTTGGTGGAACCCTATAAAGGTGAAATTCTGCCTTTTTGGAGATTTAAGACTCCTGAAATTGCCAGGGAGTCCAGCAGCAAAATTTACTCCTTGTTTTTAGAGTATCTCGATGCCGATGATTTTGTGGGAGCCGACATGGCGCGCAAGTTCTTGCAAATGGGGTATACTCGATCGCGCCGCTACGCCAACCACAAAAGCGGCAGAAAATACCAGCAGAATCCTCAGAAGCTGGAGTCTGTTGCAGAGCAAACCGCAGCTCGAAAAGATATTTTGCCGCTAGAAGCAGATCCCGAGAAAGCAAAATCCGCTGCTATTTTTCAAGAGAAATGGATGCTGGCTAAAATCAACGATAAATATCTCCAGCTTTTAGCCAGACACCGACAGATGTACGAATCTTCTTCAAGCAAGTCTAAGGCTTGACAGACAGTTACAACAACTCACAACTGACAATTTAGCCCCCAGGGTAGGAACGCAGTTGTGCTTGCCTATCTGGGGGCCGAACTGATTTGACAGCTCCTACAATTTACTCATCATCTTCTTCTGTTTGCCACTGCTGCCAAATTTCAAAGCCATTAAAGCCCCTGTATTGCAGGTAATTCAAGACTTTACCCTTGGTTGTCCGATCTGCATTAGCCCAAGCATCGATCTTGTATTTCCGCATGACTTTGGCTTTTAATTCTGCCAGTTTTTCGGCTCCCGAGTCCTGATTTTCGGCAAATTCTTCTTCCCAGACTTGCTCGAACAAATCGCTGCTAATTCCTTTTTGCAGGCACTTGCGCTTGATGGCCGACTTCCCGTATTTGCCCGCAGCGCTGGCGATCGAGTTTGCCACCAAGCGAGTGTCGGACTGATAGCCCCGGTCTTGAATTTGCGCGATCGCCTCCAATATTTCCTCATTGCCAAAACCTTTCTCTTGCCCCTTTTTGCGAAGTTCAGAGGCACTGTAGTCTTTGCGAGACAAGAGAAAATAGAAATAGTCAAGACAGTTCATCGGTTAAATCGAAGGGTGGCGCGCAAATATTCCTGTAGCGAATGCCAAATCCAGTCGCCTTGCCAGAGGCTGACTGCACCGCGATCGCCTCTATTCTTCTGTATCCTCCTCTTGATCTTCCACTTCCACATCCGGTCTGTCCACATCGATCTGAATCAAGCGAATGTGCTTGTATCCGAGTTTAATTTCAAACTCGTCGCCCGGCTTTAATCCCATTTCTTGGGTATAATTTGCTCCGATCACGATCGAGCCATTCTTGTGAACGCTAGCTCTATAACTCGCTTCTCGCCCGCGTCCGTCTGCTTTCGACTTTTCTAGCTCAATGCCCTTAGCAGCTAATACTGCATCGTAAAACTCAGCCAGATTAATCCGCGTTTCTCCACTCTTGCTGACGGTGAAGTAGCCGCAAAGCTTTGCAAGTTCTCTGCGCGGCAAATCGCTGCCTTTGATTTTTTGAAGGAGACCTTTTCCTGTTAAGGGTGCTGTAGCTGTTTCTGCCATTGACCTTACCTCGGTTATTGGAGTTTACGTATATCAATTACAACACATTAGATGAACTTTGTTTCACTGTCAATACTAAGAATTAGGAATATTAAGATTCTGGATAAATTTCTGCGGTCTCAAAACCGGGGGTGCAAGTAAGAAGGATGCTCAAAGCGATCGATTTGCTGCTCCGGGCCAAAATGCTTCGCTCGCCCTTCGAGCGATCGCCCGGGGAATTATTGCCGCAAATTAAATGCTTTACTTTTTTACAGTAAAGTCTGTTCCCTACATTCACCAATCCCCGCTCCTGTCTGCGGTCAAAGTAAAAATCAAGACAGCCATGAATGGAAATACCTAGAGCACAACCGCTGCAAATCTGCCGAAAGCATTTACCGGCGGTGGGTGAAATTTTACCGGCGGTGGGTGAAATTTTACCTCAACAAGGCGAGGCAGCACTTGTTCTCGATGTCGCTGCCAGCTACTTGTAAACCCAGTTTACAAAAAGAATCCAACTGTAGGCCCGTGCTCCAAACCCTTATGGAATAAGTCATTCCCAATTCTTGAATCAAAAATCTAAAATCAAAAATCTCAAATAGTATAAACCCTGTTTTTCGGGCTGCCAATCCCCTCAAAACGCCAAACACTCCGGCGCAATCTTCTATTAAGGTGCTCGGCATATAACTGGCACAGAACGCAGTTCCCGGAGGGCAATCCGGTAAAAATTGCAGCAAATTTCACCTGTTCGTTGAACGGGTGTTAGCTTAAATCCGACAAGCACCCGCACCGCAGTAGAAACATCCTGCCGCCGCATTCAGGGGCATAAGCTGCTGCGCCAGCCAAAGATTGTCTGTGATGTTCTGCCGATGGGATGCTCCGATGCTCAGAAGAAGTGAGAGGGATTAGTTGATTAAAATATACAATTTTTGACACTCCCCTGCTATCGAGGCGAGGGGATTCTTAATTCAGCGACTAACCTTTAAGTGTTGCGTCATGAAAGGCAATACTCCGACCTTTTAACCGTAGAAACCTACCAATTAACGAGCCTGATTCGCAGCCACCCAGCGGGTCTGTCTCCAAAAGCGCACTAGAATATTGATCTAGAGTTCGGGTATGCCCTACCCTACTTAACAAAAAGAAAATTATTTTGTTTACTGGAGTTGGGGCTGTTTTGTTTAGTCCCTGACTGTTTATAGAGTTTTCGCCGCAATGCGTCCCCCGGTTTACGCCTAAAAGTGTGTCTGAGTCTCTGTTTCACTTCGGGCGAAGGAGTTTAACCTTGACTTTTCTAATCTACTACAAAACCAGCAATTACCGGATTTTTTGGAAGAGATTTAAGAAATTAAAGCCGTCCTAGAAGGACAGGGTTTTAAACCCAAATTTTTGATAATCCTGTGCAGCTTAGTTTCGATCGCGCTCCATTGACAGTTGACAGTTGACAGTTGACAGCTTGCCCCCCAAGCCGGCGATGCCCGAAGAGCGCGGCCGTTGGGTCGTTGGGTTGACCGCTTGAGGGCGACCTCTACCTGCAAGTCCGAGGATTGGAGCAATGAATAGTCTGCTTTTAATTTCTCCCTACAAAAGACAGGCTTTAAACCAATTCTTTCTCGTAAGTCCTCCTGGCGATCGAGCAACATACTTTTGATAACTTTTTGGGCGATCGCTTTTAGTGGCGCTGTTGCAAGTAATTTTGCGACAGGGGAGTGCGTACCGCCGGCAGTAACTCTTCCGGTTTCGTGCCTCGGTGTTGCCAGTGCCGCCACCCAAAAAAGCCAGCACTAGCAACAGGTAACAAGCAAAGCGTCAGGGCTAGATATTGTTTCAATCCGGGTTTTGTTAACGATTTCTGAGTCGGTGCAGCGGCGCGAGTTGCTTGGATCGCCGAAGACTGACTATCGGGAATAGAGTTCGGTGAATTAGCAGTACAAGGTCGATCGCTCTGGTTCACCCAATCCCTGCGATTTTTTAATTGGTCGGGAAAATATTCCCAGACTTCGCCGTCATCACTGTCTGACTCCTGGGGTGGATTGGCCCGGATGGGCGGGTAGGGGGCGATCGCCGAGAGCGAAGACGGCGCCTTCCATTCTGTACCCGAGCCCGCAGGTGGCGTTCCCGGCACGATTAAATTTTGCACCCCTAGTCCGGATGGCGCGCTTTGAGCTGGGGCGCCAGTCAGATAGCCGTCAAAGTCCGGGTGCTGGTAGAGAATGGGCAAAGCCCAGTACAACTGGTGAGAACCGTAGGCAGAAATTAGTCCGGCCCTGGCGCGACTCAGGCTGAGATCGACTGGATAGCCTTGATTCAGGTTGCGGTAAAACAGTCGCGTCAGAGTTAGGGCTACATCGTCGGGAATGCTTTCTGCCATTGCCAGCACTGCCGGAATGCCCCGCTTGACTAGAGCTTCGGTTAAGTTGCGTTCCGCGCTGTCGTCCCCGATGTCTGAGGGGTCGCCGTAGGCGCCGCGGCAGGAGTTGAGCACTGCCATCTGAATGCCGTTGTTGACCAGCAATCCTGCTAAATCGTCACCGCTCAAGGTTTCGGTTAAGCCGGTGCGCCTGCTGACTAGGTAGAGCTCGCCGCCTCTGGAACCTAAGTTGCTGTGACCTGCGTAGTGCAGGACTTGATAGTGTCCTTGTTCTAGGGCTTGGGTAAGCTGTTCTCGATCGGGCTGTTCGAGAATTGTCAGTTGAATTTCTGGAGCATGGGGGCTGTTTTTGAGGGGGTTGGCGGTGCGGTTTTGCAGTTCTTGTTGCAGGTGCAGCACTTCTCGCGAAAGCTGCAAGCTATCTCGATCGCTCGGAGAGGCGATCACCATTAAAATTTTTAGTGGGCCACCGCTGGGCAGTATCCGGGTTTGTTTGAACAAACTTGTACCTGGTTGGTAGCGGGAAAACACGACATCGGTGCCGGTTGCCAAAGGGCGATCGCCCGCGTGCAGAACTTCCCACGGCAGCCGCGGCAAGCGCCGGCCTTTGAGCCCGATCCGAAGTTGCAGCACTTCTCGGCGGTGCTGGGCAATGCCTTGAGCGCAAGTCCAGCTATCGCGCAAGTTCCCTTGAAACAGTCCGCTATACAATTGTTGTCCGAGGGCTACTAAAGAAGGCGCACAATTGTTTGAGCGCGAGAGTCCGCCACCTGCATTGGTTCGCTGTAATGCTTTTCCCTGGATCGCGCCCACCAGCGGGTCGTTCATCAGTTGAGCAGACAGTGCCAGCCATTCATCGATCGGCCAGCGGACTTGTTGTTCTGCTAGGGGTACACCGGGTGCCACCCTTTCTGTCCGCACTAGATATTCGTCGTCCCCAACTGGGGTAACTGAGAGTGTAAATTCCTGGCTCACTGATTTAGCGCCCTCCCGCCTCAATTCTGAATTTGCCTGCGTTTTTGCAGCTAGCAATAGCGACCGACAAACTGTTTTTTACTCTTTGAATGAAAGTTTCTGAATGCGCTTCCCCCGATCGGGCGAGCGCTGGGATCAAATATATTAGTTCAAACACCTTGAGGGTATAAAACTTGTACTTTAATAACAGTTTATTAGTTTTGATTGCTCTCTGGCTTAGTAAAAGCCGAATTTTCTCCAATCTTGCTATGTTTAACATTTTGCACCTCTACCGCAGACCCCTTTACGTTGATCGCGAACTTGAGTTTATCGTTGCTGAGTAAAGTTTAATAAGAGGCACTTTACCAGGCGGATCTCTAGTTCTTATTAAAATTACTTCGGCTCTCCCCAAGCGATTTCAGGGCAATATCGGAAGCAAAATTGAGTAAAATTTTTCCGATGTCGATCCGTAGCTCTCTTCTGGGCGCTTATCCTTTACCACCACCCCCCTAACAGCAATCTGAAGTTTGTGTCAATTAATTAATTGGTCAGGGCCCGCTCCTCATTCGTAAGCCATCCACCCTCATCAGTCAGTCGATTTGGCATTTTTGATTTTCAATTTTCGATTTACTCCACAGATCTAAACTGGGAACTCGAACCAGACTCTAAAATTTTTAGCTAGGCTGAGGGGAATCCCCACACCATACTCTTAGTTGGTGTGGGATGTTCATGCGTGTTAATTGCGGCGCGATGGCAATTAATGTTTGACGAGAGCGCCATCAGCGCCGCAATTAACAAACTCTCACAAACGTAGCGCTCGGTGTTATCATGGTTAAAGAAGCGTGATCAGAGTCGTAATCATGTTAAAAGCAGTCAAAGTCAGGATTTACCCAACTGATATCAAGCAAGCCCATCTCGCACAATCTTTTGGTTGTGTCCGTTGGGTCTCGAATCAATCTCTTGCGGTCATGTCGTTGACCTACAAAGAGACGGGTAAAGGCGTGTCTGCTCTCAGCATGAAGAAACAGATCCCAGTATGGAAGCAAGAGTATGAATGGCTCAAAGGATTCTATTCCCAATGCTTACAGCAATCGGTACTGAATCTGTCTCAAGCATTTATCAACTTCTTTGACGGTCGCACTCAGTACCCAACCTTCAAGCATCGACACGGTAGGCAGTCAATCCAGTACCCTCAGAACGTCAAAGTCTTGAGTGATTCTGAGATAAAATTCCCTGGAAATCTGGGAACGATGAGAGCAAAAATTCATCGTGACTGTGTTGGAAAGCTGAAAACTGTAACCGTATCGAGAATGCCTAATGGTCGCTACTATGCTTCGCTCAGGGCGAGCTGTCAACTGTCCACTGTCCACTGTCCTCACCGATGTCGCGGTTGCTATATTTTTGATAAATACTCTGATTCGTGACTAAACCTAACCTTTATTGTGTCTGCTAGACCAACATAAAATCATCAGGAGATTTCTCAAGTTTATGGGTGTAAATTTAGTTCAAATTCCGCCCGAATAATCGAGTGAATCTGCCAATATTGGCGACAATACAACGGCAAGCGCGCCAGTTCTTATAGTGAGACATTTTAAGCTTGCTCTTCAGTAAAAAATGCTTTTTACACTCCGAAAGAGATGCTCCTCAATACAGCGGATCTAAAATATTTCATTTCTCTGACGCAGGATTACTTTTTATTCTCTAAAAGACTAAGCCGGGTTGAGCCAGTTGCTCCCAGAAATATGGGGAAAGGCAACCAGACACCTACAAAGAAACCGCCTTTCTCTGGCTGGCCGTGAGTCATTCCCGCTCAAAATGCCGATCGAGCTGGCAACTTTAAGCAAACACAACTTCTGCGTTGATTTCTGTTCGCTGCTAAATTTTATAATCTGTCTTGAGATAGATTCATTTTTGCATAATTAATGTAAACTACTAAAAAAAATATTTTTGCTCAGTTCGATCGCCTGGTCGATCAGCGAATTAAAATTATCTAAATAAAAAATAAGCCAAATATTTGCCCGGGCGAAAAATCTAAAATTCTAATTAATCATCGGGAACTAAAATTAACAGCGTGCAGTCGTTTATAGAAATAATTCAAATCCTAAGTCAGGGAAGGATTTGGCGGAGCTGGGAGTGTTAAAAAACTTCAACGCACCCAGGCTCGATCGCAGAAAAAGCAAGGGTAAAATTTTGGGGATAAAGGTTTTGGGTAGTTATGTGGAAGTTGTCAGTGGCGAGTTTAGATTCTGCTAATACACTGTAGAAATCACGTAGAAAATCTACAACTGTCGCACTTCGGTGCAGGTTACTGTAGAAATTACGGAGAACATCAAAAGCGAGGTGCGCTTCGGCGCAGCGCTTGCAGTATAAGTAGCCGCTCAGTTATTTTGGGTTCCCAATAGCCGCAGATCGAACTCGCAACGCCAGCGAAATAACCCCTTGCAGTTTAAATAGCATCTATAACAGAAAGGTGGATAGTATCCCCTCTAGCAGGCGCAAGTACGAAGTGATAATTTTTATCTTCTGCTGGCTGATGCTAGGTGATAAACTGAATCTAAGAAACTCAGCCGTTTTTGGAAAAAATCAAAGATGGCAGAAGAAATGTTGTTAGGAAATGTATTGGGAACACTTTTTCCCGCTCGCCCTCAAACTGCAATGCCTGAGATGACAAAAACCACTTCGTCTACCGGATCAAATATGCCGAATTCAAATGCAAACTTAACAAGTGCTGTGCCCGCCGCCCTCGAAGACGGCGAAGCAGAGCTCGGACTATCAGCCAGCGATCTCGATCGGCTCACGAA